>DOSU01000079.1:0-7651 GCA_003513895.1 Rikenellaceae bacterium
TCTCTGTTAAACGGCATAGGTGAAGAGTCATTGAAGAAGGCGCTGCAGACATTTTCCGGAGTAGAGCGGAGGTTTGATATCAGGCTGAATACTCCACAATGTGCATATATAGACGATTATGCCCACCATCCAAAAGAGATTGCAGCTGCCATAAGTTCAATAAGAAACATCTTCCCCGGAAGAAGAATTACTGCAATTTTTCAGCCCCATCTTTTTTCCAGGACAAGGGATTTCGCCGACGATTTTGCTGAGAGCCTGAGTGCGCTTGATGAACTTATTTTGCTTGATATATACCCGGCAAGAGAACTACCGATGGAAGGGGTTACTTCAAAGATCATTTTTGACAAAGTCAGGATTGACAAAAAAGTCCTGATAACCAAAGGTGAACTGATGGAATACCTTTCAAAGACCGACATTGATACTCTGGTTAGTTTTGGAGCAGGAGATATCGATCGCTTTATTGAACCCATAACATCATACCTCAAAAAGAGATACAATGTTTAAGAAGATTCTCATCTATACAGGATATACATTGTTGCTTGCAGCTGTTGCGGCATATTTTGTATTTTCTACAATGCTTGTACAGCAGGAGATAGATAAGATTAAATGCAGCAGAATTGAGATTGCCATTCTTGATAGTAATGTAAACAGATTTGTGAGCAGGGAGGAGATTGGAGAACTTATCCGGGAAGAGGGAATTACAGTAAAAGAGAGCAAACTTAAACACATAAATTTACACGAACTGGAGCTTGTGCTCAACAACAAGACAGCTATCAGAAAATCCACCGTAAGTTATACGGGCAAAGGAGTACTTGTTGTAAAAATAAATCAGAGAAGACCGGTACTTCGGCTCGAAACTAAAACCGGGGGATTTTACATGGACGAAAGTGCATACATTTTCCCGCTTGTGAGAACATTTACCTCCTTTGTCCCTGTTGTAACGGGAGATATTCCTCTTACCATTACTCCGGGATACAGGGGAAGAATAAGAATGAACAAAGAGTGGGCAAGTGATATTTTAAAAGTAGGACTGTTTATTGACGGAAGCGAAATATGGAATGCTCAAATAGAGCAGATATTCGTAGATGAGAAAGGCAATCTTCATATGACACCCCGAGTTGGCCAGCAGGAGATTATGTTCGGGAAACCGGATGACGTGGAGGTCAAGTTTGAAAAACTACTCTCCTTCTACAAAAACATTATTCCTAATGAAGGATGGGAAAAATACAAGGTCGTAGACCTTCAGTACAACAATCAGATTGTTTGCGTTAAAAGAAAGATAAAAAACGAAAAAAACTTAAATATATGAAAAACTACATTGCCGCCATTGACCTGGGTACCACAAAAGTGGTAAGCCTGATTGGAGAAAAAACAGATTCGGGATATAAAATTGTAGCATTCAAAGAGACCCCTTCAAAAGGGATTATGAGAGGAGAAGTTGTAAACATCCAGGATGTACTTAACTCCCTTATTCCAACATTACGGGAGATTAAAGAAGAGAACGAGTTTGAGATAAAGGATGTGTATGTTGGTATTGCAGGGCAAAACATCAGGTGCACCGACGAAGGGTGCAAGAGGAACAGACCAAGGCCGGATGTACTTATCACCGAGAGCGAAGTTCAGGAGATGCAGGCAGAGATGTACAAAACACGTGTAAATGCCGGCGAGCGCATTCTACATGTAATTCCCCAGTCATATAACATCGACGATCATATAGGAATGAAAGAGGCAAGAGGAATGGCCGGCAGCCAGATAGAAGGAAATTACAAGCTCTTCATAGGCAGGTTAAATTCGGCGGAACATAGCAAGTCGGTGATTGGAAGGGCGGGCCTTAACTTAAAAGAACTTGTTCTTGAGCCGGTGGCAAGTGCAATGGCAGTACTTGGTGAAGAGGAGATGGAAATGGGTGTTGCAATGGTTGATATCGGAGGTGGAACAACAGACCTTTTGGTTGTTGAAGACAATATAATAAGGCATACTGCAGTTATTCCATTCGGAGGGAATTCAATTACAGAAGATCTGAAGCAGGGATGCGGAGTGTCTTCCCGAAATGCCGAACAAATGAAAATCCAGTATGGTTCTTGCGTAAGTGAATATGCTCCCGAGAACAGAACTGTAGTAATTCCGGGAATCGGAGGAAGGGATTCAAGGGAAATCTCTTTTAAAGTAATCTCCAGCATAATTGAAGCCAGAATGGCAGAGATAGTAGAGGCAATTCAATATGAGATAGACCGTTCGGGATATCAGGATAAACTGAATGGCGGTATTGTAATAACCGGAGGCGGTGCACAACTTGCACATCTCTGCCAGTTTGTAAGATACAAAACAGGCTACGACACAAGGATTGCCTCACCAAATATAAATATTACCTTTGACTCGTGCGAAGGAGTTAACAAACCAAGTTCTTCTACAGCTGTTGGGCTTGTCCTGTATGGCTATGAGTGTGAAAAATTCTTAAAAGAGGAAAATCTAAAATCAGAAAAAAACACCATTGGAGGAACGCTGTTTGACCCGGAAGAGATTGCAAAAGTTGAAGTTTTAGTTGGGAAAGAGGAAAAAAGAGACAATAGAAGAGAGAGAGCGGGAGGGAAAACACTGTTTAACGGAATCCGGGAGCAGATGAAGTCATTCTTTGATGCCGGAGATAATGAAGCATAATTGATATGAAAGAGTATATACCACTAAACTGGGAGTCCAACAAATCCATAATCAAGGTTATTGGAGTTGGCGGTGGCGGCGGAAATGCCGTTAGCCAGATGTTTCAGCAGGGAATAAAGGATGTCGATTTTATGATCTGCAACACCGATACAATGGCACTTCAGGGCAGTCCGGTTCCTGAAAAGGTTCAGCTTGGCAATGTCATAGCAAAAGGGCTTGGTGCCGGATGTAATCCCGAACAAGGACGCAGGGCAGCACTTGAAACAATAGATACAATCAAAGAGTCTTTGGGCGGCAGTACCGAAATGGTTTTTATCACGGCAGGAATGGGAGGAGGTACCGGTACCGGTGCTGCACCCGTGATTGCCCAGATAGCTAAGGAGATGGGATTGCTCACTGTTGGTGTAGTTACCCTCCCTTTTAGGGATGAGGGCCAGGAGTTTTTGAAAAGAGCCATACTTGGAATAAAAGAACTTGAAAAGTATGTAGACAGCCTTCTCATTATCGACAATCAAAAAATATATAAAATATTCGGAGAGCTGAATATATTCGACGCATTTCCAAAATCCAACTCGGTACTTAGTTCTGCAGTAAAAGGAATTGCCGAGATTATTACCAGACCCGGATTTATCAATGTAGACTTTGCAGATATCAAGATGATAATGCAAAACAGCGGAATGGCTCTTATGGGAACCGGAACAGCTACAGGAGACAACAGAGCAATCCGTGCAGTTGAAGAGGCGTTTTCTTCCCCTTTGCTTAACGACTACGACCTTAAAACAGCCAAAGGCGTACTTGTAAACATCACTTCAAGCAACAACAACGGTCTTACCATGGCCGAGCTTTCCCAGATTATGGATTACGTTAAAGAGTACACCGGAGATACTGTCGAAAAGTTCAAACGCGGTGTTGTAAACGATCCGGAAATTGGCGAATCAATAAGCGTAACAGTTGTTGCAACAGGGTTTGACATGCACTCGCTGCCTCAGATATCAACTACCGGCGGCAAACTTGTTCAGAGTGTGACTCTCGGAGAGGAGAGCATGATGCCTTTTATTCAATCCACACCGTACGAGGAGATGGTTGGACAAAAGCATGATCTTCCCGTAAACAGGCAGGAGAGAAGAAAAATAATTGAATCTCCGCAGGTAAGCCAGGCAAGACCCAAAGAGAAACCTGCACTCATTCTCGGAGCAGACGACAACATATCGGAATTTGAAAACCAGCCGGCATATATCAGACGAAGAATGGCAATAAACAAAGATGAAAACGGAAAAAGCTCATCTCCTGCCGAACCTCGTGTAAACAGCACTCTAAAAATTGAGGAGAAGGACGGAAAGCACAATCTGCTTTCGGATAACTCTTATCTACATCAAACACAAGATTAAAAAAATGGCCAGAAGAACAAGAGTCCGTTTTGCACCAAGTCCAACAGGCCCCCTTCACATAGGAGGTGTTAGGACCGCTCTTTATAATTACCTGTATGCAAAACAGAGAGGGGGAGATTTTATTTTAAGAATTGAGGATACAGATTCGCAGCGGTTTGTTCCGGGAGCGGAAGAGTATATTATAGAAGCTCTTGCATGGTGCGGAATTTCTCCCGGCGAAGGGGTCGAAGGCGGTAAGATTGTAGAGACTCCTTCGGAAAAACATACTCACGCTCCATACAGGCAATCGCAAAGAAAGCTGCTGTATCGCAAATTTGCCGAAGAACTTGTTGAGAACGGATTTGCCTACTATGCATTCGATACTTCCGAAGAGCTGGATACTCTAAGGAAAGATTGCGAAAGCAGGGGAGAATCTTTTACATACAACTTCTCTGTAAGGGAAAAACTGCAAACTTCTCTTAAGCTTTCTGCCACTGAAACAAAGGAGCGAATTTCAACAAGCAACCACTGGGTCATAAGGTTTAAAATGCCACTGGACAGAGTTGTTAAAATGGACGATCTCATTCGCGGCGAAATTGATGTAAATACAAATACTCTCGACGACAAGGTGCTTTGGAAAGCTGTTGATGAACTTCCCACATATCACCTTGCAAACATCGTAGACGACCATCTTATGGAGATAACCGATGTGATCCGCGGCGAAGAGTGGCTACCCTCCCTCCCGCTCCACTACATGCTATACGAATCATTCGGATGGAACGATACCCGCCCTGCATTTGCACACCTGTCTCTGCTTCTCAAACCGGACGGCAAAGGAAAGTTAAGCAAGAGAGACGGCGACAGACTCGGATTTCCTGTGTTTCCGCTTGAGTGGAAAAACAGCGAAGGTGAAGTTTACAGAGGATATCGCGAAGACGGATATTATCCCGAAGCTTTCGTTAATTTGTTGGCATTCCTGGGATGGAATCCCGGAACAGAACAGGAAATTTTCTCACTTGACGAACTAATTGAAGCATTCTCAATGGAGAGGGTGATAAAATCCGGAGCAAAATTCAATCCCGATAAAGCCAAATGGTTTAATATGGAGTATCTGCGAATGAGAGACAATGCCACTCTTGCAAATGAGTTCAAGATTATTCTCGAAAGCAAAGGAGTCTCAAGATCGGCTGAATATATTGAACATGTTGTAGGACTGATTAAAGAGAGAGCCCATTTTGTCAAGGATTTCTGGAATCTTTCGGACTACCTGTTTGTTGCTCCAACCACATACGACCAGGCCGTCAAAACCAAATTCTGGAAAGAGGATACACCTCAGATTTTAAAGGAGGTTTGCCAAATGCTCGAAGGGCTGGAAACATTCTCCAAAGAGAGTATCGAACACAGCCTCTCCCCATACATAAAAGAGCGCGGCTGGCAAATGGGATCCGTAATGAACACCCTCCGTCTGGCACTCGTTGGTGAATCAAAAGGACCCGGTGTAGCAGATATAATGGATCTGATCGGGAAAGACGAGACAGTGAAAAGGATTATGAGACTGGCGGATTAGTGCGTCAATCCTATAGCGCCCTAAGTCGTTTCTCCCACTCCCAGGCCGATTTAAACACAACATCAAGCGGCGTATCGGCACTCCAGCCGAGAATTTTATTTGCCTTTGACGGGTCGGCCCATACCTGTTCGATATCTCCCGGTCTTCTGTTTACAATTTTATAGGGTACATCAACTCCGGTTGCCTCCATAAACATTTTTACAACCTCAAGAACAGACAGACCCCTGCCGGTTCCGATATTGAAATATTCCATATCGCCATCCATTTCCTGTGGCTTTTCAATCATTCGCTCAACTGCCTTCACATGTGCCTTTGCAAGATCACATACATATATGTAATCTCTTATGCACGATCCGTCCGGAGTATTGTAGTTGCTTCCGAATACGCTCAGCCTTTCCCTTATGCCAATGGCTGTTTGTGTTACAAACGGCAGAAGATTCTGGGGCACTCCGCGGGGCAGTTCCCCTATAATAGCACTGGGATGAGCTCCGATAGGATTAAAATATCTTAGTGAAATCACTTTTAAATTACCTTTTGAAGCAAAAACAGTATCACCAAGAATATCCTCGCACATCTGTTTTGTTCTTCCGTATGGCGAAACGGCCGGCTTAAGAGGAGCGTTTTCTCTCACCGGCAGATGCTCGGGAGAGGGCTGTCCATATACAGTGCAGGAAGATGAAAAAACTACTGCTCCGCTCCTTCCATCGCGAGAAATATTTTCCAGAACGTTAATAAGAGAGTCCACATTGTTTCTGTAATATTCAAGCGGCTTATCCACACTCTCTCCTACTGCTTTGTATGCAGCAAAGTGGATTGTAGCGTCTATGTCGGGATGTTTGTCGAAAAGGAGTTTCATATGCTCCTCATTGGCACAGTCAAGTTCGAGGAATGTTAATTTCTTTCCGGTTATGTTTTCAAGGCCGTCAAGTACTTCGGGCGATGAATTTGAGAAATTGTCTACAATTACTATTTCATATCCTACAGCATCCAGTTCAACAACTGTATGTGCTCCAATATAACCCGTTCCGCCTGTAACCAGAATTTTACCTTTTCCCATTATTGTCTGTTTTTAGCCATAAATTCCTTTATGGTTTCCGATATATAAATTTGCTCCTCAACCTTTAGTTCCGTGTGCATGGGCAGAGAGAGAACCTCCTTTGCGAGTCTTTGGGCATTTGGAGTTTCTACTCTTTTAACCACTTTGTTGGAAAACGCGTTGTGTTTTTCGATTGCATGCGGATAATAGATCATTGTCGGAATCCCTTTTGATTCAAGAAAATCCTTAAGTAAGTCCCGCTTTTTAACTTGTATGGTAAACTGATGATAAACATGTGTTGAGTAAAGCTCCTCTTTTGGCAGTATAATCTCATTAACATTTCTTAGCAGTCCCCTGTATCTTTGAGCCGCATCCTGCCTGCTTCTTGTATAAACGTTCAGGTATTTTAGTTTAACCCTTAATATCGCAGCCTGAATTGTGTCCAGCCTGGAGTTACATCCCACAATATCATGCTGGTATTTAACCTTTTGACCATGGTTGGCAATCATTCTCAACTTATGCGAAAGTGATTCGTTTTGAGTTAAAATTGCTCCCCCGTCGCCATAACAACCAAGGTTCTTGGAAGGGAAAAATGATGTACATCCAATATGACCGATTGTTCCGCAGTATTTAATCTCCCCTGTATTGAATGAGTACCTTGCTCCAAGTGCCTGCGCATTATCTTCAATTACATAAAGGTTGTTTCTTTTTGCAATATCCATTATTGGCTCCATATCTGCACTCTGGCCAAACAGATGAACAGGCATAATTGCCTTTGTTTTGCCGGATATCGATTTCTCAATGTCTGCAGGCAAAATATTAAAGTTTTCCGGATCTACATCTGCCAGTACGGGAACCAAACCAAGCAAAGCAACGACCTCAGCGGTGGCAGCATAGGTAAATGCCGGAAGGATGACTTCGTCTCCATGTTTAAGGTCCAGCGACATAAGGGCAATCTGGAGCGCATCCGTGCCATTTGCACACGGGATTACATTTTCACATGAAATATATCTTCCCAGTTCT
>DOSU01000079.1:7715-16023 GCA_003513895.1 Rikenellaceae bacterium
CACATGAAATATATCTTCCCAGCACTTTAGCAAAGTTTTCAACATCCGGGCCATTAATGAAAAGACAAGAGTCCATTACACCCTTGACTGCCGAATCGATTTCTTCCTTAATGTTATTGTACTGACTCTTCAGGTCCAACATTTGAATATCCATACATAGCTTCGTTTAAAGAACAAATGTAGTAAATATCTTACCCTGAGCAATAATAAAATGTTACCTTTGGGCAAAATTTAAAAAATGGGAAAACTTATCGGAATAGCTGCAGATCATGCAGGTTACGAACTGAAAGAGATTCTTAAAACCGAGTTAGTCCAAATGGGTTATGAAGTAAAGGATTTTGGGACAAACTCCGCCGAAAGTATGGACTATCCCGATGTGGCGCACCCGCTCGCACTTGCAGTTTCAAAAGGTGAAATTCCTGTTGGTATCACAATATGCGGCTCCGGAAACGGAATCAGCATGACAGCCAACAAACATGCAGGAGTAAGAGCAGCTCTTTGCTGGACACCTGAGATTGCCCGCCTGGCAAAAACTCATAACAATGCAAACATTTTAAGTCTTCCGGCAAGATTCATTTCGACAGCCACAGCAAAGGAGATACTTGCAACATTTCTTAAATCGGAATTTGAAGGAGGAAGACATCAGAAAAGAATTAACAAAATAGACTGCTGATGCCTATAATTAATTTGTACTCCAAAATTGAAAAACCAATTGAAGCTATTTCTGTTTTAGGAAGCATGGAGGAGTATCCTTCGGGGTTTGTCATTTCGGTAGATAAGCCATACAGGTGGACTTCGGCAGATGTTGTAAGAAAAATCAAATTTCGCCTGCAAAGGTCTTTTGGTTTAAAAAACATAAAAGTGGGTCACGCAGGTACGCTCGATCCGCTTGCTACCGGGATTTTACTCATTTGCGTGGGTAAAGCAACAAAAGTTGCAGAGCAACTTCAGGCTCAACCAAAAGAATACATAGCAGGTATCCGTTTCGGAGCCACAACCCCTTCGTTCGATCTTGAAAAAGAGATTGACAACCACTTCCCCTGGGAACATATCACTCAGGAGTTAATCGAGAGCAAACTGCCACAATTTATTGGAGAGATTGATCAGATACCTCCAGTCTTCTCCGCAAAGTTTATTGACGGCAGCAGAGCCTATGACCTTGCTCGTGCCGGCATAGAGACAATTATGAAACCTTCAAGGGTAACAATTTATGGCCTTCAGCTGATTTCATTCGACGGACAGGAACTCAAAATTGCTGTCAAATGCAGTAAGGGAACTTATATCCGGTCTTTTGCAAGAGATATTGGCGAAGCCTGTGGAAGCGGAGCACATCTTGTTAGTCTTGTAAGAACGGTTTCCGGATCTTTTGGAGTGGATAATGCCCTTTCAATGGAGAATATTGAAGATATTTTCAAAATTTCCTGAGTTTTCTCAATATTTCTGAAACTTTTTTCCAATAATTGCGTATAATAAAAACGTTGTCAACTTTTTTAAAGATCAATTATGAAACTATCTCAGTTTAATTACAATCTCCCCTTAGAATTAATTGCAAAATATCCGTCCAAATATCGCGATGAGTCGAGACTTCTCGTGCTTAACAAAAAAACGGGTGAAATTGAGCACAAAAATTTCAAGGATCTCCTCGATTATTGCAACGAGGACGATATTTTTATTTTTAATAATACTAAAGTTTTCCCTGCAAGATTATATGGGAACAAGGAGAAAACAGGGGCTGAGATTGAAGTTTTTCTGCTCAGAGAACTCAATGCCGAACAAAAACTATGGGATGTACTTGTAGACCCTGCAAGAAAGATAAGAATCGGAAACAAACTCTACTTCGGCGAAAACGACTCTCTTGTTGCCGAAGTAATAGACAATACAACCTCCAGAGGCCGAACCCTGCGCTTTCTTTTTGACGGAAGTCACGAAGAGTTCAAGGCAACTCTGTTCCGTCTTGGAGAGATGCCTATTCCAAAATGGATTAGGGCAAAAGCCGAAAACATCGATAATGAAAGATATCAGACTATATATGCCCTTCATGAAGGTGCAGTAGCCGCTCCGGCAGCCGGACTACACTTTAGCAGGGAGCTTCTCAAAAGAATGGAAATAAGAGGCATAAACACGACTCAGATTACACTTCATATGGGACTTGGGCACTTCCGTACGGTAGATGTCGAAGATTTATCCAAACACAAAATGGATTCCGAGCAAATGATTGTTTCCGAGGAGTCTTCAAATGATATTAATAAGGCAAAACTGAACGGCAAGAAGGTTTTTGCTGTAGGAATTACAGTATTAAGGGCAGTAGAAACAGCTGTTACTACTCAAAGTAGAATAAAACCATATAGCGGATGGACCAATAAGTTTATTTTTCCGCCTCATGCCTTTTCAATTCCCGATGCGCTTATTTCAAATTTCCACCTGCCTCAGTCCACAATGCTTATGACAGTTTCTGCTTTCGGCGGATACGACAATGTCATGAGAGCATACAATGTGGCAATAAAAGAGGGGTATAAATTCGGTACATATGGCGACGCAATGCTAATAATCTGATAATTTTAAAAATAATATATCTGATTATAGATTAAATTTATCTCAATCTATATTTGAGAACCCTGGCTTCGGAATACGATGTGTTAAATTTACAGTAAAAAACACAATGTATTCCGAAGATCTTTTATATGTGGTTGCGCTTAATACTATTTTCAAATACCGGCCGGATTTGTCCAAATCAATAATTGAGAATCTCGGTTCGGCCAGAGCTCTGTTCTATCTGAAAAAAGAGGAGCTGGAGGAAATTTTCGGAAGGAACAGGGGATTTATAGATTACGTTTTGGACAAATCCCTCCTGGATAAAGCAGAAAAAGAGGTTGAATGGTGCCGGGAAAAGGGGATAAAAATTCTTTGTCACACCCACTCATCATATCCTGTTCGTCTTAAAGATTGTTGTGATGCACCGGTTTTACTCTATTCGTTTGGGGAAGCAAACTTCAACTACAATAAAACAATTGCAATAGTTGGCACCAGAAGGGCAACATCTTATGGAATGAAAAATTGCAGAACAATTATTGAAGATCTCTCGGCAAGTGGCTGCAATCCTGTTATTGTGAGCGGGCTCGCATTCGGAATAGATATATGCGCCCACAAAGCAGCCCTTGAATTTGGCTTAAATACTGTTGCGGTTCTCGCTACGCCGCTTGATCAGATATATCCTTCCCAGCATCATTATCATGCAGCAAAAATATCCAGGCAGGGCTCTCTCATAACAGAATTCGCAAGGGGTTCGGAATCATACAAACTGAATTTTTTGCAAAGAAACCGGATTATTGCAGGAATGTCGGCAGCAACAATTGTTATAGAATCGGGAGAAAAAGGGGGCTCTCTCATTACGGCACAACTTGCACACTCATATTCAAGAGAACTTTTTGCGCTCCCGGGAAGAGTTTCCGACACCTTTTCCAAAGGTTGCAATAAACTTATCTTAAAAAACATGGCGACAATATTTACATGTACACAAGACTTTCTTACAACAATGGGGTGGATCACCGAAACAAAAACTACAGGCTCCGCACAGAAGAAATTGTTTTATACCGATGATCCCGAAAAAGAAAAAATATTAGTAGCTTTGAGGAAGAATACCGAACTGAATATGGATGAATTACACAGGATTACCGGACAAAGAATCCAGGATTTGCCCGGAATGCTGCTTGAACTTGAAATGGACGGAATTGTAAATTCATCCCCCGGCAATATCTACTCGCTCTCTTAACTACCAGATTAGTAATGCATCAATACATCGACACTCACATACATTTATATGACAGTGATTTCACTCCGGATCTCAAAGATGTTATTGAGAGAGCAGTTCAAAACAAGGTAACAAGATGCATTCTTCCTGCAATTGACAAAAGTTGCCAGAAACCGCTCCTGGACACAGTAGCAAAATTCCCGGACAATCTCTTTCCTGCTACCGGCCTTCACCCCACTTCCGTAAAAGAGGACTGGGAAGATGAGTTATCATTTGTATACGAATCAGTTGCTACAAAAAAATATGTTGCTATTGGAGAAATTGGCTTGGACGGATACTGGTCAAAGGATTTTATAAATGAACAGGCCATTGCATTTGAAAAGCAGCTGGAGCTTGCTTCAAAGTATAATCTTCCTGTAATTATCCATTCCAGAGATGCAACAGAGGATATCCTTAAAGTGCTGGAAAAATGCCGAAATTTCAATTTAAAAGGGGTCTTTCACGCATACTCCGGAAGTTACGAAACCTTTTGCCGAATTCAGAAAACAGGTAATTTTCTGGTAGGAATAGGAGGTGTAATAACTTTCAAAAATGCTTCTATTGCAGGGACTGTTAAAAAAATTGGACTTGAAAACATTGTTCTTGAAACCGATGCTCCCTGGCTTGCGCCGGTACCGTTCAGGGGAAAAAGAAATGAACCGGCATACATCCAAATAATTTCGGAAAAAATGGCTGAGTTGATGGAAAAGGATGTTGACGAAATAGCCGAAATTACAACAGGAAATGCCGAAAGACTATTTAATTTGTAAATCCAATCAATATAATAAATGAACTCTTCAATTCTTTTAATTTATACAGGAGGCACAATAGGGATGAAGCAGGATCCTGAAACAGGTGCTCTAATACCCTTTAACTTTAATGAAATCCTGCGTGAAGTCCCGGAACTGAAAAAATTCGGATGCAAAATTGATACTTTTTCATTCGAACCTCCTATAGACTCATCGGACATACAGACAGACTTCTGGGTTGAGATTGCCAAGCTTATTAAGAAGAATTATAAATCGTATGACGGGTTTGTAATTCTCCACGGCACAGATACTATGTCATATTCTGCATCCGCTCTTAGTTTCATGCTGGAAAATCTTGAAAAACCTGTAATTTTTACAGGAAGTCAGCTTCCAATTGGAATGCTTAGAACAGATGGAAAAGAGAACCTGATATCTTCCATAGAAATTGCTGCCGCAAAAGATTCCAACGGAAGGGCAATAGTGCCGGAAGTGTGCATATATTTTGAAAACCGGCTTTATCGGGGCAACCGCACAACTAAGTACAACGCCGAAGATTTCCGTGCATTCCGCTCTGCCAACTATCCTGTTCTTGCCGAAATTGGAATTCACATTAAGTACAACACTTCATACATTAGATATCCCGAGACATGGAACAACGAACTGTCAATTAAAACGAATCTTGGTACTTCATTAGCTATATTAAAAATATTCCCGGGGATGTCTAAGGAGATGGTTGAACCCATATTGAACATTAAAGGGCTCAAGGCTCTCATTTTAGAAACATACGGTTCCGGAAATGCACCAACAGCCGAATGGTTCATTAATCTGCTTAAGGATGCGATAGCCAATGGTCTTGTTATATTGAACATAACTCAATGCCATGCAGGTAAAGTCGATATGGATGCATACTCAACCGGAATACTACTGAAAAAGATAGGCGTTATAGGAGGATTCGACAGTACAACAGAGGCTTCAATTACAAAATTATTTTTTATACTTGGACACACAAGTGATATACAGGAAATTAAAAGAATGTTAAAAAATAATATGCGGGGGGAAATCTCAAACAATTAGTTGGAATTAAAAAAATCTTTTTAAATTGCACGATATTTGACCCAAACAGGAAACAAATAACTATTTAAATACATTGTTTAATACTTTAATCATTCAAAAATTTAT
Organism: Rikenellaceae bacterium; assembly: GCA_003513895.1. GTDB lineage: Bacteria > Bacteroidota > Bacteroidia > Bacteroidales > UBA932 > Bact-08. The sequence continues at coordinate 13,431 of DOSU01000079.1, forward strand.
GAAAAAATTTTTCATGTTTTTGGCAGTAGTAGGTTTCATGACCCTATCTGCACAGTATGTTGCTGCTCAAACACCGGACCCTGCCGCTACAGCAACTGTAGACCAGCAGACTCCTCAGGCGGAAATTGCTATTCACCAACAACTTAAGGCCAAATTTATTGAAGGTGGCGCCGGTTTTATGGCATCTATCCTCATCTGTCTTATCATTGGTTTGGCAATTTCAATTGAGAGAATTATTTATTTGAACATGGCAACAACCAACACCGATAAACTTCTCAAGAAAATTGAAGAAGCTTATGCTACCGGCGGAATTGAGGCTGCAAAAGAAGTGTGCCGAAATACAAGAGGCCCGGTTGCTGCAATTTTCTATCAGGGCATTTCCCGCATGGACGAAGGCATCGAAGTTGTTGAAAAATCAGTTGTTTCTTATGGCGGCGTTCAAATGAGCCAGCTAGAGAGCGGGTTAACATGGATTTCACTTTTTATAGCAACAGCCCCTATGTTAGGTTTCCTTGGAACAGTTATCGGTCTTATATCTGCTTTCGACTCTATCGAAGCTGCCGGTGATATTTCTCCAAACGTTGTTGCAGGTGGTATGAAAATTGCCTTGATTACAACAGTAGGTGGTCTGGTAGTAGGTATTATTCTTCAGGTATTCTATAACTATATCCTGTCAAAAATTGACTCTATTGTTATTTCAATGGAAGATGCATCTATTTCGCTTATCGACATCCTGGTAAAAGTTAAAAAATAATAACTATGTCAAAAATTGTTAAATACCTATTATATATACTGCTTGCAGTATCAGTAGTATTTATCATCGCTTTCTTCATAAATCAGGATGCTGCACTTGATGCATTCCTTTACTACACATATGCTCTTGTAGGCATTGCAATTATTGCAGCTATCGGCCTTCCGCTGATACATATGATAAGCAATCCTAAAGGGTTGAAGAAAATGATGATTAGCCTTGGACTGGTAGTGGCATTTGTTGCTTTGGCATATATGCTGTCTTCAAGCGAACCGCTTGCTGTGAAGATAAACATGGAACCATCTGCACAAACGCTCAAACTTACAGACACCGGTCTGATACTTACTTATATCCTTGCAGCCGTAGCTTTTATTTCAATTCTATCCGGCGGCATTATTAAATTGGTGAAAAACCGATAGTATAAATTGAATTAATAAAAAATAAAGATATGGCTAGACCAGCTCAGCAACTTCCATCGTCCTCACTGGCCGATATTGCCTTCATGGTTCTCATATTCTTTCTGTTGGTTTCAACCATGGATCAGGAATTAGGTTTGCAGCGTCGTCTGCCCCCTATGCCGGATCCTAATCAGAAAACCGATGATGTTCAGATTAAACGTCGGAATATTATGGTTGTAAAGATTAACGATGCCGACCGACTGCTTGCAGGCGGTACTCCAATGGACATTAGTATGTTGAAGGACAAGGCAAAAGAATTTCTGCTTAACCCGGCAGATGATGAGTCTCTTCCCGAAAAGGAAGAGAAAACTATAGAAGGTTTTGGCTCTTATCCGGTCTCTAAAGGTGTTATCTCTCTCCAAAATACTCGTGGCACAAGTTATAACGCATATATCAAGGTTCAGAATGAATTGGTAAAAGCTGTTAACGAAATCCGCGATGAATTTGCAATCGCCAATTTCGGAAAGGTGTATATTAGCCTGGACGAAGAGAAGCAGCGCATTGTTAGAGATATTATTCCTCAGAATATATCGGAAGCAGATCCAAAAGATACAGGTAGAAAAAAATAACAAAAACAGAAAAATATGGCAAAATTTTCGAGAAAAGGAAAAGGTGGAGTGCCTGAACTGAGTACTGCGTCACTTGCGGACATTGTGTTCATGATTCTGTTGTTTTTTATGGTCACTACCAGTATGAGACAAACAGACAGAATGGTATCCGTTAAGACACCGGCCGCCTCAGAAATAGCAAAACTGGAGAGAAAAGACCTTGCAGCATATATTTATGTGGGTACTCCTTTGACAAACTATCAATCTCAATTCGGAACAGATTCTCGAATCCAGCTCAACGACTCTTTTAAGTCAATTGACGACATTCGTGACTTTATTGCGGCCGAGAGAGAAACTCTAAGCGAAGCAGACCGTCAGTTCATGACAGTATCAATAAAAGCAGACGAAAATGTCCGTATGGGTATTATTACAGACATAAAACAAGAGCTAAGAAGAACTTCTGCTCTTAAAATTATGTATGGAGCCAGAAAGGCTAGCCCTTCAGGAAATTAGTCTTCTTTAAGTTCTCAGGTTGAGGGTGTCTTCTTTTTAATAAAAAGGACACCCTCTTTTGTATGAAATAAAATCCTAATCAATTAAAGCAATGAAAAATATTATATTAAGTTTATCTATTCTACTTGCGTTTTGTTTTATCTCAACTGACTCATTAGGGCAACACAGGGGGATGAACAGACAGGCAAAATATGTGTTCATGTTTATTGGCGACGGAATGAGTCAATCGCATGTTTCAATGGCCGAAGCATATCTGGCAACAAAGAGAGGGGTTATTGGAAACGACTTAGTCTCTTTTTCAAAATTTCCTACAATCGCACTTG
>DOSU01000079.1:16089-20788 GCA_003513895.1 Rikenellaceae bacterium
AATTTCCTACAATCGCACTTGTTTCGACATTCTCGCTCAATTCGTACATAACCGACTCGGCCGCAGCAGGGACTGCACTTTCAACAGGAAGTAAAACGAACAATGGAATGCTGGGAGCCGATTCAAAAGGAAATAAATTTAAAAGCATATCGTACAAGATTCATGAAAAAGGCATTCCCGTTGGTATTGTTTCTTCTGTTACGCTCGACCATGCTACACCAGCCTCATATTATGCTATAAGCGACAAGAGGGGAGATTACTACGACATCTCTCTGCAGCTTCCTCTATCCGGATTTGAATTTTTCGGTGGCGGAGGATTTGTAAATCCAACCGGTAAGGAGAAAAATTTACCTGACATTTATAAAATAATTGGAGAGAAAGGTTATAAGATTGCCAGAGGTGTCGCAGAACTGAAAGGAGTAAGGAAAGAAGATAAAGTTTTATTGTTACAGCCAAATGGCAAAGAGGGTGATCTTCCTTATGCAATCGACAGGAAAGATGGGGATCTTGCACTGAAAGATGTAGTTTCTGCAGCAATTGACCATTTGTACAGCGATAAAGGTTTTTTTATAATGGCAGAAAGCGGAAAAATTGACTGGGCGGCTCACAGTAACGACGGAAAGACAGACATTCTGGAAGTCCTGGATTTTGCCGATGCTGTTGAAGTAGCTTATCAATTTTATCTTAAACATCCCGACGAGACTCTTATTCTGGTAACTGCCGATCATGATACCGGCGGAATGGCTCTTGGAGGCGGCAAGGGGTATTCACTTAACCTAAACACGCTTGATAATCAATCCGGTTCTATTGAAGTTTCAAAAGACAGCACAACGGCATATCAGAATCTGAATAAAAAAGCATCCATAGGCTGGACCACAACTTCCCATACCGGTATTGCAGTTCCTCTTTACTCTATAGGAGCCGGCAGCCGAAACTTTAACGGACGGATTGATAACACAGATGTTCCCAAACTCATTCTTAAAAGCATGAACATCCCGTTTTAATGTAAACTTTAATAATCAACTCTCTGGTTATGAAAAATTTAATTACATTTCTGATGATACTGACTTTCTCTTTTGCAGGAGCCCAAACCCTGCCTAAGAGAGAATTCAGAGGAGCCTGGATTCACACAGTTGGAAACCAGCAATTTAAAACAATGAGCGCCGACTCAATAAAACAGTTGTTTACAAAAACACTCGATAATTTTGAGAAGGCCGGCATAAATGCAGTTATCTTCCAGGTGAGGCCTCAGGCAGATGCATTTTACCTTTCCGACCTTGAACCGTGGAGCCGTTTTCTCACCGGAGAACAGGGCAAGACTCCTGATCCTGTTTGGGATCCGCTTCAGTTTATGATTGAAGAGTCACACAAAAGAGGTATGGAACTTCACGCCTGGTGCAACCCTTACAGAGTTACTTCAAACGACAAAGAGCAACTGAATCCAAACCATCTCTATTTCAAGAAACCGGAGATCTTTAAAAGGTACGGACTTCAACTTTATTTCGATCCGGGTGAACCGGAATCAATTAAACATACCGTTCGCGTAATTGCGGACATGGTGAGCAGATACGACCTTGATGCAGTTCACTTTGACGATTATTTTTATCCCTACCCTATTGCATTTGAAGAGTTTCATGACGATGCATCGTTTGTAAAATATGCAAAATCCCAGGGATTCGAATATTGGCAAAAGGCAGACTGGAGAAGAAACAATGTTGCTACTCTCATTAAGGAGCTCAATGATACAATCAAATCATTAAAACCATGGGTTAGATTCGGCATAAGTCCGTTTGGAATTCACCGAAACCTGAAGGACACTCCCGATGGAAGCGGAAGCAAGACTAACGGCCTTTCTAATTATGAACAGTTATATGCCGATATCCCACAGTGGGCAGACAGCAACTGGATTGACTATAATGTTCCTCAGATATATTGGAAAATTGGTCATCCTGCTGCCGACTTTAAAACACTTATTGAATGGTGGAATGAAAAGAATTACAGAGGTCATTTGTATATCGGCCAAAACATCTCAACTTTTAAAGAACCCGATCTTGACAATCCTTCCAAAACCCAGTTTGAGGCCAAGATGGCTCTTGTAAGATCGCTTAAAAATGTAGATGGCAACGTCTGGTGGCCGGGATGGAGCATAAACAGCAATCCTTTTGGATTCTCGGACAGCTTAGCTTTGAAATACCAGAAAAAACCTGCACTCATTCCTGTATATGAGAATCTGGACACAATTGCACCTTCAGGAGTTTCAAGAGCTGCATTAAAAGGAGAGTATCTCGTATGGAATCATCCCCTGTTAAATGTAAGAAACGCCGATCCGATGCAGGTTCCCCGATTCTTTGCTGTTTACCGTTTTCCTAAAGGCAGTATAATTGATATTTCGAATACCGATTATTTGGAGAAAATTGTTGATTCGCCCCGATATTACATTCAAAAATCAGGAGGAAAAAAGAGTAAGTGGATCTATGTCGTAACTGCTATCGACAGGTGCTGGAACGAGAGTGCGCCTTCAATTGGAGTATCTGTAGCACGATAAAACTTTTATATTGACTTTTATCATCATTTGCTTAACTTTGCCGGGATATAAAATATAGATACAGAAATGGAAAGCCATAAAAGAGAAAAAATTTCTAAGCTCCTTAAGAGTGAAGCTGGCAGAGAGACGTTGGTTAAAGGGTGGGTCAGGACAAAAAGGGGTAACAAAAACATATCATTTGTTGCTCTCAACGACGGATCGACTGTGAATAATATTCAAGTGGTTTTTGACATGACCTCATTCACCGAAGATCAGCTGAAGCCCGTAACGACCGGCTCTTGCATTTCTGTAAAAGGCAACCTTACAGCTTCTCCGGGAGGGGGACAGGCTGTTGAAATTCAGGCTACCGAACTACTTGTTTATGGCACTGCCGATCCTGAAACATATCCTCTTCAGAAGAAAGGACACAGCATGGAGTTTCTCCGGGAAATCGGACACCTCCGCCCCAGAACCAATACATTCGGATGTATTTTTCGAATACGGCATGCAATGTCGTTTGCAATTCATAAGTTTTTCAACGATAAAGGTTTTTATAACCTGCACACGCCTATTATCACAGCATCCGATGCCGAAGGTGCAGGAGCTATGTTCCAGGTAACAACAATGGACCTTAACAATATCCCGAAAAATGCCGAAGGCAAAATAGATTACTCTGCTGATTTCTTTGGCAGGCTATCTAATCTTACGGTAAGCGGTCAGCTGGAAGGAGAGCTGGGTGCTATGGCTCTGGGCGAGATTTATACTTTTGGCCCTACTTTCCGTGCCGAGAATTCCAACACTCCAAGACATCTTGCAGAGTTCTGGATGATTGAACCGGAGATGGCATTTTACGAGATAAAAGAGAACATGGATCTTGCAGAGGAGTTCATAAAATATCTGGTAAAATATGCACTTGACAACTGCGGCGACGATCTTAAGTTTCTTAATGACATGTTTGACAAAGAGCTAATTGAGAGGCTAAAGAGTGTTGTAAATACCGATTTTATTCGTCTGAGTTACACCGAAGGAGTTGAAATCCTCATGAAATCGGGAGAGAAATTTGAATATCCGGTTTACTGGGGTGCAGACCTCCAGAGCGAGCATGAGAGATATCTTGTTGAAAAACATTTTAAAAAACCTGTAATACTCACAGACTATCCGAAAGAGATTAAAGCCTTCTATATGAAGCAAAACGAAGACGGGAAAACGGTACGGGCAATGGATGTACTGTTCCCTAAAATCGGAGAAATTATTGGAGGGTCTCAGAGAGAAGAGTCTCTTGAAAAGCTGGAAAACAGAATCAAGGAGATGGGAATGGAAAACAGTTCACTATGGTGGTACATTGATACGCGCAAGTTTGGAACAGCTCCTCATGCAGGATTTGGACTTGGATTTGAAAGGTTACTTCTGTTTGTGACTGGAATGTCGAATATTCGCGATGTTATACCTTTTCCGCGAACACCAAAAAATGCAGAATTTTAAAAACATATGCTGATAATTGGAATAGCCGGGGGTACCGGTTCCGGGAAAACAACTGTTGTAAAAGAGATTACAAAAAGGCTTAAGGCCGAAGAGGTTGTTGTTATACCTCAGGACTCTTACTACAAGGACAATAGCCATCTTCCTCTGGAGGAGAGGCTGGAGTTGAATTTTGACCATCCCGACTCTATTGACTTCAAACTTCTTGTAAAACACATCAAGGATCTTAGGGCAGGCAAAGCAGTTAACCAACCTATTTATTCCTACCTAACTTGTTCAAGATCATCTACAGAAACTGTTAGAGTAAATCCGGCTCATATTGTTATTGTTGAGGGAATCCTCATTTTTACATGTGCCGAACTTAGGAGCAGTTTGGATATTAAGGTATTTGTAGACGCCGATGCCGACGACAGGCTTGGGAGAGTAATTACCAGGGATAATATCGAAAGAGGAAGGACTATCGACAAGGTGCTGGAGAGATATGAGAAAACTGTGAAACCTATGCACCTTCAGTTTATTGAGCCAAGTAAGAGATATGCCGATATTATAATCCCTCAGGGCGGCCATAATCAGGTTGCAATAAATATTCTCTTTGCAACAATTGAGAAGGCACTCAAAAAGAGATAATGTTCAAACGAGAAAATAACGCAGGTCTCTATCTTACAATAGCAGTCCATCTGCTGGTGTTAATTGTAT
>DOSU01000079.1:20864-25012 GCA_003513895.1 Rikenellaceae bacterium
AGTGTTAATTGTATTACTCCTCCTGAAAATCGGTTTTACCCTTCGTGAGGAGGTCTCTTTTATTCTCGATTTCACTAAACAGGAAGAGGTAGAGCAAAAAGCCAAAGATCTTCAGTTCAAGGAAGATATAAGCAAAGAACTGGACGATATTCTTGCCGGCCGCACGCCAGTGAGGAATGTTGTTGTTGATGCCTCCGAAAGAGGCAACCGTCTTAAAGACGACCGGTTTAAAAATCCCAGCCAGGTTTATGAAGAGGCGAAAACACTTCAGGAAAAGCTGAATGCATCAAAAAAAGAGGCCGAAGCAAATCAGGGAGTCGATGAACCAATTTCCAGCAACATCATAAAAGAAACAAAAACAGAAACATACAGAGGACCGTCTGTTATCTCTTATTCTCTGGACGGCAGGAAATCTGTATCGCTTCCAATTCCGGTATATAAATGCATTGGAGGAGGTGATGTATACGTAGTGATATATGTGAACAGAAAAGGCTATGTAACAGGGGCTTCAGTCATTGAAAGTGCATCCTCGTCGGATCCCTGTCTTCGGGAATATGCAATAAGAGCTGCCAGGTCTTCACGGTTTACTGCTTCATCCACTTCTCCCGACAAACAGGCGGGAGAAATTGTCTACCGATTTATTGCTCAATAAAATTTTACTTTACACCTTTTGCAACCTGAATAGTATTGTCAATTTCAGAGAGAATCGGATAAAAAGCATTGTCATCCATAGGAGTATATCTGCCCACCAATGCCCTTACCTGGGTAAGAACAATTTCTCTGCACTCTTTCCACTGATCGCCAGTTGGCACAAGTTTCGAAGTGGCGGCAAAATCAAGGAACTTCTTTTCATATCCGGTTGATTCAAAAAATTGATTCAGACTTTTAAGATTATCAATCTTTCTCAGACGATCGCGATACGTATCTGCCATTTGTGAACTAAACCGGAATGCAACACCCTGTTCATTGGATTTTATAAGAAAACTATTAATACCTGAAGTATCTATTCCCACAAAAATATCCGGGGTTATTCCCCCGCCTCCATAAACAATTTTACCCTTAGGAGTAGTGAATTTTAAGGAATCAATTTTCTTTATACTATCGGCAACTGCCATTTCACCATGTTTATACCGCTCAATAATGTCATAACGATAATCTTTGCTGTAGGGTTTTTGAATTGAACGCCCGGTTGGAGTATAAAACCTTGCTACAGTGAGTCTTATTCCGGATTTATCGGTAAAATAAATCGGTTCCTGTACAAGTCCTTTGCCATAAGACCTTCTGCCAATGATTACGCCTCTGTCGTTATCCTGAATTGCTCCTGCAAATATTTCACTTGAGGAAGCAGAACCTTCATCTATAAGCACTCTCAGCCCAATATCCTTGCAACTTCCTCCGCCATCGGCGTGAAAATCTTCTCTTTTGCGATGAAGACCCTGCATATATACTATAAGGTCTCCCTTTGCCAGAAACTCATTGGAAAGCATAAGTGCCTGATCGAGATAACCTCCTGTATTGCCTCTTAAGTCGAAAATAAGGGTTTTCATCCCCTGTTTTTTTAGCTGTTTTGTAGCCTCAACAAACTCTTTATGACTTGTTCTTGAAAACTTTGAGAGCTTAATGTATCCCAAAGTGTCGTTTGCCATATAACTTACATCCAGGCTCTTAACCGGAATTTTATCTCTTTTAATGTCCAGATACAATAGGTTTTTTGAATTTCCTCTCTTAAATCCTACTTTTACATTGGTGCCTGATGCTCCTCTAAGCATGCTCACGAGCGAGTCCTGGTCAAGCTTCACCCCTGCAACAACTTTGTCGCCTACCTTTACAATTCTGTCGCCAGACAGAACCCCTGCCCTCTCAGATGGCCCTCCGGTAATGACCTGAATAATTATTGCCGTGTCGTTGGGGACATTAAACTGAACTCCTATGCCGTCGAAGTTGCCCTGTAACTCTTCATCTGCACTCTGCAGTTCCTTTGGAGCAAGGTACACCGAGTGAGGATCAAGGCTTTCCAGAATAAGGGGTATAGCACTTTCGGTAATCTCGTCGTACTTTATCGAATCCACATAGTTGTTCTCAATTTGCTTCATTACAAGCATGAGTTTGTCCCAGTTTCCTGCTTTTACGGCGAGCTCGTTTCTCTCACGGATATTGCTGTAATATCTGAATGCAAGAATACCTAAGATAAGTGCTGCAAACAATATTGGCCAAAAATTTTTCCTGAGCTTCTCTTTAAATTCTCCCATTTGTACTTATTCAGATAAATTTACAATCTCTATTCCTACCTTTCTAAGAAGGTCTATTCCATCGGTTATGCGGTAGCTGTCTCTGTAGACCAGCCTTTTAATACCTGCCTGTATAATGAGCTTAGAACACTCCAGGCAAGGAGCTGTAGTTACATACATTGTTGCTCCTTCACTGCTGTTGCCGGATTTGGCAACTTTAGTAATGGCATTTGCTTCTGCATGTAAAACATACGGCTTTGTTTGCCCTGTTTCATCTTCGCATACATTTTCAAGACCGGAAGGAGTTCCGTTATAGCCGTCGGAAATTATCATTTTGTTCTTAACAAGAAGTGCCCCAACCTGCCTTCTTTTGCAATATGAATTTTTGGACCATACCTCTGCCATCTCAAGGTAACTTCTGTCGAATTGAATTTGCTTGTCTGTCATATGTTAATTTTGTGATCTCTGGTAAAGAAATCTTTTAATGCTTCTCTTAGGCGTTTTTTCAAACTCTTCCGGAAATATTTTTGTACTGGCAATTTTGCTGTAATTTGGAAGTTCATCATTGACTGCCGCAATATTTTCGTCCATTTTATTTTCAAGTTCGGAAATGGACAGTCCTTCTCGTTCTGCCTGTTCAAAATCCGGATAGATCAAAGCTTGAAGGATGCCATTGTCTTCAACTACTAGTGATTCAATAACATAGGGCATGTTATTGATCGTGCTTTCAATCTCTTCCGGATATATATTTTGCCCGGATGGGCCTAAAATCATGCTTTTTGATCTTCCTCGAATAAACAGGAATCCATCTCTGTCAATAATCCCCATGTCTCCGGTTTTCATCCATCCGTCTGAAGTGAATGATTCATTTGTTGCTCCCTGATTTTTGAAATATCCAAGCATTACATTTCTACCCTTGCATTGAATCTCCCCCGGGATGGTCTGAGAATCGGAGGAGTCAATTCTTATTTCCATTCCCGGAGTAGCTTTGCCGCAAGAATAAAGTTTTGTATTGTTCCACGGCGCATATGTAATAATTGGAGCGCACTCTGTCATTCCATATCCTACTGTAAAAGGAAATCCAATTTTGCGAAAAAAGGCCTCCGCTTCCTTGTTAAATGGAGCACCTCCAACTATTACTTCCTTAAATTTCCCACCAAAAGTTTTGACCAACTCCGCAAGTATCTTTTTTTGGATCTTTTGATCGACAACAGGCAATCTCAGCAAAACCCTAATTGCAGTTTTATTGATAATGGGCTGGAGTTTCTTTTTATATATTTTCTCAATGATAAGAGGAACTGCAATGATTATGTCCGGTTTAATCTCTGCAAATGCATCCATAATAATTTTTGGACTTGGAACTCGCGTCAGAAAATGAACATGAGCACCCACACACATTTCAAAAAGAAACTCAAACATCATTCCGTACATGTGTGCGGTAGGCAACATTGAAACTACATTTGAAGTATTGTTCAACTGTGGATGAACATGTCTTCCAAAGTCGATATTGGAACGGACTGCCCTGTAAGGAATCATTACTCCTTTTGAGAAACCTGTTGTACCCGATGTATAGTTAATCATCGCAAGTTCTTCCGGAAGGTCTGAGTGGTAATGAATATGCCCGGAGCGGAAATTCTTCGGGTATTTCTTTCCAAAAAGTTCATTCAGGTGTTCCCTTATTTCAAATACCTTAGGGTCTCTGGCAAACAGAATAGAAAAATCCGAAATTTGTATAACAGCCTCAAGAGATAGCATTTCCGATTCCGAAAGCAGTTCCCAAATTACATCTCCGGCAAATAGAATCCTGGATTCCGAATGGGATACTATATAATGAATATTTCCCGGCTTAAATTCATGAAGAATAGGTACCGCAACTGCTCCGTAAGTTATGGTCGCCAGAAATACAACTCCCCAGTTTGG
>DOSU01000079.1:25078-53356 GCA_003513895.1 Rikenellaceae bacterium
GAAATACAACTCCCCAGTTTGCCTGATTCTTGGAGCATATCGCAACTTTATCTCCTTTTTTTACACCACAGAGTTCGAAAACAATGTGAAGTTTTTCAATTCTACGGGCAACATCCCTGTAATGCAGAGTAATACCTTTATAGTCCGAGAGAGCAGGGCAATCCCAATTTTCTTTAAAGCTTTTCTCCAGTAAGTTGTTAACTGAATTTTCCATATTATTTTAAACCCTTATTCAAAGGTTTGGAGTTTACATAAATGTGAATATAGCCCTTTTTGCTGGATTAATTCAGAATGATTTCCGGCCTCAACAATCTTTCCCTCCTTGAGCACAACGATTTCGTCTGCATGTTGTATTGTAGATAGGCGATGAGCTATCACAACTGATGTTCTGTTCTTCATGAGATTTGTAAGTGCCTCCTGAACAAGTCTTTCGCTTTCTGTATCAAGAGCAGATGTGGCTTCGTCAAGAATCAGAATTGGAGGATTTTTAAGTACTGCTCTTGCAATAGCAAGTCGTTGCCGCTGTCCTCCGGACAATTTACCTCCTCTGTCTCCTATGTTGGTCTGGTAGCCATTTTCCATTTGCACAATGAATTCGTGTGCATTTGCTATTTGGGCCGCTTTTATAACATCTTCTTCCAGGACATTCTCCAAACCAAATGTTATGTTGTTGTAAACTGTATCATTGAAGAGAATTGCCTCTTGCGTAACAATACCCATAAGACCTATTAAATCTTTTGGAGAGTAATGCCTGATGTCTGTTCCATCTATCATAATTGAGCCGGATGTTACATCATAAAACCGCGGGAGCAGATCGGCCAGTGTAGATTTCCCCGCTCCTGAAGGACCAACAAGCGCAATCATCTTTCCCTTTTCAATCTTAAGGTTGACATCTCTCAAAACCGGTTCGTTTCCGTACCTGAAACAGACATCTCTGAACTCAATGTTCTCTTTGAATTCACTTATAGAAATTGGATTATCTGCTTTTTTTATTGCAATTTTTTCGTCAAGTATTGCAAAAATCCTGTCACCGGAAACTAGACCTCTTTGAATTAGAGCGTATGTATTCGAGATTGATTTTGCAGGTTCAAGTACCTTCCAGTACAAAGCAATATAAACAATAAGACTTGGCATATCCATTCCCAGGGATCCGTTCAGATGCAGGTATCCTGCAAAAAACAGAATTCCAACAGCTATTGATATTCCGAAAAATTCAGAAAAAGGGCCTGCCATCTCCTGACGGTAGAACATCTTTTTGCTGGACTTCTTGTGTGATTCATTTGTTATTGAAAATGCCTTGCGCACATATCCCTGTGCATTAAATGCCTTTATTATTCTGGCCCCTGAAACAGCCTCTTCAAACTGGCTCAGTATCCTTCCTATGAGCATCTGGGAATCTGTTGCGTCTCTTCGGAGAGTTCTTGTTATTCTTGTAATTATGAATGCAGAAATTGGCAATGTTATAATCGTTACCAGTGTAAGCTTTGGCGACATGTAGAATAGAGCTCCCAGAAATCCGAGCACCTGAAGAGGATCCCTGAAGATTATGTGAAAACTGTTTGCGACACTGTTCTGAACTTCGGTCACATCATTGGAAATACTTGAAAGTATATCTCCTTTTCGCTTGGTGTTGAAGTAACCAACGTGAAGTGAAGATATTTTTGCAAAAAGGGCCTCCCTTATCCGCTGCATAATTGTAACCCTCATTCTCACAAGAATTTTCTGTGACAGGTATTTTATAAAATCGGTAAGGAAAGTAAAAAGAACAAGCAAAATGCAAACAAAAGCAAGACCCTGCAATATTCCGTTTGTGAATAAAATTTTTCCAAGATAAAACTCAAAAACTGAATTGATATAATCAAGCGATAGTGTAAACGGAGGTATACTCACGATTGATTTAACTGTATCAGGCTGAAACAATACTGTAAGCAATGGCTTAAACAGTACAATGTTCACTACTCCAAATACCAGCGCAAGTATGCTCAGTATCATATAGGCCGGCCAGTAATGTCTGTACGGTTTTGCGTATGCCAATAATCTAAAAAATGTCTTCATCCCTTATTTTTCGTTGCTCTCTTTACTCTCTTCGTAATCTACATACTCTCCAACAGAATCATCTACTACCTTTTCCCTAGTCTGGGTTTCGCTGATGATTGTTTCGCCCTCCTTCCGGATTTCTTCGTGATTGGAATATCCGGATTGATTTGGATCCACAAATCCCCCGAATTTTTTCCTGATCCACCAGCGAAGCAAAAGTGGACCAAGCCTGCCGACAATCCAGAAAAGAACAACCGTAACAGCTATAAATGTAATAAATCCTTCCATTATTTTACTTTTTTGGTCTCACCGGTCTCCAGATTTAATTTGTAGTTTTTGTTTCCGGTCACTTTTACGATGACCTCGTTCTCGGAAACTACTTTTACCGGAGTGTTTGGCAATAGCTCAAACCTTTTCAACTCTCTTGTGACCTCTATTCCATTAATTGTGTATATTCTTGTTTTTAAAACAGTTCTAAGAACCCAGTATCTGTTTTTTCCGGCCTTTATGAGTTCTGGAAATGCCTTTATTGTCTCCTTGGTTGTGATATCTATCCATGCATCGAACGGCCTGCACTCCTTGTCGTAAAGCCTGAGTGTATTGTCGGTATGAAGCAGCATTATTGAAAATTCACCCTTTTCTCCGGTCTTAAAGATTTTGGGACCTATGAGAACCAGCTCTTTTACCCTTTTGGGATAAGGATTAACAAAACGGCCAAGCCTGTCCAGCAGGAAGAGCTGGTTTCCGCTTGCAAAGAGCATTTGCAGTTTACCATTCCCAAACATATCCACTTGTTCTACATATCCTCTTATAGGAGTTGTGAATGGAACTGTCCAGATGCCTTTTTTATCCTTATCTGCCAGTTGCAGTTTGAAATTTGGAAGCTGAATAAGATACTCTGTCTCTCCGTTATTGAAATTCTTCACTTCAAAAGGTCCGGCGGGAACTTTTACTACGCTGTCCTTTTCCCAACCGGCAGGTTTACCGCTTTCCATAACCTTAGGCGATGGCAGTTTATCAACTTGTTGGGCGTAAAGAAGCAGTTCATATTTTATTTTACCATCTTCGGGAATAAGCCGGAAGGAGGCAAATTCCAGGTTTGCCTGCTTTAATACATTTTCTACATCTTTTCTTAAAAGCGGTTTGAAAAATGAAACTACAGAATCCTGCATACCTGTTGCATTCATGATTATTGATAGCGGACTTCCCTTAAAATCAATTTTTCCCGCAACAGGCGTTTGGTCTATAAAGTTTTCCATTGTAAAATTCAAGAATTTCCCTTTTGAAAATTCAGTTACTAAATCGGATGGTCCAATGATCATCCAGTCTCCTTTAATACAATAACTCTCTTCCCTGCAACTATCAAATATTGAACCGAAAACCTCTTTCAAAACGCTTCGATGCTCAAATTTCCGGACAGAATCCTTTAATTCCTCAGTAGATCTGCTAAATAAAGAGAAAAAAAACTTTTTAACCCCGGACTGTTTTCCCATACGTATTAGCGAAACCCATTCAAGATTGCTACCGTATGGAATAGAAGCTATTGTAACCTCCTGAGGATTTAAAGAGAGAAACCATTCTCTGCCTTTATCGTTTACTTCCGGATTAAGACGTTTGTTAAGCTCTCTATAACCTCTGTAGGCAAAGAGATAACTGTCAAAGTTTGTAACAGGCATCGAAACGGAAATAAATGTATTAAAGGGGAGAATTTCAAATGCCCTGGAATCAACGCCGGTCATACCGGAAAAAGCCGAAGTGAAATTTCCTACTCCTTTGAAGTTTAGAAACTCTCCTTTAAAAAGATAACTGTTTTCCTCGAATTCTCCTTCGGCAACACTCCACGATGATAGTTTTGAAGCAAAGTCGGCATAGCCAAGATATTTCCCTGTTACCAGACCCGAAAAGAGTTTTCCTAAATTCTGATGATTTACAAACAAAATATTATCATTAAAAACCGTTCCCTTTGAAACTCTTGCAAAATCGGGATTGTCCATGACAGATGTTGCAGAATTGAGGTGCCTCACAGAAGACTCAGTGAGAATCGCAGAAGTTGATGCTATTAGGAATCCCTTATATATAGTAAAATCGACCCCTTTAACACTATACAAAACTGCTCCGTTAAATTTTCTTTCCGAAACACCCTCCGCTTCTTCCAAAAGTTTTTCCGACAATAATTGAGCGTTCTGTTCTTTACCAAGAGTAAGACAAAACAGAAGAGATACTTCTGATTTTGCAGAATAATGAACAGAAGTTATAGCATCCGAAGATGAAATGTATTTGAAAGCTGCTTCGCTTTTTGCCAGAAAATTAATTTTGTTTACAAATCGGTATAGAGGATTGTCCCTGTTAATAAATTTTGAGAAAAAGCTTTTCTGGTTAAAGTATGAGTCTTCAATTGTAAGCGGACTATTAAAAACATATACTGCAATTGCATCTACGGGAACAGCAAAAACACTTTTAAGTTCTCTGGCAGGAGCCTCTTCGCTTTTGTCTTTGATGTTTATCGTGTATTTTATAAACAAATACCCCGATACAACTACCAGCAATGCAATTGCCGACAATATATATGTCTTTTTAGTTACTTTCATGAACTTGCAAAGTTATTAAAATCTAAAAGATGAGCAAATAAGAAAAATAGATGATTTTCTTATTATTTTATATATTTGCCCAAGTTTTTAAAATAATTTATATTAAAATTCAATTAAAACAGTTACAAATTAATGGATTCATTTGTAAAGTACAATATCAACCCGCTTGTTGCGCATCTTAATAAGCACCCATATGAGTTTAATAAGAAAGACATAATTAAATTCATTATTGACAAAGAGATAAGAATTTTAAATTTCAGATATGTTGCGGCCGACGGCAGGCTTAAAACGCTCAATTTCCCAATAACCAGCATGCAATATCTGGATTCACTACTCTCTTATGGTGAGCGTGTTGACGGTTCGAGCCTTTTCCCTTTTATAGAAGCCGGCTCGAGTGATTTATATGTTGTTCCAAGATATTCAACCTCATACTTGGACCCTTTTTCGGAAATACCTGCACTGGGTATTCTCTGCTCATATTTTACAAAAGAGGGGCTTCCTCTTGAAAGCGCTCCCGAGTATACCTTATTGAAAGCAAGCAAATCATTCACTAAAGCAACCGGCCTTAAATTCGAGGCTATGGGCGAACTGGAATTTTATATAATTGCCGATTCCAACGGACTTTATCCTACCGTTGATCAGAAGGGATATCACGAGAGTGAACCATATACAAAGTTTGAACATTTCCGCACAGAGGCGATGAAGTTAATTGCACAAACAGGCGGAATGATTAAATATGGTCACTCCGAGGTGGGTAATTTTACTCAAGACGGCAAAATTTTTGAACAAAACGAAATTGAGTTTCTGGTAAATCCTGTTGAGACGGCTGCAGACCAGCTTGTTATTGCGAAATGGATCATTCGTACTCTGGCATATCAATATGGACTTGATGTTACCTTTACTCCTAAGATAACAGTCGGCAAAGCAGGCAGCGGACTTCATTTCCACACCAGAATGATGAAAGATGGAAAATCTGTTATGATTGAAAATGGAAAACTATCCGGCACTGCAAAAACTGCAATAGCCGGATATATGAAATGTGCCTCTTCTCTTACTGCATTCGGGAATACAAATCCCATATCATATTTCAGGCTTGTTCCTCATCAGGAAGCCCCAACAAGCATTTGCTGGGGAGACAGGAATCGCTCTGTACTTGTCCGCGTCCCGCTTGGCTGGACCGGAAGTACAAACATGATTTCAATTGCAAATCCAACAGAGCCTTCCGACAATAATGAAGGTGCCGACAAACAAACTGTTGAGATGCGCTCTCCGGACGGATCTGCAGATATTTATCAAATGCTTGCAGGACTTGTTGTTGCCGCAAGAACCGGATTCGAAATGAAAAATGCCCTTGAAGTTGCAA
The DNA here is from genome assembly GCA_003513895.1 of Rikenellaceae bacterium. GTDB lineage: Bacteria > Bacteroidota > Bacteroidia > Bacteroidales > UBA932 > Bact-08. Next base: position 31,067 of record DOSU01000079.1, read on the forward strand.
AAAGGTGTTATGTGGATGTTAATATCCATGACAAAAAACACAATAAGCAATTAAATTCGCTTGAACAGCTTCCTTCTTCCTGTTACGAATCGGCAAACGAACTGGAGGAGAAAAGGAAAATTTACGAAAAGGACGGAGTGTTTGACAAACACCTTATCGATGGAATTATTACCAAACTCCGGTCATACAACGACAAGGATTTGCGAAAAGATGTTGAGAACAGTCCGGAAAAAATGGCGGAACTTGTTGAAAGATATTACCACTGCGGTTAATTCCCCAATTCAGACAAAAATTTGATTCGGACTAGTCTTATTTCATCCTCGGTGTAGCCTTTTCCAAGTTCTTCCGTTGCCTCCTTCAGAGAGTCGGAAACTGCCTCAGTTCTAAAATATTGATAAATTTCATCTTCTTTATCGTCATCAATTGTCTGGCGAATAAAGTAGTCGATGTTAATTTTTGTACCGGAATTAACAATTGCCTCAAGTTCATTCAGAATGTCTTCCATCTCTATTCCCTTTGATTCGGCAATGTCTTCGAGTGGCAGCTTTCTATCTATCCCGTTAATAATGTGTACCTTAATTGCAGATTTGTTTACAACCGATTTAACGACAAGGTCCATCGGCCTGTCAATCTCGTTCTCTTCGACATATTTTGAAATCAGTTCTACAAAATCTTTCCCGAATTTTTTTGCTTTTCCATCACCCACCCCTTGACAGTTCTTCAGTTCTTCAATTGTGAGAGGATATAGTAATGACATATCCTCAAGAGAAGGGTCGCTAAAGATAACAAACGGAGGTAAATTAAGCCTCTTTGATGCAGAGTGTCTTAAGTCCTTGAGCATGGACAATAATACTTCATCTCCGCCGCCGGAAGATGACTTTGAATGACCCGGAGTTGAGATTTCATCATCGTCTTCGGTATCTGCAAACTCTCTGTCTTCGATGAGCATTACTGTATATGGATCTTTAAGGAAAGCCATCCCTTCCTGAGTGCTGGAGATTAAACCGTATTTTTCAATATCTTTATAAAGCAAGTGAAGGATAAGGGCCTGGCGGATTACTGCCATCCAGAATCTATGCCCCTTGGACTTTCCTATCCCAAATAGTTCCAGAGTATGGTGATTGTATGATTTTATAATTGAATTGCTTACTCCGGCGAGTATATTTGCAAGGTGCTCGGACTTGAACTGTTCTTTCATAGTAGAAATAAGCTCAATTACCAAAGCTATATCGTCCTTGCCGTCGAACTGCTTTTTAGGGAAAAGGCAGTTATCGCAGCAGCCGCAATTATCCTGTTTATAATCTTCTCCAAAATAATTAAGAAGTACTTTTCTGCGGCAAATGCTGGATTCGGCATATGAGACAGTTTCCATGAGCAATTGACGACCAATCTCCTGTTCAGATATTGGTTTACCCTGCATAAACTTCTCAAGCTTTTGAATATCCTTGTATGAGTAAAACGCAATGCACTGCCCTTCTCCACCGTCTCTGCCTGAACGTCCTGTCTCCTGATAATAACTTTCAAGACTTTTCGGAATATCGTAGTGAATCACAAAACGGACATCCGGTTTGTCTATTCCCATTCCAAAAGCAATTGTCGCAACAATAACATCCACTCCTTCCATGAGAAAACTGTCCTGGTTTGATGCTCTTGTATATGCATCAAGACCAGCGTGATATGGCAGCGCTTTTATCCCGTTTACTACAAGCAACTGGGCCACATCTTCAACTTTCTTCCTGCTAAGGCAATAAATTATTCCGGATTTCCCTTCATTCGCCTTTATAAATCTAATAATTTCCCTTTCGGTATTTGCTTTGTGTCTTATTTCATAATAGAGGTTGGGTCGATTGAATGAAGTCTTGAATACCATTGCATCCGACATGCCAAGATTTTTTTGAATGTCATTCTGAACTTTCGGCGTCGCAGTCGCAGTAAGTGCAATAACCGGGGCCTTTCCTATCTCCTGGACTATAGGGTAAATTCGCCTGTATTCCGGCCGAAAATCGTGTCCCCATTCAGATATGCAGTGAGCTTCGTCCACAGCATAAAATGATATTGTAAGTTGCTTTAAAAAAGCGATGTTCTCTTCCTTTGTAAGAGACTCGGGAGCAACATACAGTAACTTTGTTTGCCCCGACATTAAATCTTCCTTAACTTCCTGTATCTGAGCTTTATTAAGGGATGAATTTAAAAAATGGGCAATCCCCTCCCTCTCCTCGACAAAGCCCCTTATTGCATCAACCTGATTTTTCATAAGTGCAATCAGGGGTGATATTATAATTGCAACACCCGGCATTACCAAAGCGGGCAACTGATAACAAAGGGATTTTCCTCCGCCTGTAGGCATAAGAACAAATGAATCGTTCCCATCAATAAGATGCTTTATAACTTCTTCCTGCTGACCCTTAAAAGAATCGAAGCCAAAAAACTCTTTAAGCTGTGTGTGCAGAAATTCTGAAGTTGTATGCATATATTATTTTAGAATCCAAAATATTTTAAAAAATTGGCAAAAAAACTTACCTTTGTCCCTCTAAGTTATTTATAAGTTTTATCATCGCAAAATTTTCTTCAAATTATTTGAGGATGCGAAAGTACAACTTTTAATAATATAACTGAAAAAGAGCATAACTATGACAATATTTAACCCCAACGAACCCGGAATTGCAAATGGAAACTACTTTGCTCTTCCTTTCAACCTTGAGGAGTCGGACATTGCCCTTGTTTCTGTTCCGTGGGATGTAACAACTTCCTACAGGCCTGGCACCAGTAAAGGGCCTGAATCAATAATTGAAGCATCTGTTCAGATTGATCTTTTTGACCCGCTTGTACATAATGCCTGGGAGGTCAAAATTGGAACCGTTCCTACAGATAATAGAATATTAAAAGCGAATAAAAGATACCGCAAAATTGCGGAAAGTGTAATCTCCGAACTTGAAAAAGGGAAAGAACAAAAAGAGTTGAAATCCCTCCTGGATAAAGTAAACGACGCAAGCGAAGTTCTTAATAAAAGAGTATTTTCATTGTGCAAAGAGCAGATTGCGAAGGGAAAGATTACCGGAGTAGTAGGCGGAGACCATAGTGTCCCATTTGGGAATATAAAAGCAGTTTCTTCTTTATGTGAAGAGTTTGGAATTCTGCATATAGATGCGCATGCCGATCTTCGGGTTGCCTATGAAGGATTTAAGTATTCCCATGCCTCAATAATGAATAATTCTCTTGTGGAAATCCCGCAAATTTCACAACTTACACAGGTTGGAGTTAGAGATTTCTGCCAGCAGGAGGCAGACATAATAAACTCCGATCCCAGAATCCGGTGCTTTACCGATATTGAACTTAAAAGAAATCAGTACGACGGCAAAACATGGAAGAAACAGTGTGAAGATATTCTCGCAAGCCTTCCTGCAAATGTATATATCAGCTTTGATATAGATGGCCTCTCTCCTTCACTGTGCCCCGGAACCGGCACTCCTGTACCGGGAGGTCTTGAGTTTCGCGAGATTGACTATTTGCTTCATATGCTTTCGACTTCAAACAAAAAAATAATCGGATTTGACTTGTGCGAAGTATCCCCCAACGGGGAAAATGACTGGGACTCAAATGTTGGAGCCAGGATTCTGTACAAGTTGTGCCTGTATACGAGTTTAAATCAAAAAAAATAGTTATTTCGTTCTATGAGTGTCATAACAACAATCAGAAGGGACAGGCGGCAGGAACTTCGAAATATTTTCTCTACTTTTTTCAGGAACTCATCCACCGGAGGAATAGTTCTAATATTTTGTGCAATTGCAGCTTTAGTAATTGCCAATGTTCCGCAATTTGCCTTTCTTCAGGACCTTCTGTATCAATATGCCGGTTTCTCTATTGGAAGTTACAAGTTTGAATTGTCCATCATTCACTGGATAAATGATGGCCTCATGGCAATTTTCTTTCTGGTTGTTGGGCTTGAAATCAAAAGAGAGGTTCTCGTTGGGGAACTCTCTTCTGTTAGACAGGCATCTCTGCCAATTATTGCAGCTGTTGGAGGAATGGTAATCCCGGCACTTATTTTTCTATATTTTAACATAGGAACTGAAAGTCAGAACGGATGGGGTATTCCAATGGCAACAGATATTGCTTTTGCACTTGGTATCCTTTCTTTACTGGGAAAAAGAGTCCCAACTTCTTTGAAGATTTTCCTTACAGCCCTGGCAATCGTGGATGACCTGGGTGCAATTATTGTGCTCGCAATATTTTATCCTACACATGCACTTGATTTCCAATTGTTGCTTTACGCTTCTCTAATAATTGCCCTGCTGATCTTTTTTAACAGAATGAATGTCAGAAATCCGCTTTTTTATATAGTCCCCGGAATTGTCTTATGGTTCCTCATACTTGGATCAGGAATTCATGCAACTATTGCCGGAGTTCTTCTGGCTATGACTATACCAGGAAAAAACACTATAAACGAAGTGAGGTTTTTAGTGGGGACAAGATTCCTTTTAAACAAATTCAGTGCTGCCAGCAACCATAAAGTTTCTGTGCTGTCAAATCCTGTTCAGCAACAGGTAATTCACAATCTTCACAACAAGCTTAAGCAGGTTCATCCTGTGATGTTAAGGTTTGAGCACGCCCTTCACCCCTGGGTCACATTTATTATTATGCCTGTTTTTGCGCTGGCAAATGCAGGTGTGATTCTTAATGCAAAAATCTTCAATCCGCCTTTTGAACCAATTATTCCGGGAATATTTTTCGGACTTTTATTTGGAAAACCCCTTGGGATTTTCTTCGCCAGTTGGTTGGCTGTCAAGCTAAAAATTGCAGAACTGCCTGCTGAAATGAAATGGAGTCAGATATTTTCCGTTGGCATTATTGCTGGAATTGGATTTACAATGTCTATATTTATCGATAATTTGGCCTTTACGGATCCAGCAATTATTGATACAGGGAAAGTTACAATACTTGGCACCTCATTTATAGCTGCAGTTATTGGACTTTTGGCAATTTATATAACCACTAAAGATAAAACCACAAAAATAATTAACAAATGAAAACAATTAAATCTATCGTCATCGTTGCACTAGCTCTTATTATCATTTCGTCTTGCGGCGAAAAGAAGAGTTCATCCGTTCTGGTACCTAAGGCACTTACCGATTCTGCAAGTTATGCAGTTGGAGTATCTTTTGGAACTATGCTTAAAAACTCAAACTTTGGCGAACTTAACTATGCCGAACTTACAAAAGCTATCAAAGCCGTAATGGAAGGAAAAGAGCTTAAAGTTAATGAAGCAGTTGCAAATCAGGTTATTCAAAGATACCTGGCAAAAAGAGCAGAAGCAACAGCTGCCGAAAATAAGGAAAAAGGCGAAAAATTTCTTGCCGATAACAAAACCAAAGACAGTGTAATGACAACTGAAAGCGGTCTTCAGTATAAGATTATCAATCCGGGTTCAGATCTTAAACCGGCTCTTGAAGATACTGTTTCTGTTTTTTACAGAGGTACACTTTTGGACGGAAAAGAGTTTGACACATCGTATGGCAACCCTGAACCAGTAAAATTCCCTGTAAACGCAGTTATTGCCGGATGGGGAGAAGGTATCAGACTAATTGGCGAAGGCGGCAAAATTAAACTTTATATCCCTGGTGAACTGGCATATGGAGCACAACAGGCAGGTCCACTAGTAGGCCCTAACTCTACACTTATTTTTGATGTTGAACTTGTGAAAGTGAACAAAGCTGTAGCTGTTGACTCAACTCTAATTAAAAAATAGGGATGGCACTTGATCTAGTCGGAAAAGTCATCAAAAAATTACCTGTTCAATCCGGTACAAGTGCAAGAGGAGACTGGAGCAAACAGGAGTTTATAATTGAGACTCAGGAAAACTTTCCCAGGAAAATCTGCATGAATGTCTGGGGGTCAGAAAAAGTTGAAGAACTTTCAAAATTCAAAGACGGAGAAAATCTTAAAATCTCTGTAAACATAGAATCAAGAGAATTCAACAACAGGTGGTATACCGATATAAGAGCATGGAAAATTGATCGTTTAGAAGACGGCGGAAGTAATATCCAATCTGTCGACCCAATGAATTCACCTGTTGATTTTCCTTCGGGAGATGCGGGAGAAGATGATCTTCCTTTCTAAGTTCTTTAACTGAATAAAAGAGGCAAGCCCTAAAGGTTTGCCTCTTTTATTATATCCACATGAGAGGTAACATCTTTATCCCGCCTCCACCATGTCATTTGCCTCTTGGCATATCTCCTGGAATTCCTCTTTATGAGGTCAACAGCCTCCTTCAAAGCAATTTTTCCATCGAGATAATCAAAAAGTTCTCTGTATCCCACGGTTTTAAGGGCGGATAAATGTTTAAACGGAAGAAGACCTCTTACTTCATCCAATAGGCCGTCTTTCATCATTTTATCGACTCTCCTGTCTATCCTTTCGTAAAGTTCGGCTCTGGGCCTTTCCAAAAGTCTCTTCTCAATAATGAACGGTCTCTGTTTTGCGCAATCTTTCTTAAACGAAGAAAATTTCCTTCCGGTTTGCAAAGTCACCTCCAGGGCACGGACGACTCTTTGACTATTGGCAATATCAATCGAATCGTAGCTTTCTCTGTCCAAAAGCTTAAGCTCTCCTCTTAATGATTCAATGCCTTCCTTTGACAGCTTTTCCATAATTGATTCTCTCAACTCAAGATCGGCAGGCGGGAAATCATCTATGCCATAACAAAGAGCATCTGCATAGAGACCGGACCCTCCTACTGCAACAAGAGTGTCATATGTTTTGAATAATTCATTGATTAATTCAAGCGCTTCAACTTCATAAAGGCCGGCAGTATAGTGACTTATAACCGAATGTGAAAATATAAAGTAGTGTTTTACCCGCTTTAATTGTTCTTTATCCGGCGGAGCTGTCCCTATTTTGAGCTCTTTATATATTTGGCGGGAATCACAAGAAATTATTGGACAACTGTATTTTTCGGCCAGGGAGATGCTGTAGTCGGTTTTGCCGCTTGCTGTTGGCCCAACAATTAAGATTAGTTTTTTTTTTACCATCAGGCAATTTCTTCACCTTCCGGCAATTCTCCACTTTCAAAAAGAATATCCGATTCATGTCCCGGTATTAAAGGGTCAAAATCGTCATAGTTGTCCGAGAATTGGTCTGGGTTTCTTCCTCTTTCGGCAACCAGTCTTGGGTAAGACCTTCTTGCCAAAGGCTCTTCGGTGGCTAAAAAATCAAGTCTGATACTCCTTTCTTTAAAGGTTTCGTATACATAATTGAGAACAAACTCCCCTTTTTTTGCTGCACTTTCAACTGAAATTTTATCCATTGGCCCGTCTCCCATATCAAAGAGGCCATATTCGGCTTTTATTTTGTTCTCTTTAGAGATACTCCTGAAAATTACAATCTGGTCCGGGGCAAAGCCTAAATCTGTTTGGAGAAATCGGTGAAAAGAGTAAAGTGAGGTTTCGCCCTTAACTTCATACTCTCTCATGAAAATCTTATTACCTTCAATTGTGGCTTTGAATCTGTATACCATTTCTTTAATTCTTTATACGAATATAGCAATTATTTAAAAGAAAGTCAAGGGTATTTATGTTATCGGCATAATCTGTAAGGGATGGAAACTGACCTCTGCCAAAGGGGATAAATCCGGATTTTTCTTTTTTACAGAGTTTTACCTGTATATAATCTGAATTTTTTTCAATAAAAAACTCTAAATATTCGGGCGATGAATAATGTACAATATTTACAACCGATAAAGGTGGAGGGAAAACAACTCCTTCATTAAGAAGGAAAAAACCACCGTCAATAAAATGCTCGTTCCTCATTTTAAATATTGCCCTATTGTATCTGTATGCAGAATAAAAATCCTTATTGTCCGCGAAATTCGAGTAGCGTCCTGCAGAATTAATTAATGGCATAAATGAATAGTTTTCAGGAACAAGAAGTGTACTCACATTCCTGCAACCCATGCCATAGTAAAGAAACATGTCATCAGCAAGTGAATCCAACTGGCGTTGGTTTTCCGTTCCATCTAAAAGAGCAAGTCCCGACCTTGTGCCCCTGAGCAGTCTGGGTATATTATCATAATATCCTCCAATTTTAATTATTGCCTCATCGGTACCGGTAGCAATAAGAACATTGGCTGCCTTTGAGATTTCTTCCACAAACTTTACTCTCTCTTTCCAGAAAGGATTGATAATACAAAGAGTATCAAACAGAGAAGGAAGAAGCAGACTGTCTTTTCCGGACAGCTTTATCTCAAGCCTGTATCCTGCAGCAAGGCCACACAAAAAGTCATGAAAACCAACCAGTGGTATGTTTCCTGCCATTACAATACCTGCAACATTATCTCTTTCAATTGATGACTTAATAACAGGTTGTATCCATTCCTGAAGTTTCGAACTTTTCAGGAACATATCGCTTATAGCATGCAAAGAGTGCATTTGCATCTCAATAGTAAAAAGCGGATTTAACTGAAAAGAACGATCGATTGCTTCTTTGAGCAGGTTTTTTGAACACAAATCATTAAGGCAGGAATCTATCTCATTTCCAAGCCTCGACATATCTTTTATAAAATGTTCGCAATACATTTTGCAAAATTAGCAAAAAGGGGCTAATTTTACCAAAAGCATTCAATTGCGACATGAGCGAAATAACCTCCTCAGATTCCTATAAATCAATATCAAAACCATCTACGGGCATATATAAAGAGCTTGGCAGTAAATTTCTCTCTTATGCATACCCGGTAATCTGTGAGGAGGAAACAAAGGAGTTGGTCCATAACATTAAAAAGAGTCACTTCGATGCAAAGCATCACTGCTTTGCATACAGGATAGGGATTAGAGGAGATTTGTGGAGGGTAAACGACGACGGCGAACCCTCTTCATCTGCAGGAAAACCCATTTACGGACAATTGCTTTCAAAAGAGCTCAGTGATATATTGATTATTGTTGTTCGTTACTTTGGAGGAACTAAACTTGGGATACCGGGCCTTATAAGAGCATACCGCAGTGCTGCAGCAGACGCCATTGCAAATTCCGAAATTATTGAAAAGAGAGCCGGAGAGATTATTTCATTTAACTTTGAATATTTCCAGATAAACCAGATAATGAAGCTTCTAAAAGACTATGCTCCTGATGTGCTGGAGCAGAATTTCGACAACATCTGCACAATTAAAACAAGAGTAAGACTTAACGATCTTAATGCTTTTGTCTTTAGTTTACTGGAAATAGAGGGGGTTTCAATTATAAAATAACAAAATATAAAATTTTACATATGCCAAAACATCTGATATCTATTCACGACTTTTCAAAGGAGGAGATACTAAAGGTCATTTCACTGGCAGAAGATTTTGAAAGAGATCCGTCCCGCCCGATATTTCGGGATAAAGTTATTGCAAGCATCTTCTTCGAGCCATCTACAAGGACAAGACTTAGTTTCGAAACTGCCGCCAACAGGCTTGGAGCGAGAGTTATTGGTTTCTCTGATGCCGGAAACACCAGTGTTGTCAAAGGAGAGACACTTAAGGATACAATAAAAATGGTTTCCAACTATGCCGATTTAATTATAATGCGGCACCCTCTGGAAGGAAGTGCCCGGTATGCATCTGAAATAGCTTCTGTTCCTGTAATAAATGCCGGGGATGGGGCAAATCAACATCCTACGCAGACTCTTCTGGATCTCTATTCAATCCGAAAGACACAGGGAAGATTGACGAATCTTAAAATAAACATGGTTGGTGACCTAAAATATGGCAGGACTGTTCATTCTCTGCTTCAGGCAATGTCTCACTTCAACCCTGAATTCCTGTTTACTTCACCCGAAGAACTTAAGATGCCTAACGAATATAAGGAATATCTAAACAAACTCGGCATTCCATATAAAGAAACTTACAATCTTGAAGATGGAATAAAAGATTCGGACATAATCTATATGACCAGGGTTCAACAAGAGAGATTCACAGATGCCATTGAATATGAAAGAGTAAAGAATGTTTACAGTTTAAGGCAGGAGATGCTTGAAAATGCAAAGACAAACATGAAAATCCTGCATCCGCTGCCAAGAGTCAATGAGATTGCTCAGGATGTCGATAACAGTAAACATGCATATTATTTTGATCAGGCAGGAAATGGTGTTTTTACCAGAATGGCAATTATTACAATGCTCTTGGGAGTAAATGAATTATAGCATTAAAAAACAATGAACATGGAAAAACAGCTAAAAGTCAGTGCGATAAAGAATGGAACGGTTCTCGACCATATTCCTGCCGACCAGCTTTTTAAAGTTATAGATATATTGGGACTCAGCACAAGCAGTAATCAGATTACTTTCGGGACAAACCTGGACAGCAAGTTTCTTGGCAAAAAAGCAATAATTAAAATTTCGGACCAGTTTTTTAAGGACGACGAAATTAACAGAATTGCTCTCATTGCTCCTCAGGCAAAAATTAATATTATCCACGATTTTGAGGTAGTGGAGAAAAGGGTTCTTTCAACTCCATCTTCAATAAAAGGAATCGCAAAATGTATGAATCCGGCATGCATTACAAACCATCAAAATGTTGAAACACTATTTACAACTATTACCGACTCTCCCGAAATTAAACTTTTGTGTCATTTTTGCGAAAAGATAACAGACCACAAAAACTTAAAAATTATTAGCAAATTTTAATCAAATGCTAACAGTTAGGACATAATTGGCCATTATTTATTGTGGTTTAATATTTTTTGAATTATCTTTGGTGTCAAAATTAAAGGTTTATAAAATATTATATTTATGAAAGTAGCTCATAATTTTAATGCAGGACCATGTGTCCTTCCAAGACAGGCCGTTCAGGCAGCTATCGACGCACTCACCGACTTTAAAGGGTCGGGAATGTCTGTTATTGAGGTTTCACACCGATCTAAAGAATGGGAAGCCGTAATGAATGAATGTAGCACACTGTGGAAAGAGATTCTTAACATTCCGGACGGATATCACATTCTATTTATGGGTGGAGGAGCGAGCATGCAATTTTTGTATGTTGCGATGAACCTTATGGAAAAAAAGGCAGGATATCTCGAAACAGGTGTATGGGCGAAAAAAGCGCTTAAAGAGGCAAAAGGCTTTGGCGAAGTTGTAACAGTAGCGTCATCGGCAGAAAAAAACTTTAATTACATCCCTAAGGGATATGTAATTCCGAAGGATCTGGATTATTTCCATATTACTACAAATAATACAATTTACGGCACAGAGATTAAAGAGGATATGGATTGTCCTGTTAACCTTGTAGCCGATATGTCTTCCGACATTATGAGCAGGCCTGTTGATGTAAGTAAATATGCCTTAATATACGGTGGTGCTCAGAAAAATGTCGGCCCTGCCGGAGTAACTTTTGTAATTGTTCGTGAAGACATCCTTGGAAAAGTTACCCGTTATCTTCCTACAATGCTCGATTACAGAACTCACATCCAGGAAGAATCTATGTTTAACACTCCTCCTGTATTCTCCATTTTTGTCATGAACGAAACTCTTAAATGGATTAAAAGCATGGGTGGGCTAAAAGCAGTTCACAAAATGAACCTGGACAAGGCAGCTCTTCTTTATAATGAAATAGACAGGAACAAAATGTTTGAGGGTACTGCAGCAAAAGAGGACCGCTCAATAATGAATATCTGCTTTGTAATGTCTGAAAAATACAAAGATAAAGAAGATGAGTTTATGGCATTTGCAAAAGAGAGAGGAATGGTGGGAATCAAAGGTCACCGCTCTGTAGGAGGGTTCCGCGCTTCAACTTACAATGCATGTCCGGTTGAAAGCATCAAGGCTCTTGTACTTTGCATGCAGGAATTTGAAAAGCTGAACGGCTAATCATTATAAATTTAATAATTTTTTCAAAATGAAAATATTAGTAGCTACCGATAAACCATTTGCAAAAGCAGCGGTTGACGGTATCAGGTCAATAGTTGAAGGTGCCGGTCACAAACTGGCACTCCTCGAGAAATACTCTTCTGAACAAGAGCTGCTTGCAGCAGTTGCAGATGCAGATGCTCTCATTGTCCGTTCGGATAAGATTACAAAAGAAGTCGTAGGTGCTGCCAAAAATCTGAAAATTGTTGTGCGTGCAGGTGCAGGGTATGACAACCTGGATCTTGTTGCTTGTTCGGAAAGGGGAATAGTTGCCATGAATACTCCAGGGCAAAATTCCAATGCAGTTGCTGAACTTGCAATAGGCATGATGATCTATGTTTCCAGAAACTGCTTTTCTCCCGGGACAGGGAGCGAACTTAAAGGTAAAACCATCGGTATTCACGCTTATGGAAATGTTGGAAAACTTGTTGCAAGGCTTGCAAAGGGATTTGAAATGAAAGTGCTTGCATTCGACCCGTTTGTAAATAAAGAGAATGTAATTAAAGATGGCGTTACTCCGGTGGATTCCTTAGAGGAACTTTATACGAAATCCAACTTTGTTTCTCTTCACATTCCTGCAACAGCAGAGACAAAAAAATCTGTAGGTTATGATTTGCTGTCTAAGTTACCTAAAGGCGGTTGCCTGGTAAATACTGCCCGTAAAGAGGTTATAAACGAAGAGGAACTTTTAAAAGTTCTCGAAGAGAGACAAGACATTAAGTATGTAACAGATATTGCAGCGGATAATCAGCAAATACTCAATGATAAATTTGCAAACAGGGTTTTTGCAACATCAAAGAAGATGGGGGCAGAAACTGCAGAAGCAAATGTAAATGCAGGATTAGCCTCAGCAAATCAAGTTGTTAAGTTTTTTACCAGCGGAGACAAAACTTTCCAGGTAAATAAATAGTAATTAATAATATTTATATTTTAAAATGGTAAAAGTTAAACCTTTTGCGGCAATCAGACCACCAAAGGCTATTGCAAATGATGTTGCATCCCGCCCGTATGATGTGCTAAATTCAATGGAGGCAAAAGCCGAAGCCGGCGAAAAATCTCTGCTTCATATTATTAAACCGGAAATTGATTTTGATCCAATTATAGATGAACATACTCAACAGGCATATGACAAGGCTGTTGAAAACTTTAAACTTTGGCAGGACAAGGGCTGGCTGGTACAGGACAATAAAGAGATGTATTATGTCTACGCCCAGACAATGGAGGGAAGAACCCAATATGGACTTGTTGTAGGAGCCAGTGTCGAAGACTACCTTAATGGCAGGATTAAGAAACATGAACTTACAAGAAAGGACAAGGAAGAGGACAGGATGATTCATGTACGCATTCAGAATGCAAATGTAGAACCGGTCTTTTTTGCCTATCCTGATAATTCCGAAATAAATAAGATCGTAACCGGTATTGTAAACAACAAACCGGCAGAGTATGACTTTGTTGCCGAAGATGGTTTTGGTCATCACTTCTGGATAATAGAGGATGATGCAGTTAACAGACGGATTACTGAAATATTTGCGACTGTACCTGCTTTTTACGTAGCCGACGGACACCACAGAACAGCAGCTGCTGCTCTTGTTGGAGAAGAGAAACGAAAAAACAATCCAAATCATACAGGAGATGAGGAGTACAACTTCTTTCTTGCAGTTGTTTTTCCTGAGAGCCACCTAAAGATTATCGACTACAACCGGGTTGTGAAAGATTTAAACGGGATGTCTCCATCCCAACTTCTTGAAAAACTGGGAAAAGAATTTGTTGTAGAAGACAAGGGAACAGAGATATACAAACCTGCATCGCCTCACAATTTTTCGATGTACATGAGCAATCACTGGTACTCACTCACTGCAAAACCCGGAACATACAACGACAATGACCCTATAGGTATCCTTGATGTAACGGTTCTGTCTAACCTTGTGTTTAACAAACTTCTTGACATTACCGATTTACGAACTTCAAAGAGAATTGATTTCATTGGAGGTATACGCGGTCTCGGAGAATTGAAAAAAAGAGTGGATTCCGGAGAAATGGCAGCTGCATTTGCTCTTTATCCGGTATCGATGAAGCAGTTGATAGACATTGCAGATACCGGTAATATCATGCCTCCAAAAACCACCTGGTTTGAACCAAAACTAAGAAGTGGGCTTGCTATTCATAGGCTTTCTTGAATACTTGTTAACCTTCTTTCTGCTTTACATCAATCATCATCGGAAACACTACTTGCCTAATATTCAAGGGTTTTGCAAATATTGACCTTATTTAAAATTAAAGCAAACTGAAGTTTAGGTAAAGATATTTGCGATTATGCAAAAAATAAACTTACCTTTGCGCCGAACCGGAGTTTTATAAGACCGTATTCAAAACATCTCACTTGCCTGTTTACTATTAATGTTGTTAAGTAGACTTTTGTATATAACGCACTCCGGACAGAATTATTTTTTTATTTTAAAGTTTATTTAATGAACATTTTTATTTCCAATTTAAGCTGGGCCGTTAGAGATGCCGACCTAAGAGAATTGTTTGCAGAGTATGGTGAAATTTCATCAGCTAAAGTAATTACAGACAGAGAAACAGGTAAATCAAGAGGATTCGGATTTGTTGAAATGCCAACTGAGGCAGAAGCAAAAAAAGCAATCGAAGAACTTGATCAAGCCGAGTACGATGGTAAAGTTATCAGCGTTAATGTTGCTAAACCAAGAGAAGACAGAGGTGGAAATCGTGGCGGCGGAAGTCGTGGCGGTTTTGGCGGTGGAAGCCGTGGTGGATTTGGTGGCGGAAGACCTAGCGGTGGTGGCGGAAGAAGAGAATACTAGTTTCTGGTATATTCGTTTAGAGGGCTGTTTGATTATTCAAGCAGCCTTTTTCTTTTTATTTTGAACATAAGTCAATTATCTGTAATATTGTTTAGAAAAACTTAATACTAAACTTATATGAACAGGTACTGGATAATGCTGGTTGTGTTTTTTGCTGTTTTCATTTGGTCTGCCATTAATCCTTTCGATTTTGGTGTATGGGTAATGGAAGTCGTACCCGGAGTTGTTGCCCTCTTTTTATTTGGACTCACATATCGTAAATTCAGATTCACCGACATGGCCTATGTGATAATCGTGGTCCATTGTCTCATTTTGTTTGTTGGTGGTCACTACACCTATGCCAGAGTCCCATTGTTTGACTGGATTAAAGAGGTGTTCGATACCGGGAGAAACAGCTACGATAAGTTAGGGCATCTTTTACAGGGAATCACTCCTGTTTTGGTTGCCAGAGAGTTTTTAATCAGAAAAAATATTCTTGCAAGGGGCGTTTGGAATTCAGTTGCAGTTGTCTCTTTCGCATTGGCATTCAGTGCTTTTTATGAAATTATTGAATGGGGGGTTGCACTTGTAAGTATAGAAGAAGGACAAGAATTTCTAGGAACTCAAGGATATATATGGGATACTCAGGCAGATATGTTTTACGCGTTGGTTGGTGCTCTGCTTATGATTCTTTTCTCCGGGCTGCACAACAAAGAAATTGACAAGCTAGAGAAGCGTCTGGCAGAATAATACATTAATTAGATTATAATTGATAAAATTCAAATCATGAAAAAGCTTCGGTTAGTATTTTCCTCTTTGGCATTAATGTTTGTTTGCCAATTATCTGTCGCTCAGAACGACTACATTGTAACTATTGAAAATGATACTATAAAGAACATTACAATCACAGGGGTTCCTGCAAGCCTGGATAAATATGGCGTAAATGTTTACAATGAGAATCTAATGCCCAAATATGAAGATTATAAGATTATATATACAACTACAAGATCCAAAAAACCCCAGGATATTTTATATAACGAAGTAAAATCTTATTATGCCAACGGAATTTACTATAAATCCCTGCACTCAAGAAAAGTTCCGATTGTAGATGGTATGGTTATTTTTGATACCATCGTTGATGCTCCCGGTAAAACAAAGGAAGAACTTTACGCTTCAATCCGAAACGCTGTTATTATTGGACTCTCTTTAACTGCAGATCAAATTCAGAAAACGCTGGTCGAAGACAAAGAGGGAGGAACCTTATTGATAAGGAGAATGGTAGATTTTTCGATGTCACAGGGAGTGTTTAACAGTTACTTATACTACGATGTAGCATTCCGGGTAAAAGACAATAAAGCGCGACTAACAGTTGGTAACATAGCCTATCACTACGAAAAGGGAGCAATTTTCAACGATGCTGCCCGATATGCATATGACGTTAAGGCAGAAGTATTCACAAAGGAATGGAGATCCGGAAACAATATCAAAAGTCACTATTATAAAGCAGTGCTGCTTACATTTTTCTCAATTGAAGACAGGCTGATTACTAATTTTGTACTGGTTTGCAAAAAACCAAAAACTGACGATAACTGGTAATATACTGCCTGCACTTAAAATTTTTCCGAAATAATCTTTATCAAGGGTAAAATCAAGGGCATAAGAACTGAAGTAAAGAAACCCATTAGTGCTATTGCAAGGCCTCCTGCCGCTCCTTCCAGGGCTCCCATCTCAAGTGCCTTTGCAGTTCCTATTCCGTGTGCAGCAGAACCAAGCGCCATCCCTTTTGAAAAAGGACTTTTAACAGATGTTAACTTCAGGAACCAGGGTCCTATGACTGCTCCAAAGATTCCTGACAATATTACAACGACTGCCGTAAGGGACATTATTCCACCGGCCTGCCCGCTAAGAACAATTGCAATTGGGGTTGTAATAGACTTGGGCAATATTGTAATTATAGTTTCGATACTTGCTCCCATAAGAATTGATACAACTGCTACACTTACTATTGCACCAAGACTTCCAAAAAAAGTAGCAGATAAAATAGCTGCTCCTCTTGTCCGAATAAAGTTGTAATGTTTGTAGAGCAGGTAGCCAAATGCAACAACTGATATATTAAGCAATGTATTGATTACTCTCGAATTAGAAGTATATATACTAATGTCTATTTGCAAAAGTTTGAAAATAATAATTATCAGCAATGTTGCCACAATAACTGTATGAAGAATCATAAAGCCTGTTTTTTTATATACTATCTTGCCAATAATATATGCACTTACCGTTAGAGCAATAAACAGAATTTCCAGTATGACAGGGTTACTTATCACTTTTTTCAAATTTATCTACAATAAAACCAACCAGCCACAATACTAATAACGAACTTAAAACCGAAGCCACAATAATTGCTAAGAAATCATGTTTAATGATTTCAAAAGGAATCAGGGCAATGCCGACAGTTGCCGGAATAAAGAATAATATAAGATTGTCCAGGAGAAAATTTGCAGGTTTTTCGAGCCATTCGGCCCTGGCTATTCCGGCTTTAAGAAGCAGAAAAAGGATAATCATACCCATTACTGCAGGAGAGATAAAGCCATGTATCAAACGGCTTACAAATCCTCCTAAAATATAACAGATGATTAAAAATGCCGCTCCCGCAAAAGAGTGAATAATCAGTCTTTTATCTGGAAATTTGAATCGTTTTTTTAATTGTCTTTCATCCATTCATAAGTAGAATAATGTTCTCCTGTCATTCCCAGCGCTTCGTATACTTTCTGAGCTTTAATGTTTCTTTTATCTACATATAACCTTAAACCGCGAACATTTTCCGAATTTATCACCAAGTTCTTTACATGAAAATACAATGAACGGAATATCCCGTCTTTGCGGAATTCCTGATCAACATAAACAGATTGAATCCACCAAACCCATCCATTTCTCCAGTCGCTCCATTCCAGGGTGATCATGAGCATTCCCAAAACCCTGTCTTCATTTCGGGCAATAAAATATCTTGCTTTTGTAGGGTCTGCGTAAACTGCTTTAACTCCTTTACTGAGAACTTCTCTGTCTAATTTTAATTCTTCAGTTTCCAGTGCCATTTTTAGCTGAAACTCAACCAGAGTATTTAGATCGCCTATTCTTGCCTCTTCAATAACTAAGTTCATATCTTAAATGATTTTATTAATAAAAACGCGGTTTGGCTGTCTTTGTTTGAGACAACATCCATGAGACCTCAAAAGCCATTCTTGTATCCTCTGCAATACCGGACCAGTCCCAGTTTGGGTCATAATTATCTGCCGGAGTATGATATACCGATTTGATAAATTTGTTCCAGCTATCTACAGCCCATTCTTTTCCATGTTCCCTGCTGTCGTAACAGCCAAAAGCCCAAAGTGAAGGAACTCCTTTTTTAAAGAAAGGAAAGTGGTCACTCCGGAAAAACAGGCCGGTATGGGAATTTGGATCAGGTAAAAGATATCTGCCCTGCTTTTTTGCTACAATATCATAAAGCGAATCCAGAGAAGAGTAGCCAAATCCTATCATAGTTACATCATTCATCCTTCCTCTCGGAACCATCATGTCGTTATTCAAACAAGCTATTGTTTTGTACATAGGAATAATTGGATGTTCAGTATAATATTCGCTACCTACAAGTCCTTGTTCCTCTGCAGTGGGAAAAAGAAGAATCACCGATCTCTCCGGTTTTCTTCCGGCCTTTGAAAATGCCCTCCCTATTTCAAATGCCCAGGCCATGGTTGTTCCGTTGTCTACGGAGCCATTGTATATTGAGTCACCGTTCTGTACCTCTCCCACTCCAAAATGGTCCCAGTGGGGAGTGATTACAATAGCCTCGTCCGGGCGTTTTGTCCCCTTCATTATCCCTGCCACATTTGTAGAAATGTTTTTAATAATTTCGTTTTGTATCTCGACAGAAAATGCAGCATCCATCTCAAACGGTTGAAAATCTCTTTTGGTTGCTGCCATCCTAAGCTCTTTTACATTATAACCCAGTTTTGAAAAAATCCTGTTGGCACTTGCTTCAGAAAGCCATCCTGTTGCTTTACAGCTCTTTGTAGCACCATTATCGTCGATAAAAAGTTTTGCAGATATTGAACTGTTTCTGGGAACATTAAATTCATATCCGGCGCCCAGTGACTCGTGTATAATTAGAATAGCATCGGCTCCTTTTCTGGCAGCCTCCTCAAACTTGTAAGTCCACCTCCCAAAAAAAGTCATCTCTTTTCCCCTGAAAAGTGTTGTATCCGAAGAGTAAAGACCGGGGTCGTTTATGAGAACAACCAAAGTTTTCCCTGTGAGGTCAATCCCTTTAAAATCGTCCCATTTGTCATCCGGGGAATCAATTCCAAAACCGGCAAAAACCATTTTTGAATTTGAAATGGAAATGCTTTCCTGTTGGGACGGTGAGTTTACAGCAATTTCATCCGGAGCATTAAAAGAAAATTTTTCACCTTTTATGGAAATAGTAACAGGGCCCTCTACCTTTGAGATTGTCTCAACCATTGGCACTGCCTGAAAATAGCTTCCTTCAAATGGCGGTTCAAATCCAATCTGTTGCAGCTCCTGTGCAATAAAAGCAACTGTGAGATTTTCTCCCAGAGTGAATGGTTTTCTTCCCAAAAATTCGTCCGAAGAGAGAACAGACGTAACCCTCTTCATTTCGTCCACACTTATAAGATTCTCCGAATCCGGGGTGTAGCTGCAAGAAGAGAGTACTAGCAGAAATATGCCTGTAAACAATAAATTTTTCATACCTAAAATTAAAAAATTATTTGGAGTTCTATAGATATTTTATCGGAATCCATCTCTTCATATCTTGTAAATTCTGGAAGGATATATTTCTTAAAATATTTCTCGAAATCAATGCGTAATAACGATGAAAAAGGTTTAGAAGTGAATCCGAAAGAGAGACCAAATGTGAGTCGGTTAACTCCTATCCCGTTGACTGCAATTTTGTGTCCCATCATATCCCATCTTAAAGCAGGTGTTATATCTTTGAACATACCCCCATTCTTTATCGGAAAGGAATAACCTCCCTGCAGGCAGGAAGAAAACAGATTGTCTCCACTTGACAGGTCCTCTCTATCCAGCACCTCAGCTTCAATTTTAAATTTCTCTTTCCCATATCTAAAGTCGGCTCCCCACAAAAAAAAGTCGGCATCAATTCCCGGATATCTGTAAATCTTTGCCGATGCTCTAAATCCGTCCATACTTCCAATTATAGCTCTTGCAGACCATGAGAGATTATCTGTCCAAACCGGATTGTTGCTTTTGGATGCATTGAATACACCTGCATCAAACTCGAAAGGCATGCCTGAAACTGAGAAATTGTAGGCAGCCAGTACTCCCAAATCTCTTGTCCCTGGTACAAAATATTTAGCAAGAAAGGTTCTGTTTGCAAACATCATTTGAGCCGGAGTTATCTGGTATGAGTTGTATATGGGAATAGATGTCTGGCCCATTGTAAAAGTGAGATTTTTTAGGGGTTTTAATGTTGCCGAAAGATCCAGTACTTCAAATTTACCTTCATTGCTAAGTTCAATTTGTACTCTGTATGAAACATATGAATTCATGTCACCAGAAAGACCCAGTCTTGAATTCCTTACAGAAAACCTTGACATACTTGTCTCTAAAGCGTATTCGTATTTCGTTTTTAAACTTCCGTCAAATTTCATTTTTCTAAAAAAGCTGTTTTCCTGAGAATAAGCTGTTCCAAAACAAAAAATTAACAATGCCGACAAAAATAATTTCACTTCTAATCTCTTAACTGACATATTGCAACTGGCTGGAAAACTACTTTATACTAAACTCTTTTTTATAAACAATACTCTTTCCCTCCGAATCTACTCCTTCAATTGTAATTATAAATTCCCCTTCATAATTGGGAGTAATTAATGTAAGATCCAAATTATCTCCTTTCTTAATTGAAACCATTGGATCCCAGTAGATAACACTTCTCATGTCCGGATTTTTTTTGCCGTCCCGCACCTCTTTGCCTATAAATCTGGAAGGGAACTGTACTCCTTTGAAATCCAGAATTCTTGTGTTTCTGTTGAATTTGAGTCCGGAATAATCTCTCTTATATGTTTCAAAAGATGCTATGCCGTTAAAGCTAAGATATCCTATCAGGAATTCTCCGTTATAAACATTAATGCTCTTAACTTTTAGCGGGTCATAGTTGAGTATTTTCGAATGATCAAATACAGGTATGCCATCCAGAAGCACAAGCGTATTATATTTTGAAATACTCACATTACTAAGCTGATCGCTTAAAATCATTTGCAAATATGTTTTTTCATCAACTTTTCTAAAACGCAGTTCCGGAATAAACTCAGAAACAACCTCTTTCATTACGGGAAACCTTGTATAATCATCAAGTTTGTAAAGTTTGGAATTAATGGTTAGAAGAGGGTCCTTTTTTAATTTAATTTTTTCAAACAGTGTATCGGCAATAAATCTTCTCCATACCTGCATCTCCTGACTTCTTCTTTTTAACGTTTCGGAGATGTTACGCTGCAAAATAAGCTTAGGCAATGGTTCAAGCGATGGTTTTACGAAATGGTCTGCCATTTCATAGGTGAGAGTAATATTTGTGTCAGCTTCTGGAACATCCAGAACAAGTTCCCTATCGCCAAAAACAGAATTTGTAAAGAAAGTGGCTCTTCCGCTACTGTCAATAAGTGTTGTATAAATATCCGAAAGCCCCCCTGCTGCTGAAAGCCAGATGACTTTGTCTGTGAGCGGCTCATTTGTTTCAGGTGTGACTTTTACCTTAATTACCTCTCCTTCATAATCGGCTGTATGCCCGTTGGCAAAATGTACATTTCCTGTATTATAATCAAGGTCTTTAAGAAACGCCAAAAGGCCTGTTCCTGCAGGTGCCGGAAGTGAGTCATTTCTTACTATTGAAATGTGTACATCAATGTCCCGCGATCCTGTATTTGTTACTGTTAAAGGAATTCTTGATTTTGAAGGGATAACAGAATTATTTCCATAAATTCTCACATCCACACTTTTATTAGTTTCGTCAAAAGAGGTTTTTTTCTTAAACTCTTCTACAACAATGGAATCTTTATTACCTACCACTACATTGCCGGGTACTCTTTCCGATGTTAATGTGTTATAAACCGAAATTTGTTTTTGAGAGAAAGCAGGATTTACTTCGTTTAGCATTTGACCTGTGTAGGCTACAATTCTGTAATTGCCGGTAGCAAGTACAGGCGGGAGCTCTATCCTCCCGGCTCCCCTGCCGTTATTGATAGCAATCTTTGTTGTTATCGATGTGCCCAGAGCATTTTGTAGTTCGATATAAGCAACACTGCTGAATGATGACAATCTGCCTAACCCTGTTGAAATATCAAAACAGTAAAGCGAAATCCAAATCGGCTCACCGGCAACATAGGCATCTCTGTCGGTTGCGATATACATTCTCTCAACTACCCTTACAGGAGCAGTTTTGGGGCTCTGTGCAATTGCTGTTGATATATTAAACGCAAGAATTAGTATCAATAAAATTCCTCTCATAACTCTCCTTTTAAATATGGTTATTTGGCCAGAATGCAGGTTTCTTTTTTGTCCCGTACAAACGACAATCTACGCAATGTTTGGA
>DOSU01000149.1 GCA_003513895.1 Rikenellaceae bacterium
CCATGACAGGGAATTTACAACATAGGAGGGGGGCTGGGCGAGCAACGCAACAATTGGGGGTTGTTTTTTTGCTCTAATTTAAGGTGTAGTTTGTAATATTTCTCTGCTTTTTCTAAATCATTTTGCTTATAATATAATTCTGCTAATTTTAGTAGTGGTATTGAAGCCATAACATTCAATCCACTTTTTTCTTTCTGGAATGCCTCCAAGGCGTCCTGAAGCAAAACAGCTGCTTGATCAATTCCATTGTATTTTATGAATATTTCACTTATGGCAACTTTTTTCTGTGCTACAAGTAATGCATCAAATTTTCCGGACGAACCATGCTCTTTAAAAAACTGTTTAATGCGCTTATTTGCATCGTTTAATGCTTCACGACACTTACCACTCTCACATTTTTCTCTTATTGTGTTTTCTAGCATATCGGAATTATTATCTAAATCGCTTTCCAGTTTTGCTAATTCCGGCTTACTTTCATGTTGATTATTTCGAAATGTATCGACATTTTTTTTATCTTTTGCCAAAAGCTCCTTTTTTCGAATCTCATATTTCTCAGCCTCTTTAGGCAAGCCAATCTTTTTATAAATTCCAACAATATTTCCAATTGGCGATGTTAACATAACAGAGTCCTTTCCATATGACTTCTCCATCATTTGTATTTGTTCTTCATATAATGGCACGCATTTTTGCAATTCATTATTGCGCTTATAGAGATCTGCCAACTGTCCAATAAACGTTTCGACCATAGGATTCGCTGGACCCATTATTTTTATTGAAATCTCCTTTCCTTTTAAAAATAATGACTCTGCTTCTTTATAATTTTTATCACCTTCATATGTTTGAGCAATAAGCATTATTATTATTGGAATAAGGTGCTGTTTGTCCTCCGGAATAAGTCGTTGATTGTTATCAGTTCCCAATATCTTTTCATATATGTTTAGACTCTTGTTCAATAAAGATCGTTGTGTACCCTTATTGTTAACTTCTTGCGCTGCGAGCATCGCCTGATGAAAATATATTTCTGCAATCTCTAGGTGCTCTGCACCGTAGTTTTTTTCCAGAATCTCCAATGCTTCTTTAAATTGAATATTTGATTCCTTACCGTTGTTTTCTATAGCCAATGTTGTTAATGCATTCGCAACGAGGATGTGATCGTTTCCTAACTTTTTTTTCCGTATATTTAAAGCTTTAGTTATATATTTGATGCCATCATCCTTTCTGTCCATATGTCTATAATTTCTTCCAAGCTCTATCATATCAACCGTCGATTCGATAGACCCTTCACCGTATTGGCTCTCTTTTGCTTTCAGTGATTGTAAATACATTTTTTCTATCTTGTTATTCGATCCCGTGCCATGATAGAAGTAGTCGGCAAGCCTTTTTCTGGCTTCGTCAGATTTTACGTGCGTAATCCCGGTTTGTTGGATAGTTATATTAAAGGCCTTTTCTGCTAAATCAACCCCTTCGTCTTTTTTCCCGGTTGCCATGTAAATACCAGCAAGATCAAACATTGGTCCTGCCAAATTTATATGACTATTTCCATATTTTTTTGTAATAAATTCAATACAATTTAAATATTCAGGTATAGCATCAATATATAAGTTTTGATGTAGAAGGGACCTACCTTTATTTATGCAATCATCTGTTAATTCATTGGCAGAGGAGGAAAATGAGGATGATAATAAAGCAATAAAAATTCCAATAACAATCAAATGTCTGAGAAACATCATTAATGTTACCTCCTTTATTCTCTAATTTTACTTGTTACTTGGTCTGGCTGGCAGTTCGGTTAATAATTGGAGCGAAAATATTTGGTTGTTTGAATAATAAACTTAAGTCGGGAATTTTCTCAAACTTACTGAAATATGACAGAAAGATTCGCCCGAGTTTGGGTTGCGTTGACTAGAGTTTTGGTGAACTGAATGCCACGTGTTTTCGCTGCCGACGCAATGTCCATGACAGCAGGACTCGCAATAGCTTTTATTCTATCTACTCCCGTTGGAGGTGTTACTAGCAGTTCAAAATCACTATTTTCTGGAGGAATTTTGTAGGTCTTACCTGGCAAACAATAATTATCCTTCTGGTAATCATTCGGGAAAATTATGTTGTTTTCTCCGTCTGGAGTTATATCTATAATTTGAACGTAAAGAGGTTCCTTAACAGAGAAATAAATCTCTATCTTTTCTCCGATTGCGTATGCTCGCTTGCTTGTCCAAACTGAAAGTTTTGAATCATCAGAGACCATTGCATTACTATTTGCTTTATTAGCACTTATTTGTATTGGTGAAGTAGCTGGTGTTGGTACAGTAACTGAAGGATGCTTGATTTCTTTTACATTATTTGCTTTCCCTGAAACACTGGTAATAATTTTTCCAGTAGTTAAATCAACCAACTTAAGAGTACAAAGAGTATCATCACCGGTGATTAGAACTTTTCCAGTAACAATATAATCGGCTCCTAGCAACGCTTGGGCTCCGGGGTCGGCCTTTTCGGTTCCAAGTGCTAAGTTGAGGTTCCATTCGTCCATAATCAATTTCAAATCTTTTCTCTCAATGAACGACAATCCAATTCGATTTCCTTCTGCTATTACAACTGGTTCAACTTGAAGAAGAATTGCCTGAGAACCTTTAGTTACTTGATTTGACGGATCTGTAAAATCAACAATTGCGATAGCTTTTCCTTTAGGAATAGAAGAAAATATTTGCGATGCCATTTCTTTTATTTTCTTTGGGGAAATATTACTGATGGTATCTTTGTTAGAAGATTGAGCCTGTGTCTTATTGCTTGAATCCTTTCCTTTTTCTGCTTGTTCTAAAGTAGTTGCATCTGCGATCTGAGAAGTATTTGTTTCGACCTTTGGATTTTGTGAAATATTTGTTTGTTTCGTTTGACAAAGAGCTAACTGTCCAAAAAACATCTGATGTAACACGCCAACGATATAGAGCGTTTTAATTAAATTGTTGTCTTTCATAGGGTGTTAGCGTGGTGAGGGTGATGAGTAATTGTTTGCTTCAGAATTTATGAAATAACCATTTGCAATGAAGCCATCCGATCAAAAACTACTACGCTAACATTTCAAGGGAACATTCGCAATTATTTAGTATCGATACCAACTACCTGTATTGGCCACCCCCAATAGC
>DOSU01000037.1:0-9707 GCA_003513895.1 Rikenellaceae bacterium
TGTTTGTCGTCTACATTTACATACCAGAAATTGTTGTTCACGAGTGTGATTGTCTTTCCTTCAGAAGAGAGATATACATCGTCTATGTATCCTTTATATGTGTATTTCTCTTTTTTGTTTATGTTCAGGTGTGAAATTGTAACATCGGACTTGTCCCTGTGTGCAAAAGCATATGTCCCGCTTTTGTTTAGTGTGACATCATCAATAAGACCGTATGAGCCGCCTGCTTTTTCTCCGTTTAGATTAATATACCAGCGGTTGTTTGTCTCAAATGCAAAAGCGTAATTGCTTTCGTCCAGTATGGTAACTCTTTTTGTATAGTTGTACGGGCCAAGAATTTTGCCGTTAATGTTTAGAAACTGACCTTTTTTTGCAAAAAACCGAAAAACATAAACACCTCTGTAAAACAGACTCCTTAAGGGAATTTCAATATTGGTGTATGGCCCGGAGACATTGCCGTTTATTGAAATGAACCATTCATTTGCCGACTTATATTTATAAGAAAGCATGTTTTTGACCGGATCTACAGACAGCAGAGCCAGAGAGTCATATGGGCCGAGAATGCTGCCGGCACTGTTTATGAACCATTTTTCTTTTTCAAGAAAGGAGTAGTATTTGATTGTATTAAAGCTAAGGTGATCGCACTCTTCCATCTTGTGTGTACGGCCGTTGATATTTATAAAGTAGTTGCCGTCTTTATCGGAATATTCGTAATAATATGTACCGTCGTCAAGGATCTCTGCGGCCATATTTCTTTCGTTTGCAAATGGCCCGTACTTTTTGGCGTTTAGCATCACGAACCTGCTGCTTTGATTGGCAAGATATGAAAACGAGTAATTACCTCCGGGGCTCAGTTTTACTGACTTGGAGTCTATGGCAGGATAGGGGCCCAGTATTTTTCCGTTGATGTTCACATACTTCTTGCCTTTTTGAGAGTACATAAAAGCAAACTTTCCTCCTCCCGAAAGAACAACAGGAGAAATGTCTTCAAAGCCTTTGCCATTTACATATTCATATGGTCCGAGCCTCTTTCCGCTAATATTAACATATGTCTTTCCTTTTTCCCAGGAGATCCATGCATAGTTGCCATCATTGTCGGAACTTGTGAAAAATGCGTTTTTGATTATTTTGCCCTTAATATTTACACACCTTATACCATTTTCTATAAAGTCGTATGAGTATGACCAGTCTTTTGCAGATGTGCTCTCCTGAGCCGAAACGGGAATGAAAAAAATGATAAAAAGAACGAGGGAGAGTATATTTTTCATGAATAAAAATTGTCGGATTATTAATTAAAACAGTTATTTAACTTCGAGCATTTTCTTGATTGGAAACCATGCACGGTCACGAATTTCATCGGGAATCCGAATTTCGGGAGATTCGTTTTGCAAAGCAAGAAGTACTTTTTCAAGAGTGTTTTTCTTCATTTGTCCGCATATGGCATGGTTGCCTGCAGGAATGAACTCTTTGTGGGGATGTTCTTTTTGCATTTGATGGATAATCTCTTTTTCCGTCATAATCACGAACTGTTTTTTTGTTGAGCTCTTTAAGTGTTTAAACATACCGGATGTAGAGTAGTAGTATGTTTGAGGAAGGGCTAGTATTTCAGGATCTCCGGAGCAATTGCTTTCCGGATGGATAAGAATATCTGCCTGCGGATATTTTTCAATCATTTCCAGAATTGATGCAGAATCAAACTGCTCGTGAACACAACAGTCGCCATTCCAGAGTTCCATATTTCTGCCGCTCTTTAGGTTTATGTATGCTCCAAGATTTTTATCCGGTACGAAAAAAATTTTCTTGCTGCGGGGAATACTCTCTACAACTTCAATTGCATTTGCCGATGTGCAACAAATGTCGGAGTGTGCCTTAACTTCTGCTGTTGTATTAATATATGACACAACAACTCCTCCGGGATTCTGTTTCCTCCATTTGCAAATATCTTCTCCGGTTATACTTTCGGCAAGTGAACATCCTGCTCTGTTGTCGGGCACAATAACTTTTTTGTCGGGAGAGATAATGGATGCTGTTTCGGCCATAAAATTCACACCGCAAAAGAGTATGATTTTAGCGTCTGTACGCCCGGCTTCCTGGGAAAGTCCAAGTGAATCTCCAAGAAAATCACTTATATCCTGAATCTCCGGCCGGCTGTAGTAGTGAGCAAGTATTACTGCGTTTTTTTCTTTTTTAAGACGCTTGATTTCACTTACTATCTTTTCGATTGATACTTCTCCCATAACTATTCAACCGGTACTATGTTCATACTAATGTCAAGGGCAGTAACAGAGTGGGTGAGTGCGCCAACACTTATGTAATCGACTCCTGTAAGTGCCACTTCTCTTAATCTGGAAAGATTCATGTTTCCCGAAGCTTCAGTTTTTGCCCTTCCATTTATGAGCAAAACGGCCTGAGCCATAAGGGTCGTACTCATGTTGTCCAGCATAATTATATCGGCACCTGAATCTATTGCCTGCTGTGTTTCATCAAGATTCGTCACCTCTACCTCAATATTTATTCCCGGTTTTATTGCTTTTCTTACCTGCATAACTGCATTTGGAATTCCTCCTGCCACTTTAATGTGGTTGTCCTTTATGAGAGCCATGTCATACAGACCCATTCTGTGGTTTTTTCCGCCTCCGGCCTTTACTGCCATTTTGTCCAAAATCCTCATTCCGGGAGCTGTTTTGCGGGTATCAAGCAGATTTGTTCCGGTTCCTACAAGCTCTTTTACAAATAACGAAGCAGAAGTTGCTATTCCGGACATTCTCTGAAGAATATTAAGAGCTGTCCGTTCTGCTGTGAGCAGAGCACGGAAACTGCCTTCTATACGGACAATCTTTTCTCCCTTTTGAACCTTATCTCCCTCTTTTACAAAAGGTGTCCATAAAATGTTTTGATCAATTTGCTCAAATACCTTTCGTGCAATTTCAATTCCGGAAATTACACCATCGGCTTTAGCAGTCATCTCTGCAACTGCCATCGAATTATCGGGCACAAGGGCGTTTGTTGTAATATCTCCCGATTCGACGTCCTCTTCTATAGCCAAAGCTATGATTTTGTCTATCAAATAATCTCTGTTCATAATGATTCTACACTATTTTCGTTCACAGGAATGGCTAAAATTTCCTCTCCCTTTTGCTGAACTATGTGATGTATAAATGATTTATCCTCTGCCGGATAGTCTTCTCTAAAATGTCCTCCGCGGCTCTCCCTGCGATTTATTGCCGAGCGGATTATGAGCTCTGCAACAATAATAAGGTTTTCGCCCATCCTGTCAAATATTTCGTTTGTACCACGGACAAAACCAGCTCTCTCTTTCTCAAGTTTACAAAGCCCGTCGGAAAGAAGTTGTTCGTTTCTGATAATACCTGCATGAGCAGTCATTATATCGGAAACCCGGTTGCTCAGATTAGCAAATTCCGTCTGTCTTGAAGAGTCTCTGCTGTAGAGAGATGAATATCCGTCGTTGCAAGTCTTTTCTTTTGTTTTAGAAGTGGCTCTTGAGCACTCTTCCACAGCGCGGTATCCGAATACAAGGCACTCCAGAAGAGAGTTGGATGCAAGCCTGTTTGCTCCCATAATTCCCGTAGAAGCCAGTTCTCCGCATACATACAGGCCGGGGAGGTTAGTCTGCCCGTAGCTGTCGGTTTTCACGCCTCCCACCATGTAATGAGCAGCAGGGGCAACTGGGATTTTATCTGTCATTTTTATTCCGAGTTGCCTGCACTTTTCAAAAATATTTGGAAACCGTTCTTTTATTCTTTCCGGATTAAGATGGCTCAGAGAAAGATATACATATGGTTTTTCCTGAAGTAATATCTGCTTATAAATGGAGCGTGCAACAATGTCTCGCGGAGCAAGTTCGGCACTCTCGTGAATAGCCGTCATAAACCGCTCTCCCTTTTCATTCAGAAGATATGCTCCCTCTCCCCTAACAGCCTCGCTTATAAGATATGACTTGTCATTTTCCGTGTATATTGCGGTGGGGTGAAACTGAATAAACTCCATATCCTGTAAAAGACAACTTGCACGGTACGCAAGTGCTACTCCGTCTCCTGTTGTTGTACGAGGGTTTGTTGTGTTTCTGAAAATTGCAGAGGCTCCTCCAAGAGTTAGAATCGTGTGGCGTCCAAGAAAAACATCTTCATACTCCCCTTCAAGATCCCATGTCCTTACTCCGCAACATTTGCCGCCTGTGTTAAGAATCTCAATGGCAGAATGGTTCTCGAAAATGGAAATATTTGGATTTCCCGATACTTTTTCAATCATGAAATCGGTGATTTTCTTCCCGGTTACATCGCCTCCCGCGTGGAGAATTCTTCTCCTGTGGTGTCCGCCTTCAAGTCCAAGCGCAAGCTCTCCTTCAAACATGTCAAACTCCATTCCGTCTTCAATAAGCTCGCGGATTCTCTCAGGACCTTCGGTTACCAGTATATTCACTGCATCGTGGTCACAAAGCCCTCTGCCTGCAATAATTGTATCTTCAAAATGAAATTTTGGAGTATCCTCATCGTCGGTTACTGCAGCAATCCCTCCCTGGGCAAAATAGGAGTTACTCTCCCGTATGCCCGATTTAGTAACAAGAGCTACTTTTCCGTAGCGGGAAGCCCTGTGAGATGAGTATAAACCTGCAAGACCGCTGCCTACTATTATGAAGTCGAATTGGTGCATTTTATTAAATAAACGGCAAAAATACTCTTTTTATGCCGATCTTGTAAATCAAACTCGATTTTTGCTCTTTTCCGCTCAAATAGGTATCTTCGTGGCATCATAGTTTAAGTAAAAAAGAGAAGAAATGGCAAAATGTGTAAACTGCTTTATTCCTTATCAGGATAAAGCGCAGGTAACAGAGACAATTAACGGTTTAAGAGAGATTGAAATTGTAGGAAAGGTATTCCTCCTGTCTACAGACAAGAACGCGGAAAACAATCCGGGATGTGAGATTATTCAAATAGATTCTCTAAAATCGACAGAAACTGTAAAAAAAATCGCAGCAAAATCGGATTCGGAGTACTCGCTTGTATATACAAAAGAATCTACACTTGTTTTGGGCATGTTTGCTCTTGAAAGAATGGTTGGGCTTGGAAGAGATACCGGCGCAGCTATGCTTTACGCCGACCATTATCAAATAGTCGACCAAAAGAGGAACATCAATCCGGTTGTTACATATCAGAAGGGAAGTTTAAGGGACGATTTTAATTTCGGTTCTGTACTTCTTTATAAATCGGCGGCCTTAAAGGAGGCTGCTGCAAGAATGACTGTCGATTACAAGTTTGCAGGATTGTATGATTTAAGGCTCAAGGCCTCTCAACATGCATCTTTGGAACACATTAATGAATACATGTATACCGAAGTTGAGCATGATACACGCAAGTCGGGCGAAAAGATCTTCGATTATGTCGACCCAAAAAACAGGGCAGTTCAAATTGAAATGGAGGCAGCATGTACAGAGCATTTAAAAAACATTGGCGGTTTTCTGAAACCGGAATTCAGGCACATTGAGTTTAACGAAAATAATTTTGAATTTGAGGCATCGGTAATAATTCCGGTATACAACAGAATTAAAACGGTTAAGGATGCTGTTGCATCTGTCCTTAAACAAAAAACAAACTTCAAGTTCAACCTCATTATTATCGACAATCATTCAAATGACGGAACTTTCGAAGCAATAGAGGAGTTTTCTGCAGACAAGCGTCTGATTCATCTGGTACCGGAGAGAAACGATCTTGGTATTGGCGGATGCTGGAACGCTGGTGTTCATCATCCTAAATGCGGGAAATTTGCAGTACAGCTGGACAGCGACGATATTTACTCAGATGAAAATACACTTCAAAAGGTTGTGGATTCGTTCTATGAGCAAAATTGCGCAATGGTAGTGGGTACATATATGATGACCAACTTTAACATGGAGATGATTGCCCCCGGGATTATCGACCATAAGGAGTGGACTCCGGACAACGGACGCAACAATGCTCTTAGAATTAACGGACTTGGCGCTCCAAGGGCCTTTTATACTCCTGTACTTCGTGCCGTAAAAGTTCCAAATACAAGCTATGGCGAAGATTACGCACTGGGACTAAATATTTCAAGAGAGTATCAGATAGGCCGGATATATGATGTTTTGTATCATTGCCGCCGCTGGGAAGGGAATTCCGATGCATCACTTGATATTGTAAAGATGAATGCACACAACACGTATAAAGACAGAATTCGTACCTGGGAACTTATGGCAAGAATTGAACTGAACAAAAAAAATAAATAATCGTGCCTGAACCGATCTTAAACAGAGAAAATCTCGTCTCCCTTTTTGACGAACAGCTTGCTTCATGGGAGCAGGCCGGAAATAATTATAAAGCTCTTGAGAGGGTAATAACCAGAGGGGTCGACATCGACGGTTTTCCCTTTAAAGTTCAGTTTAACCCGGCAAGAATTGTCTCTTCGGCAGCAAAAGTTGATACTAAATCAATCCAGGAGAGAAAATGTTTCCTGTGCAGCGAGAACAGGCCTGCTGTGCAAAAGGGACTTGAGTATATTCACAACGGCGACCGTACCGATGTTTACACAGTTCTGGTAAATCCATTCCCGATTTTTCCCAAACACCTTACTATTCCGTTACTGGCACACAAAGATCAGGCAATCCGGGGTCGTTTCGACGCAATGGCCGATCTGGCTTCTCTTTTAACTGAGTATACTCTTTTCTATAACGGGCCAAAATGCGGTGCTTCTGCTCCCGACCATTTCCATTTTCAGGCGGGCAACAGAGGATTTCTTCCTCTTGAAGATTGTATGGATAAACTTCAGAAAAAAGAGGTAACTCATTACGGAAACAGCATAGTTTATCAGGTTCTTTCGGCAATAAACGGATTGATTATCGTTAAATCGTCCTCAAGAAAGGAGTTGATAGATATTTTTTATAAAATATATTCTCTTCTTGAAGTAAAAGAGGGAGAGACCGAGCCGATGTTAAATATTCTTTGCTGGTTCGAAAAAGGAATCTGGACTACATCCCTGTTTATCCGGTCTAAACACAGGCCTTCGCACTATTTTGCGGAGGGAGACGGTAATATTCTCATCAGCCCTGCAGCAGTAGATTTGGGAGGCGTTTTTATCACTCCGCTGGAAAAGGATTTTGAAAAAATATCTGCAAAAGACATAAAAAATATATTGAACGAGGTTTGTATCTCTTTTGATGAACTGGAAGTTTTGTGCAGTAAAATAAAACTTAAACTTTAGCATTTATGAAAGAACCAAAAGTTAGTGTAGGAGTAATGTTCGAGCCAAAGATTGAGTTCGTTCTCAATTCGGGTTTTATTTGCGACGGAGCCGAATATTCCGGAATACAAAGTGTAAAACTTAACGTAGGAAAAATTGAATGGCTTGGAAAGGTTTTTGACGAACTTGTTTTCGAACCGGCAGATGGCAGCATCTCTTCGTTCGAGTTGAAAGGTGTTACCATTGGCATTAATTTCCATTGGGAAAGGAAGGAGAATCAGCTTTTCAAAGGTTCGCTCAAATTTATTGTTGAGGGAGAAAAAATCACTGCTATTAATCTCCTTGGCGTTGAAGAGTACCTCACATCTGTAATATCTTCGGAGATGAGTGCCACAGCTTCTCTTGAACTGCTTAAGGCACATGCCGTTATTTCCCGCTCATGGCTTCTTGCCCAAATCGAAAAAAACATTGAAATCTCCAAGTCTTCCGAGAAATACAGTACAATGACAGAATCGGAAGGCGAACTCATTCGCTGGTACGACAGAGAGGACCACACCAGGTTTGATATATGTGCCGATGACCATTGCCAGAGATATCAGGGTATTACAAGAGCTTCCACAAAAATTGTAAAAGAGGCAATTGATCTAACCCGGGGAGAGCTGTTAATGTCCGAAGGAAAGATTTGCGATGCAAGATATTCAAAGAGTTGCGGCGGCGTTTTTGAAGAATTCCAGAACTGCTGGGAAAACAAACATTTTCCATACCTTGTAAAACAACGGGACAGTAAGATTGAGAAGGAAATTCCGGACCTTACCATTGAAAAAAATGCAGTTGAATGGATTAAGGAATCTCCCGAATCGTTCTGTAACACAACGGATAAAACAGTACTGTCTCAGGTTCTCAACAACTACGATCAGGAGACAGTTAACTTTTACCGCTGGAGCGTCAAATACACTCAAAAAGAGTTGTCGCAGCTTATATTAAAAAGATCTGGTACCGACTATGGCGATATTCTGGATCTTGTACCGGTTGAAAGGGGTACTTCGGGAAGGCTCATTAAACTTAAAATTGTTGGAACCAAAAGGACAAGAACTATTGGGAAAGAGCTTGAAATTAGAAGAACACTTTCGGAATCGCACCTGTACAGCTCTGCTTTTTTGGTTGAGAAAGAGATTGGTTCGGAACAGGTTCCTCTCGCCTTTACACTCAAAGGAGCAGGATGGGGACACGGTGTTGGACTTTGCCAGATAGGAGCTGCTGTAATGGGTGCAAAGGGGTACAACTATAAAGATATACTGCTTCACTATTTTATTGGTGCGACTATAAATAAGATGTATTAATCTTCAATATAACCATGTAATGAGTAACAAAAAGAGATCTCCTTGGGCGTGGATACCATCGCTCTATTTTGCTCAGGGTCTGCCATATGTGGCCGTTATGACCATCTCGGTCATTATGTACAAAAGACTCGGAATATCTAATACGGACATTGCACTCTACACCAGCTGGCTCTATCTACCGTGGGTAATTAAACCTTTCTGGAGCCCTTTTGTCGACTTGCTTAAGACAAAGAGATGGTGGGTGGTTACGATGCAGCTTCTTGTAGGAGCAGGGTTAGCAGGAATTGCATTTACAATACCTGCATCCAATTTCTTTCAGTGGTCGCTTGCGGTCTTCTGGCTCGTTGCATTCAGTTCGGCAACTCACGACATTGCCGCCGACGGATTCTACATGCTTGCCCTTGATACTCATGCTCAGTCTATGTATGTGGGTATTAGAAGTACTTTTTACAGAATTGCCACAATTGCAGGGCAGGGGCTTCTCATCATTGTCGCCGGCTCTCTTGAATCTTCGTCC
This sequence comes from Rikenellaceae bacterium, assembly GCA_003513895.1. Lineage (GTDB taxonomy): Bacteria > Bacteroidota > Bacteroidia > Bacteroidales > UBA932 > Bact-08. The sequence continues at coordinate 9,070 of DOSU01000037.1, forward strand.
GGCCTCAAACCTGCAGAATTACAGGTAAAAGTATCTCCTGAATACTCCTCTCACATTGTGCTACCTGTCGTGGATAGCACTGCAGGAACGGTAACGGCTGTTCAAAGTGATGAATACCTGTTTGAGATGACTCCTTCGGTAGTTAATCTGGGGACAAAAACAATTCCGGTGGACTCTCTTGCAATCCTGAAGGCATATGCAATTGAACATAATACTATTAACGGGTTTATCCCCGAAGAGAAAGTCAAAACAAAAACAGGAGATGAATCCTGGTGGAGTGAAAACATTTCAGGGCCTCTTGGCGGTTTTATCAAAAGAAATTTTGGTGAAACAAAAGAGGGTTCAAAAGTACACAGTGTAACAGGGAATGCTGCGCTGGTTGCCGTTAAGCTTTCGAAAGCGCCGGCACAGGGAGAAAAAATAATCCTTAACACTTCACTTGACAAAGGGGATAAAAGCATCTTCATTAATAGCGGCGAAAGGGTAGAATTTACATCTGAAAACTGGACAAAACCGGCATATCTGCTCATTCAGGCAGACTCAAAACTTGTCAAGGCTACAGAAGCAACATTTAAAGGATTGTCCGGAAATATTTCGTTTGCCTGGTCCATTACATTTTTTATTCTTGCCGGTTTCTT
>DOSU01000037.1:9864-10793 GCA_003513895.1 Rikenellaceae bacterium
AAGACAATTTTTAAAGAGTTTTTTGAAACATTTGCCTCATTCTTTAAAAAGAAACAGGTACTCGTTGCTATTGCATTTATGCTTCTTTACCGTTTCCCCGAAGCTCAGCTTGTAAAACTAATTTCTCCATTCCTTCTTGACCCTAAAGAGTTGGGAGGTATGGGTCTTACTACCGGACAAGTTGGATTGGTTTACGGAACAGTTGGTATTATCGGCCTCACTCTCGGTGGTATCATCGGAGGATTCATTGCTGCAAAAGGCGGGTTGAAAAAATGGCTTTGGCCAATGGCCTGGAGTATTTCACTTACATGTGCAACATTTGTATATCTGAGTGTTTTCCAGCCGGACAGCCTGTTTGTTATTAACCTCTGTGTGTTTATTGAACAGTTCGGCTATGGTTTTGGATTTACGGCATATATGTTATTCATGATCTATTTTGCCGACGGGGAACACAAAACCGCTCACTATGCAATTTGTACCGCATTCATGGCGCTAAGCATGATGTTACCGGGAATGGCTGCAGGATGGTTACAGGAGCTAATCGGTTATAAACACTTCTTCTACTGGATTATGATTTGCTGCGTTGCAACAATTGCTGTAACAGCCTTTATTAAAGTAGATGCGAATTTTGGCAGAAAAACTGTCGCTAAAAGCTGATAAAATTATGAAAAAGAAAATATTACTACTCTCAGTTGTGCTGATCTTCTTTGGAACAGTAACTGCACAGAATATTAGAACGGGCATTGAGGTTCTGAAATCTCAGAATTTTAAAATTCTGGAGGGCAAAAGGGTTGGCCTCATTACCAATCCTACAGGATTTGACAATTACCTGAAATCTACAATCGACATTCTTCACGAAGCGCCAAATGTTAATCTTGTTGCTCTCTTTGGCCCGGAGCACGGGGTGAGAGGAGATGTACACGCCGGTG
>DOSU01000037.1:10858-13603 GCA_003513895.1 Rikenellaceae bacterium
GATGTACACGCCGGTGACAAAGTTGAGAACATGAACGATGCAAAAACAGGTCTGCCTGTGTTGTCTCTTTACGGAAAAACCAGAAAAGCCACACCCGAAATGCTTAAGGGCATAGATGTTCTTGTATATGATATTCAGGACATCGGAAGCCGTTCATTTACATATATCAGTACTATGGGTCTGGCAATGGAGGCTGCTGCCGAGAATAATATTGAATTTATTGTTCTGGACCGGCCTAACCCTATTGGAGGAGAGAAGGTAGAAGGCAATCTTGCCGAGGAGGGATTTATCTCTTTTGTAAGTCAGTTTAAAATTCCTTATCTGTATGGACTTACTTGCGGAGAACTTGCAATAATGCTCAACGAAGAGAACATGCTCGGCAAAAAATGCAAACTTCATGTTGTTAAAATGGACGGATGGAAGAGAGACATGACATTTGACAAGACAGGCCTTCAGTGGGTTCCTTCATCGCCACATATTCCTCAGCCCATAAGCGCAATTTGCTATCCTGTTTCCGGTATTCTTGGCGAATTGGGATACATCTCTATAGGAGTAGGTTATACGATTCCTTTCCAGATGTTTGCTGCAGAATGGATCGAGGCCGACAAACTATCGGACAGATTAAACAGTTATGCAATCCCGGGAATAACTTTCCGTCCAATGCATGTAAAACCATTTTATGCTGTTGGAGTTGGCAAGAATTTGCAGGGAGTTCAGGTACACATTATGGATTTTGATAAAACCGCTTTAACAGATATCCAGTTTTATGTAATGCAGGCACTTGCAGAACTATATCCGGATAAAGCCGTATTTGCAAATGCAAGCGAAGGACGGTACAGGATGTTTGATCAGGTATCCGGAAGTGACCAGATTCGTCTCCGCTTTGCCAAACGGCATAAATTTGAAGATATTAAGGACTACTGGTATAAGGATGTCGAGAGTTTCAGAAAGCTTTCGGAGAAGTATTTGTTGTATTAACGGCGTACTTTGAGGTAACAGAGTGATTTTCTGTATTTTACAAATAGGCTTCTTGCGAAATAGCAAGAAGCCTATTGTTTAATCCCCTTATCACAAGCATGTTACCTCAAAGTACGGCGTTAGAATCCTGTTTTTAGCCGATTCATTCCCTCCTCGACCCGCGCACGGGTGGTTCCAAGATTCATCCTGAAAAATCCCTCACCGTCGGGGCCAAAGGCGAGTCCATTGTTTAATCCTAGTTTGGATATATTAAGCAGCCTCTCTTTTACTTCCCTATGGCTGTAGCCGCTATTGCGGAAATCCAGCCAAAGCAGGAAAGAGCTTTGTGGTTTAATGAATGTTACTCCGGATAGCTCTCTTCCAACAAAATCGTATGCGAAGTCAATGTTTTTTTCGAGGTAAGATGTAAGTTCACCGAGCCACTCTTCGTTCCCCCTGTATGCTGCAGCCATTGAAATATGTCCGAATATGTTTCCAAGGTCCAGATGCATTTTTGTAAGTTCATCGTTATATCCTTTCAAAAGATGTTCGGATGAAGCTACAATTACAGAGTTGAGCATTCCGGCAATATTGAATGTCTTGCTTGGGGCCATTGCAGTAATGGTATTTGCAGCAATCTCTTCGGAAACAGAAGCCATAACTGTATGTGTGTTTCCATATAAAGACAAGTCTGCATGAATCTCATCTGAAAATATAACTGTGCCGTATTTGCAGCAAAGTTCTCCCATTTTTCTGAGCTCGTCTTTGCTCCAAATTCTGCCCAGAGGATTGTGAGAACTGCAGAGGATAAACATTTTTATCCCCTCTTTGAGACGGCTTTCGAAATTTTCCCAGTCGATGCTCCATGTCCCGTTATCAATGAAAAGCGGGCTGTATACGAGTTGCCTGCTGTTCTCTTTTACGATTGCATGAAATGGAGGATATACAGGAGTCTGGATAAGTATTTTATCTCCCTCTTTTGTAAATGCTCTTATGGCAATTGGCAGCGCTGCAACTATTCCGGGGGCCGATGTTACCCACTCTCTCCGGATTATCCAGTTATATCTTGTTCCAACCCAGTCTATAAAAGAATCTATGGATTCAACCGACCTGAATGTGTATCCGAAAACTCCCCTTTGGGCAGTATCACGGACTGCTTCAAGTATAGATGGAGGAGCCTGGAAATCCATATCGGCAACCCACATAGGAAGAAGATCTTCTGTTCCGAAGACCTCCTTAAGTGAGTCGTACTTAACGGAACAGGTTCCCCGCCTGTCAATGATTTTATCGAAATCGTACATCAGATTCGAAAGTTAACGATACCTTACTGCTGTTCCTGCAGCTGTGACCATAAGCATAGAATCTCCAATAGTTTCGTAATCCAGGTCAATTGCAATTATTGCGTTGGCTCCCAGAATAGTCGCCTGTTCGGTCATTTCCCGGATGGCTTCATCTTTTGCCTGCTTGAGTACTCTTTCGTATGAACCGGAACGGCCACCTACGATATCTCTTATGCCTGCAAGAAAATCCTTGAATATGTTGGCTCCTATAATAGTTTCTCCTGAAACGAGACCGTAATATTGTTCGATCTCTTTACCCTGAAGTGATGATGTTGTAGTAAGTAACATTTTATATTTTTTTTATTGGAATAGCACTATACTACTCCTGTGCATAAAGTTTAATAACATTTAAAATAACTTCGGAGGCTTTTTCCATGCTCTCCAGAGGTATGTACTCATACCGGCCGTGGAAATTATGACCGCCGGCAAAAATGTTGGGACATGGCAG
>DOSU01000037.1:13688-15538 GCA_003513895.1 Rikenellaceae bacterium
AAAATGTTGGGACATGGCAGACCCATAAATGATAGCCGCGCGCCATCGGTGCCTCCGCGGATTGGTTTGATGAGGGGTTTTACTCCGGCCATCTCCATTGCCTTAATTGCCTTTTCCACAATATGGTAGTGAGGTTCAATCTGTTTGCGCATATTGTAGTACTGGTCCTTCATTTCGAGTTTGAAAGTGCCTTCGCCGTACTTCATGTTCATAAAAGTAATAGCTTCTTCGACGAAACTCTTTTTAGCTTCGAAGGCTTCCATATTGTGATCACGGATAATATACTGAATTGCAGCATATTCAACTGTACCTTCAAAGCGTATGATATGATAAAAACCCTCATAATCCTGAGTAAATTCCGGGCGTTGCTCAACGGGAAGAACAGCGTTGAACTCACTTGCAAGATTAATCGCATTTATCATTTTATTCTTTGCATATCCGGGATGGATATTCCGCCCCTGAATATATATTTTTGCACTCGCAGCATTGAAGTTCTCATATTCAAGTTCACCAATCTGACCACCGTCCATGGTATATGCGTAATCTGCTCCAAACCGTTTAACATCAAATTTGTCTACACCGCGGCCAACCTCTTCGTCTGGTGTGAACCCAATTTTAATTACGCCATGAGGGAATTCCGGATGCTTCATTATATGTTCGGCGGCAGTCATTATCTCAGCGATGCCGGCCTTGTCGTCGGCAGCAAGAAGCGTGTTACCGTCTGTGGAGATTAAAGTTTGTCCCTTATAGGCTGTAAGTTCGGGGAACTCCTCAACCTTCATTGTCATATTCTTCTCTTTGTTAATGACAATATCATTTCCGTCGTAATTCTCAATTATCTGAGGATTGATATTTGCTCCGGGAGCATCAGGCGCACTGTCCACATGTGCAATAAAACCTATTACCGGAACTTTTTTGCCTTCCGGGAGATTTGACGGAATTGTTGCCATGACATAACCAAACTCATCCAGAGAGGCATTTTCGATACCCATCTCTTTAAGCTCCTTAACCAGCAAAGCAGATAAATTCAATTGCTTTTGTGTGCTTGGCTGGCTCTCGGAATCGGGATCCGAAGCGGTATCAATTGATATATATCTTAAGAATTTTTCAAGAACTTTTTCTTTCATGTGATAAATATTATTTAGTCTAATCTTCTGCTTTTGCCTTCATACTGTCCCAGGCAAGATAAATAATGATAATTATGTACATCCCAAGAGCAAGAAGCTCGGCACCATTCGATTCCATCCACTCTGTACGGAGCAGGTTGATGCCTCCGAAACGCAACATTGCACTTATAACACCCATTAAGGCGCCACCGGCAATAAATCCGGATGCAAGCAATGTTCCGCGTTCCTTTCTTGCTGTATTGAGCAACTGGTCTTTACTGCGGGTCGAAACAAACCAGGCAATTGCACCACCAACCAAAAGAGGGAGGTTCAACTCCAGAGGTATAAACATACCAAGAGAAAATGCAAGTGCAGGTATTCCGAAAATTGTAAGCAAAACAGAAATTACGGCTCCAATACCATACAAAATCCATGGGGCACCGCCTCCGGACATCATTGGCTCAATTACTGCAGCCATTGCATTTGCCTGAGGGGCAACGAGTGCATGTTCTCCAACGAAACCGTAAGTTTTGTTAAGTATTATCATTACACCGCCTACTGTTGCAGCAGCAACTAAGGTTCCCAGGAATTTCCACTGCTGTTGTTTTGCAGGGGTAGTTCCAAGCCAGTAACCAATCTTAAGGTCGGTAATAAAGGCTCCTGATACCGATAGAGCAGTACAAACAACACCTCCGATAATAAGAGCAGCTGTCATACCTGCAGTTCCTGTAAGTCCGCTTGCAA
>DOSU01000037.1:15622-24013 GCA_003513895.1 Rikenellaceae bacterium
TTGCAACCATAACAACCGAAGCAAGAATAAGAGTCATAAGAGTCATTCCGCTCACCGGGTTTGTTCCAACAATTGCTATTGCATTTGCAGCAACAGTTGTGAAAAGGAAGGCAATAATTGCAACAACAAGCAGCGCAATAATTGCATGGAAAAGGTTGTTAACCACGCCAAAATAGAAGAAAATGAATGTGACTGCAAGAGTAACAAGTACACCTATTGCAATGATTTTCATAGGAAGGTCGCGTTGTGTTCTTAGAGCGGATTTTTCAATCGCTGCTCCTCCCTTAAGTTCTTTTGCTGCAAGGCCAAATGCCGATTTTATTATGCCAGCCGATTTGATGATCCCTATAACACCCGCTGTTGCAATACCGCCAATACCTATATGTCTTGCATAGGTTCTGAATATTGTTTCCGGATCCATACTGCCAACTGTGGCAGTGAGCCCGGCGTTCATGAGGTCAATTATCTGCGCTCCAAAAATCAGGTTCATCAGAGGTATGATTACAAACCATACAAGCATAGAACCAAGACTTATTATAAATGCATATTTTAACCCGATTATATATCCAAGGCCAAGGACAGCAGCACCCACATTAATCTTGAATACCAGTTTTGCTTTGTCTGCAATTGCTTCTCCAAATGGAAGAACCCTGCTTGTGAAAGTTTCGGCCCAAAAACCAAATGTAGAAACAATAAAATCATAGAGGCCACCGATTAAGCCGCTCACCAAAAGAAGCATTGCACCTTTTCCTCCGGTTTCTCCGCTAACGAGCACCTGAGTGGTTGCTGTTGCTTCCGGGAAAGGAAACTTTCCATGCATATCCGAAACGAAATATTTACGGAACGGGATTAAAAACAAAATTCCCAGCACGCCACCGAGCAGGGAACTCATAAAAACCTTTGCAAAATCGACTGTAAGCTCGGGATATTTTGCCTGTAGAATATATAGAGCGGGGAGAGTGAAAATTGCTCCTGCCACAATAGCGCCGGAACTTGCTCCAATTGACTGAATTATGACATTTTCGCCAAGAGCGTTTTTCCTTTTTAATGCACCCGAAACTCCAACGGCAATAATTGCAATAGGTATTGCCGCTTCAAAAACCTGTCCGACTTTTAGTCCAAGGTATGCAGCTGCTGCCGAAAAAATAATTGTCATTAAAACACCCATCGAAACCGACCATGGTGTAACCTCCGGATAGCTTTTCAGCGGAGACATAATTGGTTTGTACTCTTCTCCTTCCTTTAATTCACGATAGGCATTTTCCGGTAGGCCTTTCGGTTTGCTCTCTTGTATGTCCATAGTATATTTTTAGTTTATCAATCAAAGGTAGAAAAAATCTAAATAATTCTTTTATCTTTGCACCCGATGAAAACACTAGGCAGCTATTTTAATCTAAACAAAAAACACAGACACGTCCGACGATGTGCTTTGGCAGCCTATAGCCAGATCAGATAAAGATCCGATGCAGGTTTCTTTATCTGCAAAACTTTTTCAATTATCCACTAATTTTCCTGTTTTAAAAAAGATGAGCGTTAGCATCATTGTGGCTGATTCAAGCCATGCTGTGTATGCAGAAAAAATCTGCGAATTGATATATGTTTCAGCACAGGAGCGCGGAACTGGTATTGCCAGGAGAACTCCGGAGTATATCACCCAAAAGATAGCAGACGGAAAAGCCGTTATTGCTATAGACGAAGGAGAGGTTGTCGGCTTTTCCTATATAGAGAGCTGGAGTCACAGCCGGTTTGTTGCGAACTCAGGCCTTATAGTGGCTCACTCATATAGGAACACGGGTCTGGCAAGAAAGATAAAGGCAAGAATTTTTAAATTGTCACGCAAACTTTACCCTAAATCCAAGATATTCAGCATAACAACCGGCCTGGCCGTTATGAAAATTAACTACGAACTGGGTTTCCGTCCTGTCACCTTTTCTGAACTTACTGACGATCCGGATTTTTGGAAAGGTTGTGAGGGATGCCGTAATTACGATATACTCCAAAGAAACAATCATAAAATGTGTCTCTGCACAGGTTTGTTGTATGACCCGGATTACAAACCGTTAAAGAGATCTCCTCTGGGTAAATTTATGTCATTATTTTCACTTTAATATTTGTTAACAGAAATGAAAAAGAAGGTTGTATTAGCGTTCAGCGGCGGATTGGATACCTCGTTTTGCGTTCCGTATCTAATAAAAGAAAAAGGTCTTGAAGTTCATACCGTAATGGTAAATACAGGAGGGTTTTCTCCTGAAGAGGAAAAACAGATTGAGAGTCGCGCGCTTTCACTTGGAGCTTCAACTCACACTACTGTAAATGCAGTTGAAGAATACTACAACAAAGGAATTAAATATCTTATTTTCGGAAATATACTTAAAAATGCAACTTATCCGCTTTCGGTTAGCTCCGAGAGGATTTTTCAGGCACTTGCCGTATTGGAGCAGGTAAAGAAACTGAATGCATCTTATGTTGCTCACGGCAGTACAGGAGCCGGTAACGATCAGGTGAGGTTCGACCTTGTATTTGAAGTGCTTGCGCCTGAAGTGGGAATTATTGCACCAATCAGGGAGCTGTCACTCACAAGGGCAAGTGAAATAGAGTATCTGGCAAAGAATGGATGTGATATTTCATGGGAAAAGGCAAAATACTCTATAAACCAGGGACTGTGGGGAACAAGCATAGGAGGGGTAGAGACATTAAAATCAGATGGATGTTTGCCGGAAAATGCATATCCTTCTCAACTAAAAAAAACAGAACCTGCCAGGATAAGTATTGGCTTTAAAAAAGGAGAACCTTTCTCGTTAAACGGAAAGGAGATGAATCCGGTTAATCTTATCCGGGAATTAAACACTATCGCATCTGAATATGCTATTGGCAGGGATATTCATGTGGGTGATACAATAATCGGGATTAAAGGCAGGGTTGCATTTGAAGCGGCAGCACCCATGATAATTATTAAAGCCCATCATTTGCTTGAGAAGCACACCCTCACAAAGGGTCAGTTGTACTGGAAAGATCAGCTGGCAGGATGGTACGGGCAGTTGATGCATGAAGCACAGTATCTGGACCCACTGGCAAGAAACATTGAAACTTTCCTTGACGATACTCAGGGCAGTGTAACAGGAGAGGTGTCAGTTGAGCTTCGCCCATATCATTTTTCAGTTCTTGGATGTTCGACTCAGTACGACCTTATGAATTCGGCTTTCGGCGAGTATGGAGAAATGAACAAGTCCTTTACCGGAGCAGATGTTATAGGCTTTACAAAAGTTCTGGCCAATCCGTTGAAAATTTATTATTCAGTTCATAAAAATGGTTAAAGTAGCAATTGCCGGAGCAACCGGTTATACAGGAGGTGAACTCATCCGGATTCTTCAAAACCATCCGGAAGCAGACCTGAGATGGCTTATTAGCACATCACTGGCCGGTAAGAGCGTTTCTTCCGTCCACAGAGACCTTCTTGGCGAATGCGACCTTAAGTTTACAGATGAAACCGGAGAACCGGATATCCTGTTTATGGCTTTGGGCCACGGACTTTCCAGAGAATTTCTGCAGAAGAACAAACTGCCGGAAGGTTGCAAAATTATTGATTTGGGATCGGACTTCCGTATCGACAATACCTTTGAAAATCATCGTTTTGTCTACGGATTGAGTGAGCTTTTCCTTGATAAGATAAAAAACACGAATTATGTTGCAAATCCCGGTTGCTTTGCAACAGCTATCACACTTGCGCTTGCCCCGCTTGCCCAGGAGTCTCTGCTAAAAGATGAAATACACATCCATGCAATTACGGGCTCAACCGGAGCAGGAAAAAACCTTTCGGGTTCTTCCCATTTTAGTTACAGGGAGTCAAACATCTCCGTCTACAAGCCATTTAATCACCAGCATCTGCCAGAAATAGGCAAAACATTAAGCCTGTTTGCCGGAGATACTGTTCCTCAAATTAATTTCATTCCTCTCAGAGGAGATTTTACAAGAGGAATACTTGCAAGCGTATATACCAGGGTTTCAAAGGAGTATTCAAATGAAATGCTGAGGAATCTGTATGAAACTGCATATATTAAATCTCCTTTTGTATATCTCTCGAAAGAGACAATAAGCCTTAAGGAGGTGGTTAATACAAACAAGGTTTTGATTCAGGCAGAGAGGCACGGAGAGTTTGTTCATATAACATCTGTCATTGATAATCTCATAAAAGGAGCATCGGGACAGGCAGTCCAGAATATGAATATTATGTTTGGATTTGAAGAGAGTTGCGGCCTGAAACTAAAGGGATCGGCGTTTTAATTTCAAGAGGAATGAAAAATTTTGAAGTATACAAATTATGGCCGGTAGAACCGGTAAAGGGATCAGGAGCAAGGCTCTGGGATAAGGACGGAAAAGAGTATCTCGACATGTATGGCGGTCATGCAGTAATATCTGTAGGACATTCCCATCCGGATTATGTTGAGGCTATTAAGTCGCAAATTGAGAAACTGGGGTTTTATTCGAACTCAGTTGAAAATTCTCTTCAAAGTGAACTCGCACAAAAACTTGGCAAAATAAGCGATTACTCCGATTACTCATTGTTTTTATGCAATTCAGGCGCGGAGGCAAACGAGAATGCATTAAAGCTTGCTTCATTCCAGACAGGTAAAAGCCGGATTTTAGCTTTTAAAGGAGCTTTTCACGGCAGAACAGCCGGAGCCGTTGCAGTCACAGACAATCCAAAAATACGTTCGGCATTCAACAAAACCGCCAAGGTTACTTTTATTCCAATGAATGAAATCGGCCTTGCCGAAAAAGAGCTTTCTAAAGGAGAATATGCAGCTGTTATAATTGAAGGTATCCAGGGTGTGGCAGGAATTATTTCGCCGGATACCAAATTCCTGAAGGAACTCAGGCGGCTTTGCGAAAAGCATAGGGTAATGCTCATTCTTGACGAAGTTCAGAGTGGATATGGACGCACCGGAAAGTTTTTTGCCCATCAGTATTCCGGAATCAAGCCGGATATGATTACAACTGCAAAAGGGATGGGAAACGGATTCCCGATTGGCGGCGTTCTTATTTCACCAAAGATTGGAGCAGTTGCAGGGATGCTTGGAACAACTTTCGGGGGAAATCATCTTGCATGCACGGCGGCTATAGCTGTAATTGACATTTTGGAAAAGGAGAAGCTTATTGGCAATTCGATAAAAATTGGGGAGTACATTATCTCTTCGTTAACGAATTCTCCATCAATCAAAGAGCTTAGAGGAAGGGGCCTCATGATAGGCATTGTTCTTAATGAGGGATACGAAAAAATAAGGGAGAGGCTTCTGTTCCAGAAAAGCGTTTTCACCGGATCTGCCGGCAGCAATGTTATTAGGTTGCTCCCTCCCCTGAACATAACAAAAGCAGAGGCAGACAGATTCATAAAGGCATATAAAGAATTAGAGGGCGAAATACAATGAAACATTTCACATCGGTAAAAGAAATAGGTCCGCTTTCAAAAGCATTGGAGCTGGCCAAAGAAGTTAAAACTAATCCTTTTGGCTTCAAAGAACTTGGCAGAGATAAAACTCTTTTGATGGTTTTTTTCAACTCAAGCCTAAGGACACGACTTAGCACACAGAAGGCAGCCATGAATCTGGGTATGAATGTAATTGTCCTCGATGTAAATCAGGGTGCATGGAAGCTGGAAACGGAGAGGGGTGTTATTATGGATGGAGATAAATCCGAACACATACTCGAAGCAATTCCAGTAATGGGTTCATATTGCGATATTATTGGGGTTCGCTCTTTTGCAAAACTTGAGAATAAGGCCGATGATTACAATGAAGTTGTTATTAATCAATTTATTGAATATTCAGGCAAGCCTGTTTTCAGTATGGAGGCAGCAACCCGTCATCCGCTTCAAAGTTTTGCCGATCTCATTACAATCGAAGAGTTTAAAACAGTAAAAAAGCCAAAGGTTGTCCTCACCTGGGCTCCTCATCCGAAAGCTCTTCCTCAGGCTGTACCTAACTCTTTCGCCGAGTGGATGAACGAAACGGATTATGAATTCGTAATTACACACCCCGAAGGTTATGAGCTCTCGGAGCAATTTTCCGGTAAAGCCATAATTGAGTATGATATTAAAAAGGCATATGAGGGAGCCGATTTTATCTATGCAAAGAACTGGTCGGTATTTAAAGATCCAAACTATGGCCAGATCATGAATATGAACAGGAGCTGGATGGTAGACGAGGCCAAGATGGCACTCACCAATAATGCAAAGTTCATGCACTGCCTTCCGGTTAGAAGAAACATGATAGTATCGGACGAAGTGATAGATTCGCCGGCATCAATAGTTATTCCCGAAGCTGCAAACAGAGTGGTATCTGCTCAGGTTGTAATCAGGGAAATTCTGAGGTCGTTATAATTTGAGAATATAAAAACATGAAAGCACTTACAGTTGTTAAAATCGGAGGAAATGTAGTTGACAACCCCGAATCTCTTTCTGAGTTTCTTTTGATGTTCAATAAGATTGAAGCGCCAAAGATTCTCGTTCATGGAGGGGGAATCCTTGCCAGTGAAATATCGGCAAAACTCGGAATCGAGACAAAGATGCACAACGGCAGGCGCATAACCGATGCCGAAACTCTAAAAATCTGCACAATGGTTTATGCAGGCTGGATCAATAAAAGCATAGTTGCTCAGTTGCAAAAAATCGGATGCAATTCACTTGGGCTCTCCGGAGCCGACGCAGGAGTTATACCTGCAAAAAGAAGATCTCCCGACCCAGTCGATTTTGGATTTGTAGGAGATATTTCTCCAGATGAGATAAACACAGGTGTGCTGGCGAGTCTCCTGGGAAGAGGAATAACTCCCGTATTCTGTGCAATAACTCACGACAGGAACGGATCCCTTCTTAACACAAATGCAGATACAATGGCATCCTGTATTGCAGCAGCTTTATCCGAAAGTTACTACACAAAACTTATTTTTTGTTTCGAAAAAGAGGGTGTGCTTTATAATATTAAAGATGAGAAAAGCGTTATTCCTCTTATAACAAAAGAGAGTTATACAAAACTCAAAAACGAAGGTGCAGTGTCTGACGGTATGCTGCCAAAGCTTGATAATGCTTTTTTTGCATTGGAAGGGGGAGTTTCGGAGGTGTATATCAAGAACTGGTCTAATCTCTCTTCCGAAGGAGGAACAATGCTTAGGTTTTAAATATGAAAAATGTTGATACTGTTGAAATGACTGCAAGTGCGGTGGCTCTTTTAAGAAAGAAGATTGCCATCCGCTCCTTTTCCGGAAACGAAGAGGAAGCGGCTAATCTCATCTGTTCCCATCTGCTGCAGCATGGAATAACATTCAACAGGCTGGTCAATAATATATGCTGTTTTGCAAAGGGATATGATTCTTCAAAACCCACCGTTATGATCAATTCTCATTTGGACACAGTCAAGCCGTCGGCAGGTTATTCATTCGATCCTTATAATCCTCCTGAACAACAAGACAGGATATCCGGTTTGGGCAGCAACGACGCCGGAGCTTCGGTGGTTTCAATTATTGAGACTTTTAAGTATTTTTATGAGAGAGAATTGAGTTTTAACCTCATGATGGTGCTTTCGTGTGAAGAGGAAAATTCAGGTTCAAAAGGGATGGATTTGGTAGTCGAAAAGTATCCTTTTATTACATGTGCAATTATTGGAGAGCCTACAAAAATGCAGGCTGCTGTTGCCGAAAGAGGTCTGCTGGTGGTCGATGCAACTGCAAAAGGTGTTAGCGGGCATGCGGCAAGAGAAGAGGGGATAAATGCTATTATGGCAGCAATTGAAGACATCGACTTTATTAAGGATTTCGAATTTGAAAAGAATTCCGGCCTCATGGGCAAGGTAAAAATGAGTGTAACCCAGATAGAGGCGGGAACTCAGCATAATGTTATACCGGATGTTTGTAAATTTGTTATAGACATTCGGCCTACCGAACAATATTCAAATACAGAGATAATGGAAATACTGGCAGCCAATATTAAAAGCGAGTTAAAACCCCGTTCTCTTAGAAATAAATGTTCTATTACCCCTTATGACCATCCGCTTATTAAATGTGCGCATAGTACAGGAGTTAATTGTTATGTGTCTCCAACAACATCGGACTGGATGAGGCTCAAATGTCCTGCAATCAAAATGGGTCCCGGAGACTCATCACGCTCTCACCAGGCAGATGAATATGTTCTTGCAGGGGAGATAAATGATGGAATTTCCGGTTATATCAACTTTTTAAACAATTTAAATTTATAGATATGAGTGTATTGTGGAGCAAACAGGGAACCCCCGATGAAATTGTTCAGGAGTTCACCGTAGGAAGAGACAGGGAGTTCGACATTAAGCTTGCCAGGTATGACATTCTGGGAACAATTGCACATATCCGGATGCTAAAATCTATCTC
>DOSU01000078.1:0-5906 GCA_003513895.1 Rikenellaceae bacterium
ACAATAAAGCCGTCCATTCCGTCTACAGGAACCTCAACGGTGCCGGTGACAGCCAGCGAAACAGGATCAATTTGAACGAGTCCCTTGTCCGGAAAAGACGCCCATAGTTTTAAACTGTTGTCAAAAGCAAGATGTTTTGCACCACCTGTAAATCCTGTTGCCCTTATGGTGGAAACCGAAGGCATATTTGCATCAGACACATCAAGAACCTTTACTCCCTCCTTAACTGCAACAAACAGTCTGTTTCCGTAAAGTGCAATACCTTCGGCATCTGTTCCCACAAGTATTTTTTTAATAAGTGCTTTTGTTCTGATATCATAAACGGAAACGTATGATTTGTTAAATTCCCACCATCCAGTTTCATTTACAATGTGATCATAATCCCAGTTTGTCACAAACAGGTAAGTGTCTGTTATAATTACATTTCTTGGCGAAGCAAGTCCCTCTGTAATCGTACTTTTCAATTTGCCTGTGGATGCTTCAATAATCTCAATTTTATCGGGGTTATTGCAAACAAGATATGCCTCTTTGTCCGGAGATACAACTCCCGAAACGATGGTAGCGCCTATCGAAATTCCATTTGCAGTTTCATATATGCGATTTGTAATTTGCATTGTGTTTTCGTCAAAAAGGGAGATACTTGCCGACTGCTCGCTGTAATTTCCCTGGTTAATTATGAGCACCTTCTTGTCGAAGGTAACTTCAGGAATCGGATCCTCTTTTATACATGAAGTGAGAGGCAGCAATAACAATGCGGCATAGGCAAGTCTTAAAAAACATTTTTTCATTTCTAAATCTATTTTTATTATTTCTTAAACTAAAATTTCCATTGAAGGGACATTTGCCAGTTTCTGCCCGGCATCGCATAAAATTTCACATTCTGATAGCTGGCATCGGATATGTTCTTCACTACAGCGTTTGCTGTAAAGTCTTCTCCAAACAGGGAGAATTTGTATATGAGACCTACATCGGCAATAATATATGAGGGTAGAATATCATAAATGTCAAGCGTGGTTCTCTCTCCTGTATAATAGACTCCTGCATAGACCGACCACTTATTAAGATCGGCGCGAAGCGAAGCTCTGAGCGAGTGCTTTGGCTGATAGGCAAGTTGTTCCCCCTTTGCAGGATCTTCGGGCCAGATAGGCTTTACCGTAACAATATTCGTGTACGAGTAGTTTGTGCTGAGAGAGATTTTAAGATCCGAAATCTCCTTTGTTATTTTAAACCCGGCTTCGGCACCATGAGACAGCACTTCCGGAATATTTTGCGGTCGCCAGACCTGCCCGGCAGGAAGCCAGCGGATCCAGTCGTCAACCTCACTTCTGTATAGTGTTACAAAACCGTCTACGCCCCACGAATCTTTGAACCAGCTATAGTCAAGACCACCCTCTGAGGTAAAAGATTTCTCACTTTGCAAGTAGAGGTGAAGCCCCCCCCAGTAGCGGTCGTTTAGAGTTGGAACCTTTGAACTGCGCGACACAGACACCCTTGCAGAGAGTGTATGTCCGGAACGGTTAAGAAGCATAACCCTGACATCCAGCGATGGCATCAAAGGCAATGTGCTGTTGGTTATGAGAGTATATCTGAGCCCTGCAGAAAGAGTTACCGGAATAAAAGGCGAATATTTTGCAAGCAAATAGACATTGCCCCTCTGCTCGTAAACAGAATCGGCATAGGAGTGGACAACCGGTTTGATATAAGTACCCGAAATCCCCCCTTTAAGAGTGAATTTATCTGTCTTGTACTCCCCTTCGGCCGATGCATTAAATTTATGAGCAGCAATGATGTCTTCTTTATATCTCTGGTGGTCATACGAATAAGAAGCCATAGCCCCATACGAAAATCTCTTTGCCGAATTGTTGTATCCTAAAGAAGTTTTGAAATTCCTATCGTAAATTGAAGCATAACTTTCCGGCCTGTCGTTTAATGAAACCGAAGGCTGGATTTGCCTGTCGAAATCGAGATAGAGAAGGCTGAAAGAGAGAATGCCTCCGTTTTTTATCTTCCCGAAAAGCTCCTGAAGCACGCCGTAATTGCTGTATGCGGAATTGTTGAGATACTCCTCCGGCCGGCCTGGTTTTGTGTTGTTTTCAAATCTGTAGTTGTTCTTTGCAATTGAATAGAGAACGCTGCTTCTTGATTCGATTCTGTTGTTCGAAATCCTAATGGTTCCTCCGGTAAAAAGAGTTCCGTAGCTTCCGGCAGATATGAGTACATCTCCATGAGCACCCCTCTCCCATTTTGGTTTTGTTTTAAGCTGGATACTGCCTCCGATGCTGCCATCGCCATAAAGTGCAGAGCTGCCTCCTATGTGAATATCCATTGCATCGAAAAAGTAGAGCGGAATATGCGAAAGATCTGTTTGCCCCATAGTGGGTACCGACAAACTCTGCCCGTTCCATGCGATAGTCGTGTGAGAAGCGGATGTTCCCCTTACGGAGATATATGCTCCCATTCCTCTCCCATACTCTTTAAGGTAAGCAGCATTTTCCTTCTGTATAAAATCGGCAAGAGAACTCATTTGCATTTTCGCAAGAGATTCCTTCGATACTGCCACAATTTTGGTCCCAATGCCAAACCTTTTGTTCTCGCTTACAGACCTTTTAAAGGGAGTTCTTATAATTACAGAGTCCAGTTTTCTATACGGTTGCGCCTTTAGAGTGTCTCTCGCTTGTGCGAACGAGGAACTTGCCGGATAGTAAATACCCAGTACAAATAGAATAGTAATAACAGAAAATAATAGCCGGTTTGTCATCGCTCTCCTTTTCCCGAAAGTTCGATTAATAAAGTTTTGTTCCCAGAAGGTCTTCTGACTCAGCTTTTATATCTCTTGCCTTCCCACCTTACGGCAGTGGCCGACTGAAGATAACCCTGTTTAGGGATAAGCTTCACAGCAGCGGGTACTGTTCCCGGATTTAACGGGATTCCCTTGCTCTGGAACGACGCAAAGGTAACTTTTTTTCAATTAAATGATAAAAAATCTTTAAATTTCGTAGAATTCATTTAACTCAAATTATAACCTTTATGTCGAAACTCTTCAAATCACTAACATTCACAGCATTAGCACTTTTTGCTATGGCCTGTTCAACCCAAAAAGATACGGTTGAGCTCAAGTATGAACAGTACACTCTTGATAACGGCCTTAAGGTCGTTCTTCACCAGGATCTCTCAGATCCTTTGGTTGCAATCGCAATTCAATATCATGTCGGTTCCGGCAGAGAGAAGCCCGGAAAGACAGGATTTGCACACTTTTTTGAGCACATGCTGTTCCAGCGTTCCGAGAATCTGCCAAGAAATGCTTTCTTTCAGAAAATAGCAAACCTGGGCGGGGAGTTTAACGGATCCACTAATTCCGACGGTACAAACTACTACGAAGCAGTTCCAAGAGATGCAATGGAAAAAATTCTATGGATGGAATCGGATCGTATGGGATTCTTCATTAATACCGTTACTCAGGGCGGGCTTGAGCGCGAAATTGATGTTGTCTCAAACGAGAAACGCCAGAATTACGACAGCCAGCCATATGGACATTCAAGTACAATTATGGCAAAAGAGATGTTTCCGGCCGGCCACCCATATAGCTGGACAACTATTGGCGAAATTGCCGATCTTAAAAGCGCAACTCTCGACGATGTAAAAGAGTTTTATCACACATACTATGTTCCTAACAATGCAACTTTGGTGCTTGCCGGTGACTTTGACATTGCCCAGGCAAAAGAGCTCATTCAAAAATATTTTGGAGAAATACAAAAAGGTGGAGATGTTGAAAAACCAACAGTTCAACCTCTTGTTTTCGAAGCCACAAAGAAAATGGTTTTTGAAGATGCATTTGCAAAACTTCCTCAAATTACACTCGCATACCCAACTGTTGAACAATTCAACGAAGATTCATATGCACTCCAATATTTTACAGGACTTTTTGCAAACGGCAAAAAATCTCCGTTATACAAAGTTATTGTTGAGGAGAAAAAACTTGCACCTTCCGTAGGTGCCTATAATATGTCTCGCGAGGTTGCCGGTTATACACAAATTGGCATACGGGCATTTGAAGGAGTAAATCTTAACGATGTATATGCTGCTGTTGAAGAGGCTTATGCAAGATTTGAAAAAGACGGAGTGGACGAACTGGAATTGCAAAAACTCAAAGTAATGCAGGAAGTTGGACTGTACAACCGTTTAAGCGGAGTTCAGGGAAAAGCCCTTATGATGGCACGCGACAATGAATTTGGCGGAAGTCCCGACAAATCATTTAAAGAGTTGGCAAAATATCAGGCAGTAACCAAAGATGATATTTTGAGAGTGTATGAAAAATACTTCAAAGGCCGTCCTTACTATGCTCTTAGCATCGTTCCAAAAGGCAAACCGGAACTTGCTCTTGCCGAATCGGCCACTGCTACTGTAGCTGTTGAAAACGTTGCCGAGCAGACAATGAAATCAAAAGGGGGAAAAATTGCAGACGATGAGTACGAACGCACACCATCGGCCATTGACCGTTCAGTTGAACCGGAATTGCTTCCAAATGCTCCGGAAATTACAGTTCCTGCTATCTGGACAAACAAACGTGCAAACGGTATGTCAATTTATGGGATTACACACAATGAGCTTCCTCTCATACAGGCAAACATCAGCATGAAGGGCGGATTGCTATTGGATCCCGAAGGAAAAACAGGTCTCTCGTACATCACTGCTGCCCTCATGAACGAAGGCACAGCGCTAAAAACACCTGAAGAACTTGAAAGCGCAATGGGTTTGCTTGGAGCAAGGATCAGATTTATGTCCAATGTTGAAGGAATGGGCGTTTCAATTTCGGGATTGTCAAAAAACTTCAAAGAAGTTATAGCCCTCACCGAAGAGATGATGCTCCAGCCAAGGTATGACTCAGCAGCACTGGCCAGAATTAAGAGCGAAATCAAATCAAGAATTCGTCAAAACTCTGTAAACCCTCGTTCAATTTCATTGAATGTAACAGCCAAACTTTTATTCGGCGACAATGCAACCCTTGCAATGGAAGCATTTGGTACCCCTGAGAGTGTCGATGCCATTACAATGGACGACATAAAAGCATTCTACAATGCAAACTACAGTCCTTCAATCGCCAACCTCACAATTGCCGGTGCAATTGACCAGAAAAAAACCGAAAAGATTCTTGCTTCTCTGGTAGAGAAATGGGGAGCTAAAGATGTAACTGTTCCTGAACCTAAGGCAGGTATTGCTGCAAAGAGAGGAACAATTTACTTCGTGGATTATCCCGGCGCACCGCAGTCGATGATAGTTGTGAGCAAAACAAGTGTACCATTTAACAGTCCGGATTTCTATCCTTCGGTAATTGCAAACTACCGTTTGGGTTCAGGTTCGCAAGGAATGCTGTTTGATGTACTCCGCCTGCAAAAAGGCTTTACATACGGAGCATACTCTGTTGTAATGGGGGCAGAATATTTGAATACTTTCATGGCCTCTTCAAGCGTTCAGGGCAGTGCAACCAAAGAATCGGTACAATTGTTCCATGATCTCATAGGAAACTACGCCGAAGCATTCAACGACGAATTGCTGGAAACAACCAAAAATTCAATGTTACGCGCAAAAGCTTCATCGTTCGAAACTATTGGTGCATTAGTAGAAATGCTTGACGATATTGCAAGCTACAATATGCCGTTTGACTATGTTAAGCAACAAGAAGCCGAAATTAAAAACATGACCGTTGAGAAAGCAAAAGAGGTAATTCAGAAAAACCTTAATGTAAACGAAATGGTGTTTGTTGTTGTAGGTGATGCCAAAACTCAAATGAAACCGCTGGAATCACTTGGTCTTGGCAAACCAGTATTGGTTACAAGGTAATTCCAACTTAAAGCAGATGGATCAGATGGATAACTCAGATTATTCACTGCGATTTTGATGAAGGCCGG
>DOSU01000078.1:6009-6139 GCA_003513895.1 Rikenellaceae bacterium
TGCTTTTTTGTGGAAAACAAGGCCGGATAAAGGATGCTGATGGTTCGCGGACAATTTTCGAGCTACGACTGCGACCAGGCAACTTGCTGAATAAGTGATAATTGCTCAGAAGACGCAGAGAATATCTCTG
>DOSU01000099.1:0-6735 GCA_003513895.1 Rikenellaceae bacterium
GTAAACCTGAAATACAACCATCTTTTTACAGTTATTGAGTTCCAGATCAAAGGTACAGGGCAGCTAAAGGCTGTTAAACTAGCAACAAATACCACTCTTGCATTTAGTGGCGGCACTATTGATGTTACTCAAGCAACTCCTGCAACTGACGTCTCCTATACTTTTGCCAGCCAGACAGGAGTATCAAGTGAGGTGAAAACAACCCTTACCTTATCTGCAACACTAACATCCAACAATACCGACACTAAGGTTTACATGGTTATCAACCCGGGAACACCTACAGGTAATTGCCTTATTAGCCTATCAACTGATGGTACAACCTGGAAATACATTAACAAAGCAGCACCTGCCGGAGGCTTTAAACGCGGGGTCAAATATGTGGTTACTATAGATGCTGCAACTGCTACAGATGCTGTCGTCGACATAGACGGCAATACTTATTCAACAGTACTGATTGGCACCCAGGTATGGATGGCACAAAACCTGAAAACCACCAAATATAATGATGGTTCTGATATTCCAAATGTGACGGATAATACTTTATGGGGTGGTCGAACACAAGGAGCTTATTGCTATTACAATAACAATGTTGGCACAGATTACGGTGCGACCTATGGTGCTTTGTACAATTGGTATACCGTAGATAATAATGATGCTACAAAAGTTGCAAGCAACGGTGGTAAAAATATTTGCCCTGCTGGCTGGCATGTACCCACAGTAGAAGAGTGGACAACCTTAATTGATTTTTTAGGAGGCCAGTATGTTGCCGGAGGAGAGTTAAAAGAAACCGGAACCACACATTGGGCAAGCCCCAACACCGGGGCAACCAACAGTAGTGGCTTCACAGCCCTTTCTGGTGGCTACCGTAACGAGGTTGGAACATATTTAGACATTACTAAATACAGTTGTTACCGGAATTCTACTAGTTATGGGAGCGATGGCGGACATCTGCTCTTGTCCTACGATAACAAATATATTTACACTCTCCAATCTAATAAGACTTACGGTATTTTTGTTCGCTGCATCAAAGATTAACACAATGAACTTCAGTCACGAGCAAAATACACTGTTATCACTAATAAAGGCCTCTCTGTGCTTACTTAAAAACAGAGAGGCCTTTTTAGATTTTCCGGATGGTCTGGATTGGAACAGTCTTGTCAATCTGGCTGCCAGGCAAGGTGTATTGTGTGTTGCCCGGGACGGATTGGTGCAAATGGAGGGGCTCTCCCGTGAGTTGCTTATTCGCTGGGAACTTAGTGTTCAAAAGCTGGAGGCAAGGAACAAAAGGCAGAGAGCGGTTATTAAAGAGTTAGTCGCCCTTTTTAGGGAGAATGGTATAGAGATGCTGTTGCTTAAAGGTATTGGATTGAGTGAACTCTATCCAGATCCAAATCACAGAGAGTGCGGAGATATTGATATTTTCCTTTTTGGAGATTATGAAAAAGGCAATAGAGTTATCGAAGATTTCGGAATTGAAGTTGAAAAAGAAGGCTCAAAACACTCAAAGTTCTTTTTTAAAGGGGTTCCTGTCGAAAACCACAAGACATTTCTTAATGTAGAGTATACCAAAGCCGACAAAAATCTGGAAAAGCATTTGCACAAGGTGCTTGCTGAACAGGGGTTCGACACAATAATGACAGATGACACTCAGATTCATATTCCAACGCCCGACTTTACAGCAATCTTCCTTTCCCGTCATGACATTACTCATTTTTTAGCATCAGGGCTGGTGTTGAGGCATTTTTGCGATTTAGCCCTCTTTTTTGAAAGGAACAAAGCGAGAATAGATTTTGCCAATTTTGAAAAAGTTATGAGAGGGAATAGACAGTACAGTTTAATTTGCTCATTTTTGGCTATTGGTCATAAGTATTTGGGCATGCCAAATGAAAATTTTCCGGATTTTTTAAATGACCGGCAGCAAGTAGAGATTCTTACAAGCCGGGTTTTAGAAGATACTTTTTTTAACAAATACAGATCTATTGACAAAAATGAACTTGAGACGATGTGGGTACCACTCAGAAAATTACTGGGTGTAAAAATGCTTTTTCGTTCAAAATGGAAGTATGATTTAATGGAAAACGGGCTCTTTTTTAAATCATTCATGTTTAGAATACATCAAAACTTTCAACCCCAAAACTGGAATTAATATGCCAAAGATATTCCGCATAAGTTCTAAATGGTTGTTGTTGATTTTTTTCACTGTAATGCGGGCGTTTCTTGAAATGGCTGGTCTGGCGTTGTTTGTTCCCCTTTTGCTGCTTCTGCTTGAAGAGGACGGAATTGCAAAAAACGAGTGGCTGAAACGAATCTACACAGGGCTGAATATCGACAGTTTTGGGACGTTTCTTTTGTTGGTTTGCGGAGTGGTTATGATATTCACATTATTGAAAAATTTTGCTCTTCACAAGATTAACAACCATCAAAACAGATCTCTTTTAAAGATATTCTCTCATTATTCGAAATCGCTTTTTACCAGTTACTATAACAAAGGTTTGCTTTTCATAAAAGAGAACAGTTCTTCGGCACTTTCTCACAACACAAATACTGTTTGCTACTCATATGTTTTTGGCGTGCTTGGCCCTGCAATAATTCTGGCCGGAGATTTAATTCTGGCGATTTTAATAGTTACATCTCTTGCATTTGTAAACATTTATATTGCTCTAATGGAAGTTGTCCTCTTTTTCCCGCTTCTCCTTTTTTATCAGATGAAAATAGGAGGAGAACTGCAAAGAGCCGGCAAGTCCGATAATGAGGCTAAGAAAAGCCAGTGGAGGGTCACCATTGAAACATTCAAAGGCTATGCCGAAGTAGAGGTAAATAACTCATTTCCAAAACTTATAAGAGTTTTTGAAAAAGGGCTGAATGCAATTTCAGATTCTAAAGAGAGAACGGAAAGCCTGAGGAGCATCTCTTCCAAACTAATAGAGATAGGGGTTATTATTGTAATTATTGGAGTTGTTTTAGCCGGATATTTTTTTGATAGCAATGGCGGCAATTTTCGTGTGCTTATAGCTCTTTTTGCAGTAGCTACTCTAAAACTCATGCCTGCCCTGAGGTCTGCTGTTTCTCAATATTCGGTAATTAAATCAAACAAATATACTCTCGAAATTATTAAAGAGATAAGCAAAGAGAGCAATATTGATAATGTGCAGGTACCTTACTCAAAAGATTCTGTAAAATTTGATAATAAGCTTGAATTCAGGAATGTTAGCTTTGGATTTGAAGAAAGATATTTGACAATTACCAACTTCTCAATAATAATTAACAAAGGAGAAAAAGTTGGAATAAAGGGGATTTCCGGTTCCGGGAAGAGCACTCTGCTTTACCTTTTACTAGGGCTTTATAAACCTTTAAAAGGGGATATTTATATTGACGACACTCCGCTCAGTACGCAAAACAGAGGCGAATGGCATAAACGGGTGGGATATGTATCTCAGGATATATTTATAATGGATGCTACTCTGGCAGAGAATATAATTTTGTCGCAGGAAACAGACAACGACAGGCTGAATCTGGCTATTGAGCGGGCATCACTTAAAGGATTGGTTGATAGTCTACCAATGGGAGTTAATACAAGAATAGGAGATGGTGGCTGCCGTTTATCCGGTGGCGAAAAACAGAGAGTTGCAATAGCAAGGGCATTTTATAAACAGGCAGATGTATTTTTGCTTGACGAACCTACCTCTGCGCTGGATAATAAAACAGAGGAAGAAATTGCCAGGACTTTGGAACACCCGGCATTTCGGGATAAAAACATGACTGTGGTGATTGTATCTCATAAGGATAGTTTACTTAGTATTTGCGACAGAATAATAGATTTAAGCTGAATGGGAAACAAATTGAATTATAAAATTGCAAACAGGTACGTAGAGATACATACAGAATATCCGGAGAACTTAGCAGGACTTCTCCCGGGTTTTGTCCATTTCCATGACTCATATGATGATAAAGAACCATTGATACAGTTATCCCGGGAATTTGAATCGGAGGAACCGGAATTGTTATCGTCAGATATTGATAATAAAGTTATTCATACTTTTAACCTTGAAGAGGATTCCTGCAAGTTCTGCAAAAAAGGCAGTAAATATTTCTTTACAATCGAAGAAAAAGGAGGTGCCGGTTCAATCGAGTTTGCAATGGAAATTGGTTCTCCAAAGGTAAAATGCCGGTTAATGCCAGACTTTGAAAATGGACGAACTATCCTGCCAAGCCCTGCTCGTCTTAAATTTTCGCTATGGATGGCACTTGCATTTACAGGAATTCCCCAAAAATTCTCGGCACTCCACTCATCGGTGATTATTTATAATAACAGTGCGGTGCTGTTTCTTGGGGAGTCAGGAACAGGCAAAAGCACACATACCAGGCTCTGGCTAAATCATATTGAAGGCAGCAGACTTCTTAACGATGACAGCCCTATTTTGAGTATAGATGAAGGTGAGACCTGTGTTCACGGGTCGCCCTGGAGCGGAAAGGGGCAAGTATACATAAACGAGAGCTACCCGGTTAAGGCAATTGTAAGGATTAAGCAGCATCCCTTTAACAAATTACAAAAGCTTAGCACTCTTGAATCTTTTGGAGCACTATACCCGTCATTCCCTCCGGCATTTCTAAAGGACAACTTCTTCGAAGGGCATATTTGCGAAATTATTTCAAAAGTAATCTCAACCACCCCGGTATATCTCTTACACTGCCTGCCAAATCGTGAGGCGGCTGAGATGGTTAAGGAAACCGTATATAAATGAAAAAGATCATTCCAAATACAGAGGCACTAAAAATCATTGAAGAGGGCATTAAGGCCGGAAACAGTGTACGCCTCACTGTGCGCGGAAATAGCATGAGTCCCCTTCTTTTAGATGGTGTAGACATTGTAACTCTCCACCCCTTTATTCCTGAGAATCTTAAAACAGGAGATGTAGTTCTTTTTCGTTACAAAGAGGCTTTTTTGCTTCATAGAATTATTGAAATCCAAGGCACTAACTCCCCGGAAGGAAAAATCATTACAAAGGGAGATGCTCTTGAGAAGAAAGAAGAAATAGGGTTTTCTGATGTAGTTGCAGTAGCTGAGGTACCCAAAACCGGACTAATGAAACTATCAGTCCGAAGAGGACGAATCCTTCTGAACAGGATAATAATACACATAAGGAAACGTTTAAATATTAATCACATAACTGTCACAAATGAAACTAATACCTGATTTGACATTGCGCGAAATTGCCGGAGAAAAGATGCTGGTTTTAAAAGGGGCATCAGGCGTAGACCTCACCAAAGTAGTAATGCTAAACAGTACAGCTGAGTATTTATGGAACTCTTTGCAGGAAAGGGAATTTCAAAATGAAGATGTTGAGGAGCTCTTAATCCAGAAATATAGTGTTGCGAAAAACCAGGCAAAAATCGATGCCGGAGTTTGGATACAATCTATGATTAATGCCAGTCTTATTATTTTATAAGTTCAGCGCCAGCCCGGCTTTTATCCATCGGCCCGGCTGAGGAAGATTACCTATGTACAGGTAATTTGTGTTGAAAAGGTTGGTTGCCTCAACAGAAATCTTATATTTTTTGGCACTCCACAATAACCGGACATCCACAAGAACAAAGGGTTTGTATGAGGTTTCGATATTCCCCGGCCCCAGATAGGTACCGTCGCGTTTCTGAAAGCTTACATCCCATCGTGCACTCAGTTTCGAAATGATTTTATGGTCCACAAAAGCAGATGCCTTGTGGCGCAGGAAATCGGTTGCATAGAGAGAATGAAGGTTTTCGCTTTCCTTCGACACGGTGAGGTATGCATATGAAATACCTGCGCTGTTGAGAAAGGACCCATTTCCACGAAAGGAATTTCTTTTTGAATCAGGCCGGGCTTTGTCAAAACTGCCATATGGGGAGAAATATGAAATATTAACCTCCCCGCCTGCCGATGCAATGTTTGTGATATTGCTTGCCTGCCACTGGTCGGAGCCGCTTGCTCTAGTCCAGTCGATTATTCGATATCCATATCTGTAAAATCCCGAAAGAGATGCTCTGATACTCACTTTTGTTAACCTTAAACCCATTTGGGCAGCAACTGCCTCTTCGGGTTTCAGTTCTGTATTTCCGGTTTGGGTAGGACTTTTGTAGTAAAGGTCTGTAAATGTCGGATTTCTGAATGAGTTGTTTGCCCACCCATTTGCTTCAAGGTAGGGCGTTATTTTATAAGCTGTAGAAATTCCTGCATATAACCTTGTCCCGTAACTGTTGCTCAGATGCGCTCCTCCCGTGACCCTCCATCTTTCAAACTGGACAATGTGCTTGATGTAAACCCCGGGAGTATGCCTGCTTTTTTCTTTGGTAAAGAACTTCCCGTCTTCAAACGGAACCGGCCGTAAATCAGATTCATTTTCACCTGAAGTTCCCGTTACCGAAATTGCATTTCCCAGCACTGTGCTAAAAATATGTTCAAACCTGTATTCTGCACCTGCAATAGAAGTGCCTGCGCGTCTCCAGCGGTATGCTGCCTGCACATTAATACCGGCAATGTCGTTCTGATGATAGTTATGTCCGGAATACCAGGAGGGAGCTTCGTAACGGAACAGTTCAAACCTGTCGAAAAACCTTCTTTGATATGCCGAAGCTTTAATTTGCCACCGGCCGGACTGATATTGATATTGCAGAGAAGAGAGGAAAAGACGGGTCTCTTCGAACTGCTCGGGATATGCGATTGTGTAGAAGCTGTTCGCGCCAAAAGCCTTATGCTGGTAG
>DOSU01000099.1:6827-14516 GCA_003513895.1 Rikenellaceae bacterium
CTCTTATGCTGGTAGCCTGCCTGCAGGGTAATAGTATGTTCTCTGTCTCCTGTTTTGCGAACAAGCGATACATTTGTGTAAAGGTTTGTAATGTTGAAATCGGTATTTGAAGTATAACCGCCGGAGCTGCTGTATCCTCCACCTCCGATTCCCGAAACCTGCCATCGTCCTCCAGACGCAAATCCTAAATTTGCCTCTCCCTTGAAAAAGCCGTAACTGCCTCCGGAAACGGAAACATCTGCACTAAGTTTTTCAGGTCTCTTTGTAATAATGTTGATTGCTCCGGCATATGCGACCGAACCTTCCGACCAAGCGCCCGGCCCCTGAAGTATTTCGACTCTTTCAATCTGTGATATTTCAACCGGAATATTAAGAGAATGGTGCCCTGTTTGAGGGTCTGTGAAATTAATACCATTGATCATTACAATCGTCTGGTCGAATGTTCCTCCCAGAATGCTCAGGTCTGCCTGAACCCCTTCGCCTCCCCTGCTTCGAAGGTCTGTTCCCTGTAGGTACCGTAGCAAATCGGGAAGATTCCTCACGGCCGCCCGCTCTATCTCTTGCTGCTGTATAACTGCAATTACGCGTACCAGTGGCTGGAATGGCGTAGGTCGTTCCGTGGATATAATAAGCTCCTCCAGATCCCGGATTGTGTCCTTCGTGTTTTTGGTTGCATTTTGCCCAAACAATGGCTGGCTCTTCATAACCAAGAGCGAGTAGGTTACACACAGCACTCCAATTTTTATGATTTTCCCCATAGAGGCAAATGCTGCCCAGGGGGTTCGTTTCCAACGTTTGAAGCATATGGGTGCTCGCTTTCGGGAGAGTTTGTTCATTAAGGATTCTGTTTAGCTGTTGCGGGCGGCAAAATTGAGACATTAATCAGGAACAGCCAAATTTATTTCCTAATTTTGGGAAAAAATAATTGTGATGGAAAATAAATTTTCATACAGAATACTATTATTAATAATTCTGATTGTTATGTCAATAGAGGCTAATTCACAGGTTCGCACAACAACTTCTCAGGAGGAAGAAAATCTAACAGCTATCCGCAAAGAGATTCACTCTTGTCCCGAATACTCCCATCTCGAAAGGGAGACTGCGAAGATTTTGCTGAAATATTTGCAGGAAACATCTCCGGATATAATTTATACCGGCGTAGGAGGTAATGGTATAATTGCTGAGTATGCCGGCAATATGAAAGGACCTTCCAAAATGTTCAGATGCGAAATGGATGCAATAAAGACCGATAAGGGATTTGAGCATTTGTGCGGTCACGACGGCCATATGACTATCTTGCTGGGAGTAGCAAAAAGACTCTCGGCAAACAGAAATTTTCCGGGAAAGGTCTTTCTGCTTTTTCAGCCTGCAGAGGAGATAGGAGAGGGAGCTGCGCTCATGGTTAAGGATATTGAGAAACTCGGCCTTGTTTTTGACTTTTCCTATGCTCTCCACAACAATCCAAGATATCCTCTTAATTCCATCATCATTCACAAGGGAACATATGCTGCAGGGTCAGTAGGGATGGAGATGAAATTTACCGGAGCATCCTCACATGCTGCCTTTCCGGAGCAGGCAGTCTCTCCTTCAGATGCAATTTTTTCGATCATAGGGGAGGTAAAGAGAATTAACAAAGAAAAGAGTGAATTTTCCGATTTTGTGCTGGCTACAGTTGTAAATGTGGAAATTGGAGAAGCAAATTATGGCGTCACTCCCGGGGATGGAGCTATCAGGCTCACCTTAAGAAGTTTTGCAGATGAGGACCTTGGTAAGTTATGCGGCAAAATTGAAAAATTTGCTCACGACAAGGCCGCTGAAAACGGTTTGAAGTTAGCGATAAGCTATCACGACAGGTTTCCTGCAACAGTAAACAGTAACCTGGCCAATACAATTACAATTGAAGCAGCAGAGAAGACAGGTCTTAAAATATTATATGCAAAAGAGCCCACAAGAGGCTCAGACGATTTTTCATTTTTTACAATCAAGTCAAATGGCTCGTTTTTTGATATTGGAAACGGAGAGGGCGGTGCAGACATACATCAGCCTGATTATAAGTTCCCGGACGAAATACTCATACCTGCCGTTAATCTTTTTTCAGAGATAATTTACAAACATTAAAACAAGTAATTTATGAAGGCGAAATTAATTACTCTAATAGCAATCTTATTGTTTTATAATGCAGCAATTATGGCACAAAATCCAACTCTCGAATCAATATTCGGCAGAACAAGCGTAAGGTCATACTCCGATAAACCTGTGTCTGTAGAAACACTAACTCTTTTAGTAAAAGCAGGGATGGCAGCACCATCTGGTATGAACCGCCAGCCATGGGAATTTCTTGTTATTCAGGATAAGGAGATAATGGCGATACTTGCCGCTGACCTTCCTTATGCAAAGATGTTAAAAGAGGCTCAGGCTGCAATTATTGTTATAGGAAATCCCGAAAAATCCGATTACTGGTATCTGGACTGCTCTGCGGCAACCGAAAACATTTTGCTTGCTGCACATTCGCTTGGTTTAGGTGCCGTTTGGACTGCAGGTTACCCCTATGATTCAAATATGAATAAAATAGCATCTGCCCTCTCAATTCCGCTTCCGTACAGGCCGCTTTGTCTCATACCAATCGGATATCCAAAAGGTGAAAATAAA
The DNA here is from genome assembly GCA_003513895.1 of Rikenellaceae bacterium. Classification (GTDB taxonomy): domain Bacteria; phylum Bacteroidota; class Bacteroidia; order Bacteroidales; family UBA932; genus Bact-08. Next base: position 9,477 of record DOSU01000099.1, read on the forward strand.
CCAAAGGACAAATGGAAGCCGGCCAAGTTGCACCTTAACAACTGGTAAATATCCATATATGAGGGCTGTCGTTTTTTTTGTTTTTCTGGTGATTTTTCAACCCGCATCTGCTCAGTTTTTCAGGGGCAGAATAGTTGATAAGGCCGGGCTCCCTATTCCCAATGCTTCTATTTACATAAACGAACTCAAGTCCGGCATAACAGCAGACATCCGCGGCGAGTTTCAGACGCAGCTTTCTGCCGGAACTTACAACTGCGAAGCATCTTCTCTCGGATACAAAAGGGAGAAGTTTTCTTTTGAGATGAAAAGTGAAGACATTCGTAAAACAATAACCTTACAGGAAATTGTTTATGAACTCAAGGAGGTGCATTTTTCGGGCAGGGGAGAGGACAGAGGGAATGCCATTATGCGAAAAGCAATTTCCCGGGCTCCTTTTTTTCGCTATCAGGTAAAAGAGTATGAGGCTGAATCCTATCTAAAAGGGACGATGAAGATTACTAAGATTCCTGCTGTTGCAAAACTACAGTTCAAGAAAAAAGAGATCAACATGATTCTTAACAAGCTGTTTCTTGTTGAATCAATCTCAACGATAGCCTTCAGTGCTCCAAATAATTACGTGCAAACTATAAGAGCATTTTCCAGCACAATCCCGGACGAGATAAATCCGGGAGATTACTCATTACTCATGAAATCCAGTATTTATCAACCCGAATTTTTCGGAATGGTATCTCCGTTATCGCCTAACGCACTCACTTATTATAGATTTGTTTATCAGGGCATAACGAATGAATCGGGCAAAGTAGTGAACAAAATCCTGGTGGTTCCGCAAAAGGGAAATTCTAAACTCATGGCAGGTCATATCTATATTGTAGAGGATACATGGAATGTAAGCTATCTGGAGATGGTAACGGCCAGGTCGGGTATTAAAGCCAATATTAAAATTAATTACAACGAGGTAAAAGAAAATGTTTTCTTACCTACAGGCTATAATATTGGGGTGAATCTGGATATGCTTGGAGTAAACGGTGAGGGCCGTTACTACTCCTCAATAAAGTACAATAAAATTATTGAAAACAATTCTGTACAGGCAAAAATGCTGGAAAGCAAGCCTTTAAAAGAAAAAACATCAAACAGGGAGGCGTCAAAAATTGCAAAGGCAAATCAAAGAATTGTAGATCCGCCCAAAGAAGAGAAGCAAAGTCTCGAAATAAAGAAAATTCCTTCCACAACAAAGGTTATTGTCGATTCTTCCGCAAAAAGGATGGATTCTCTTTACTGGCTTTCGGTGAGGAAGCTGCCTCTAAGAGAAGACGAAATTAAGGCGTATAAATCGGTAGATAGCTTAAAGACTGAATATAAGCAAATTAAAACAGAAGACTCAATAAGAAATCAAAACGGAGGAAAAGGCGGAAAACCAATTGAGCAGATTCTTTTTGGGCATAAATATAATATCGGAAAAAATTGGCGTTTCTCTTTTGGCGGAGTGGCCAAGATTGTGGGAGACTTCAATTTTGTAGACGGATACCAGTTTGGTCAAAATGTTTCGCTTGAATACTTTACAGGGAAAGGACAAAATTTGAAAATCAGTCCTTTGGTATATTATTCAACTGAGAGAAGGTTGTTGTTGTGGAAGACCGATATTGATTATAAATACGCTCCGCTCAGAGATGGAAAGTTGAGCCTGTCTGCGGGAAACATTACATCCGATATAAGCTCAAATCCGGGAACCAGCAGGTTTATCAACTCATATTCATCCTTCTTCTTTGGAATCAATCCTGTAAAATTCATGTCCAAAAAATACATTGAACTTATCAACAGCGTTGATATTGCAAACGGTTTCAGAGGTGATTTTGCAGTTTCTTACCAGGATAGAGGGGTACTGAATAATAGTGATAAAACAAGTTTGTTTGGCAAGATTCCCGGCTCTAACATTCCGGTTAATATTTACTCTCCAGTACAAACAAATAGTACTGCGCTTGTTTTTTCGGCTGGGTTCACATATACTCCAAGAAACTTCTACAGGATTAATAATGGCAAAAAGGAGTATGTCCGTTCTTCATATCCTACATTTTCTGCAAAGTTCAGAATTGCGCCGGGAAGTAATAGTCCTACTGCGTCCCATTTTTCTTCAATTGAAATGGAAGTTAAACAGGGCATAAATCTTAATATCTACTCAAAAATTAATTACAGCCTCTCTGCCGGAACTTTCATCTCCAAAGAGAAGTTGTTCTTCCCCGATTTCAAACACTTTCGGGCAAATGACATAATGGTTTCCGATGTAGATTTTGACAACGGATTTTTGTTGCTGGACAATTACCTTCTTTCGACTCCAAACGGATGGGTACAGGGTTATGTAAACTATAGTTCGGAGTATATACTTCTGAAATACCTTCCGTTTTTTAACACCCCTTTTGTTACAGAAGCCCTGCATTTTCGTACTTTATGGCTCACCGATTCGGGTTATCATCATTCAGAAATAGGTTACTCAATAGGAATGACAGGGATGGCCAGGATAGGGGTTTTTGCAGGATTCAGGGGATTAAAATATCAATCGGTAGGGTTTAGGTTGTCTATTCCAATATTTAACCAACAGACTCCGTTAAGTATCTCCCTATAACCTCCGGGAAGTAGCGGTATTCAAGTTTGTGGATTTTTGCCGCAAGCGACTCGGGTGTTTCACCCTCTTCAACAACACAGCTTTTCTGGAAGAGAATTTTACCGTTGTCGTAATGTTCATCTACCAGATGTATTGTAATTCCGGACTCTTTTTCACCAGATTCTATAACTGCCTTGTGAACATTCATCCCATACATGCCTTTTCCTCCAAATTTTGGCAGCAGAGCAGGATGTATATTGATAATCCTTCCCCGATATTGTTCAATTATCCTGTCGGGCACCTTAATCATGAAGCCGGCAAGTACGATTGCATCGATGCTGTTTTCTTTAAGGATTGAGTCGATTAAAGAACTGTTATACAGTTCATCAGCTGTAAATGATAAATTAGTAATGCAAAGTTTTCTTGCCCTTTCAAGCACGAAGGCACTATTTTTGTTTGAAAGAATGAGGCTTACTTTTATGTGGTTATTTATTTTAAAAAATTCAGCAATATTTTCGGCATTAGTGCCAGAACCTGAAGCGAATATGGCAATTTTTATTTGATACATTCCATGTAATTTGAGTGCAAAGTTAGTCAAAACAAGCAAACAAAAAAAAGCTGTTTATAATTATACCGATAAAATTTACAGACAGAATATCAATGGATTATAAATTCACTTTTAAGAAATTTTATTATTCCGTTTTTTTTGCTTTCCTTTGCTCACTAATTTTGAAATAACAAAAAACAATTTTATTAACTAATTATTTAAAATTATGGCAGATATTACATCTAAGGTTAAAGCCATCATCGTTGACAAGTTAGGAGTTGACGAATCTGAAGTAACTCCGGCAGCTTCTTTTACTAACGATTTAGGTGCCGACTCACTTGACACTGTTGAACTTATTATGGAGTTTGAAAAGGCATTTGCTATAACCATTCCGGATGAGGCAGCCGAAAAAATTTCTACTGTTGGAGACGCAATCTCATACATAGAGAAAAACGCAAAGTAAGTAACTAATCAACACCGGCATATGGAATTAAAAAGAGTAGTAGTAACGGGAATAGGAACTATTAATCCTATTGGAAACAATATTCAGGAGTACTTCAATAACCTTAACAAAGGAACGAGTGGAGCAAGAATGATTACCCGTTTTGATACAACTCTGTTTAAGACAAAGTTTGCCTGTGAAATTAAAGACTTTGATCCAACCAACTTTGGAATAGACCGGAAAGAGGCAAGAAAACTGGACTTATTTGCACAATATGCAATCATCGCAACCGATGAGGCTGTGAAGGACAGTGGAATTGACACGGAAAAGGTAAATCTTGATAAAGTTGGTGTTATCATAGGATCAGGAATCGGAGGGATAGAAACATTGTTTCAGGAAATTATGGGCTATTTCGAAGGTGGAAAAATACCTCGTTTTAGCCCATTCTTAATCCCCAAAATGATTCCGGATATTGCATCGGGTGTCATTTCCATGAAGTATGGCTTCAGAGGGCCTAATTTTACAACAGTTTCTGCTTGTGCATCATCTACAAATGCAATGATTGATGCTTTCAACTACATAAGACTTGGCAAAGCAGATGCCATCGTAACCGGAGGTTCGGAAGCCGGAATTACTATTCCGAGTATTGGCGGTTTCAATTCTGCTCAAGCTCTCTCTACAAACAACGAAAACTACAAAACAGCATCCCGTCCCTTTGACAAATCAAGAGATGGTTTTGTAATGGGAGAAGGTTCCGGTATTCTTGTTTTTGAAGAGTATGAGCATGCTGTTGCTCGCGGAGCAAAAATTTATGCCGAAGTAGCAGGTGCCGGTTTGAGTGCCGATGCCTATCACATTACAGCACCTCACCCCGAAGGGCTCGGAGCAATTAATGTAATGAAAAATGCCCTTGAAGACGCCGGAATGAAACCGGAAGAGGTCGACTATATCAATGTACATGGTACGGCAACTCCACTAGGAGACATTGCGGAACTCAAAGCTGTTCAGAGTATCTTTGGCAATCACGCCTATGATATGAACATCAGTGCAACCAAATCCATGACAGGCCATCTTTTGGGCGCTGCAGGATCTGTCGAGGCACTTGCATGTATACATGCAATGAACTCCGGAATAGTTCCACCAACAATTAACTTCGAACACGAAGATCCGGAAATCGACTATAAATTGAATCTTACATTAAATAAGGCTCAGAAAAGAGAAGTAAATGTGGCCATGAACAACACCTTTGGTTTTGGAGGTCACAATGCCTGCATAATATTCAAGAAGAAAAAATAGTCAAACAGAAATTTACAGAGAGGCTGTCTATTAAGTAGGCAGCCTCTCTGTATACATACTGTCGCCATATTTCTGCATGGAAAAGCTCACTATCAGCAACGCAATTTTTCTTAACGCTTTTTTCTTTGGGTTTTTTGGGGGTTGCGGAACGCCTCCCTT
>DOSU01000099.1:14661-14880 GCA_003513895.1 Rikenellaceae bacterium
AAAAAACAGATGTTGCTTATAGTTGAGCTTTTCCATAGCAAATATTTCTAGCACCACAGCATAAAAGAACAGTTGCACTATTTTTTGCAGCTTGTAATTTATTATTGAACAGCTAGTTGCTCAAAACAATCAGATTGTATTTCTTATTGTTTTGAGCAAGTGCCTGGCAATGTGACTCTTGAAGAAACTGGATTGGCAATTGTCCCGTCCTGAAATAGG
>DOSU01000099.1:14955-15460 GCA_003513895.1 Rikenellaceae bacterium
CCCGTCCTGAAATAGGTTGACTTCTCATTGCAGAGCATATTGTCACATTGTTTCTACCCAAATTGATTTATCATCGGATTACAATGGGAAACAGGGGCAAGTTAGGTGCTCCTACGTCGCAGGTCTACGCCTTCGGCGGGAATTGCCGGTCAGTTTTGCCAGATTTGATTTTCAACCTTACTCGCAAATCGATCATTATCAAATGATAATACAATATTAAGAGAGTAATACCCTCTTGATTATTCGTTATTCATTGAACTTTAGGCTCTTCCAGATTGTCATTTTTTTAGTCCAAATGTTCTAGCTAAATGATTTGCAAACCGCAGGCTCTTAAAACGCGGCAAAGCCGCACCATATTTTTAAAAAACCCTACACGACAGACGAGGCACGATGGCATGTTTTTGGAGTCGCCTGTTGTACCGATAGATGCTCAGAAGACGCAGAGATATTTCCCTGTAATAATACTCGTATCCGGCTGCGAGTTGAAAATCTTAATGTATTCACA
>DOSU01000099.1:15608-16584 GCA_003513895.1 Rikenellaceae bacterium
GCACAAGCCCGAAGCAATTAGTTAGGAATTAATAGATGACATTGGTAAAACGCAACTCTCAGCCGGCATAATATAAAAAAGGCTGACGTTTAGGCCAGCCCATATAAGATTTTACAAGATATTTTTTGCTTTACGGCAGGATGACGTATGTGATTCTTAGTTTTGGTTTTCTTGTTGCAGCAGTTCCGTTGAACACGCCCTTATAGTATGCAGCGTTGTCAAAGAAATAGGCCAGCTCACCAGTATAAGAATTAGTCGAAGATGCAACAGGAACAACATATGTTTCAAGATCACTCTTCTTAGTAAATTTCCCTTTCAATACGTTTTGAAAATAAGAGGTAATATTCATATTGAAGTAGAATTTTGAACGGTTGTTCAATCCTTTGTCGTCTACTTTGGGAAGTTCAGAGAGAAGTTCATAATATAGTCCTTTGTATAAGGTTCCGGTTTCCCTCTTGGCAAGATACATCTGAGCGGGGTATTGTCCTATAAGGGTGAAATCCGAAGGGAATTCATATGGGAAAATCAATTCTGCTCTGGCAATGATAACTTTGGAAAGATCTGTATTAAGAGACAGAGCCCATGTATTTACAGTATTCTTTATAACGGCAAAGTCAATAAATGGCTTCACGCCTGCAAGGCCTTCAACAAAAAGTTTGTTTGTTGGATTTGTACTTTCAAGACTCTTGGAAGAGTGTTTAAAAATATTAATGTTGGGTTCTGTTTCGGATGCATAGTAAATGAGCAAACTGTCGCTGTTGGTTACGGTGTCGTCTATGTGGTTATATGTAAGAGACATGTAGATATCGGAAGGAGTAATAATGTTGAACCGGCCTCCGGTAAGCGTTCCGGGAAGAGGTTCCGTAGCAATATAAAAACCCTTAAATCTATTCTGAAAGAAAGGGATACTGTCTCTTTCCTCTTTAGTAGCACTTAAAAGTTCTGCGGCATATGAAAGAGGTAGGTCCATATTTAT
>DOSU01000099.1:16697-18322 GCA_003513895.1 Rikenellaceae bacterium
GCAAGAGGTACCGGATCAAAATCGGCAGAAGTTATAGAGTTGTTATACATTAAGGTAGAGTCAAGATCTTTCCGGAGAACGTATACATATACATTTTGAGGAACAGTGGCATCACTCTGGTTAAGAACAATTTTATTGTCTACAGCAATAGAAAGTTTTAATGATTTTGGGATGGGATTGTTGCCAAATGTATTCTTCCTTGTTTGTGGAATAAATCTGATAGCGGCAGCAGCAGTTGTTGTTCCAAGGTCTGCGTCCTTGTATGTACCCACAACAGCTGTACCGGAAAATATAGTCTGAATGCTGTCCGAAGACTTTTGCTCAACCGGAAGGTCAAACTCTTTGATTGAAACATTTAACAACTGATCGTCGGGGACAAATTCCCCTCCGGTAGATTTGTTTACATCTATACAGGACACAATCAATAATGAAAACAGTGCAAGTGCCGTAACCGAACGAAGATTAATCCTTCTTCTCATTTTTCCCCAGAATTTGGTCATAGAAATTTTTGTAATCTTTTATATATGCAGATTCCGGGTCATTTACATCTGTGTATGGAAGTACTTTTAATGAACTTCCCGAGATCAACTCCATTAACTCAGGCTTAACCTCTTCGCTGCCCAGAATAATGCCGTTTGCATACTGAATAGCAAGTTTAGCAAGATTTATGCCATTTGCTGGATTTATTGTCTCAAGATCTTTATTCCGGATTCCTGGAACAAGAACTTTTGACCTTGTATTTTCGTTAAAAACCTGATCGATACCTTCGTTATAGATCGAAAGAACGACTTTGCTGTCGGTAAATATCGGATCTTCGTGATAAACTTTTTTCAAATAGATAGGGAGAAAATAAGAAATCCACCCCTGACAATGTATGATATCCGGTTTCCATCGAAGTTTTTTGACTGTTTCAAGAACACCTCTGGCAAAAAAAATTGCACGTTCGTCATTGTCGGAAAAATAATTACCGTCGTCGTCGGTGTTTACAAATTTTCTATGGAAATAGTCTTCGTTGTCAATAAAATAAACCTGCATTCTTGCAGATGATATTGAAGATACTTTAATTACAAGCGGCCTGTCGATGTCGTTTATAATGATATTCATCCCGGAAAGACGGATAACCTCGTGAAGTTGAAATCTTCTTTCATTTATTGTTCCGTATCTTGGAATAAAAGAACGAATTTCGCAGCCACTTTCCTGAATTCCCTGTGGAAGATACCTCCCGACTTTTGCAATCGGTGAGGATGGCATAAAGTGTTCCATCTCTGAATTGACAAAAAGCACTCTTACAGGTTCACTCATATATTCTAATTGTGTATAATTAAGGCAAATTCCGTACAAAGATAATAAATTTAATTTAATTTATAAGAATTATCTATCTTTGAACCTTGTTTATATGAAAAGGCGAGAGAGTAAATCGGTATTAAGAAGACTTGTTCAATCCTACCTGTCCTCAGTGATTAGCATTACCCTGGTGCTGTTCCTTGCGGGCATTGGAGGTATGCTTGCAGTTAACGCAAAAGCTGTTTCGGACTACTTCAAGGAAAACATAAGATTATCAGTTATTTTCGACCAGAACAGCACAGAGAAAGGTGCTATGCAAACTATGGACTTGCTCAAGTATA
>DOSU01000099.1:18410-18578 GCA_003513895.1 Rikenellaceae bacterium
GCCTTATGTTAAAGAGCTCAAGTTTATTACAAAGGAGCAAGGAGCCGAGGAGATGAAAAGCGTACTTGGAGCCGATTTCATGGATGTATTTGATCTCAATCCAATACCACTTTCCATTGACATGTATGTCAAATCGGAGTATGTAGAAAGTGACAGTCTGAGTAATAT
>DOSU01000099.1:18669-19450 GCA_003513895.1 Rikenellaceae bacterium
AAGAGTGAAATTTTGCTTATTCCCGGAATAAAGGAGGTTGTTTTTCAGGAATCACTTATTGAAACCATTTCCGGCAATATAAAACGTATTGGCCTCATTTTGTTTATTTTTATTACTCTTTTATTGTTTATTTCTTTTGTGTTAATAAACAATACAATCCGATTAAATGTCTTTTCGAAAAGGTTCAATATTCACACAATGAAGCTTGTGGGAGCTAAAAAATCATTCATAATGAAACCATTCCTTGTTCAGGGAATTTATCAGGGTTTTATCTCAGGGATCTTATCTGTGGGAATGCTTTCATTCTTGCTTTATCTTCTCAACCGGGATTTCCAGCAAATATATCAAATGCTTGATTTCGAGCTAATCATTGCAGTTTGCTCAGGTATTGTTTTGACAGGGATTTTGCTGTGTTTCATTAGCACTTATCTGGTTGTAGGAAGACTTCTCTCATTACCATCTGATGAATTATACTATTAGAAATTTTTATAAATATGAACAACAATAAAATTGCAGGCGACACAAATTTCGCCATTCCTTACAAAAATCTTCTTTATGTACTTGTTGGTCTCGCGCTGATGGTTTTAGGTTACATCCTTATGGCAGGAGGAGGGACAAAAGATCCGAACGTTTTTACCGGAGAGGAGATGTTTAGTTTCACAAGAACAGTTATTGCGCCCGTCTTAATTCTTGCCGGTTTTGTCGTAGAGATTTTTGCCATTATGTACAAGCCGAAATCAAAGTCGAAATGAGTGGTCTTGAGGCTATTATTTTAGGGTTT
>DOSU01000099.1:19539-19852 GCA_003513895.1 Rikenellaceae bacterium
TTCAAGGGTTAACAGAATTTTTGCCTGTGAGCAGCAGCGGGCATCTGACAATTGGTAAAGAACTTCTTGGAATTGAGAGTTCGAATCTGAGATTTGAAGTAATTGTGCATGCTGCAACTGTTTCCAGTACGATAGTAGTATTCCGAAAGGAAATTTGGAATCTTATCAAAGGCCTTTTCCGGTTTAAACTAAACGAGGAAACAAATTATCTTATCATGATAGCCATATCTATGATACCGGTTTTCATAATTGGGATTTTTTTCAAGGATTATGTAGAGAAAATATTTGGGTCGGGACTTTTGATAGTTGGCCT
>DOSU01000099.1:19942-20569 GCA_003513895.1 Rikenellaceae bacterium
TCTCTGCTTCTTACCTCAGTATTGCTCACTCTTACAAATTTCATAAAGCCAAAGGAGAGGGCAATTACAAAGAAAGATGCATTTATCATAGGTATTGCACAGGCGATTGCCGTACTTCCCGGTCTTTCACGATCAGGAGCTACAATCTCAACCGGAATGCTGCTTGGTATTAAAAAGGAAGAGATTGCAAAGTTCTCATTTTTGATGGTGCTTGTTCCCGTGCTTGGAGAGGCTTTTATTGAAACAGTATCAGGTGATTTTTCCGCTGGTAATGCAGGAATCAGCCCGGTTTCGCTAATACTGGGTTTTCTTGCAGCTTTTGTTTCGGGATTTTTTGCCTGTAAAGTTATGATTAACCTTGTAAAGAAGGCAAAGCTCACCGGCTTTGCAATTTATTGTGCTGTTTTAGGAGTTATTTGTTTAATCTCCCTGTTGTTCTGATGTAGTTATGGAGAAAAGGAATTCTATATACTATTTCATATCTGATGTCCACTTAGGTCTGGATGTAAAAAATCCGCTTAAGCGGGAGAAAAAACTTGTCCGTGTTTTGGAGGGAGTGCCTCTGGAAACAGAGGCAGTTTTTCTCATGGGAGACATATTTGATTTTTGGTATGAATACAAGTATGT
>DOSU01000099.1:20700-20899 GCA_003513895.1 Rikenellaceae bacterium
CCCGCCTTTCGGACAGAGGAGTAAAGCTCTATTTTTTTAGGGGAAATCACGATTTGTGGGTTTTTGGATATTTTGAAAAGGAACTTGGCATGACAATTCTGGAACAACCTGCTTTTATTGAGTTGGGAGGCAAAAGATTCTGTTTGGCGCATGGCGACGGATTGGCAGGAGACGATAAAAAATACGAATTTTTGAAGTC
>DOSU01000099.1:20988-21165 GCA_003513895.1 Rikenellaceae bacterium
ATTTTTTATAACAAGTTTCTCCAGTGGGCTTTCAGCAATATTCATCCGAGGTGGGCTTTCGGACTTGCGCACAAGTGGTCCAAGCATAACCGTCTTAAATGCGACAACTTAAACTCTTTTCGCGGAGAGAACGATCCTCTTTATAAATATGCGAGCAAAACAGAGCAGATTACACCC
>DOSU01000099.1:21251-21894 GCA_003513895.1 Rikenellaceae bacterium
TAGATTTTTTTATTTTCGGACATGTTCATACACCTGGAAATACACTAACCCCAAAAGGAGCAGGATTTTATATTTTGGGTGAATGGATTCACGGATGTGAATATCTTGTTTATGACTCTGCCAAAGAATCTCTTGAATGGCGTAGCGGAAACGATTAGAATATTGAATAATAGAGATATTCGAAGGTTCCGTTCTGGTACATTATCACAAGATCTTCAGTTATTCTGTCTTCTCCGAATTTGTCGTAGGGTTTTTTAAGATCCGAACCGAATAGTCTGGCAACACCTTGCCAGAATTTAGCGTTAAATCCTCCCCTGTAATCTTTTATTATTTCAAATGAACTTTGACCAACCTCACGGTCAATGAGCTTTAAAAGGAGTCCTCCCTGAGTTATTGTCATTTTCCGTAGAGGTTTCTCAAAATCTTTGAAAAGATCTTTCTCAAAATCCTTGATGTATTTTTCACGGGCTCTTGCTGTGAACTTTTTGCTTTTGAGAACAGAGTCTGCTATCGCAAATTTCTCTTTTGCAATTAATGCATACGGATACGCTTTGCGAAAATTGTATACCAACCTGTAAAATTCTCTCCACTCTCGTCCGTGCTTCTTCTCCTCCGGCCAACTGAATAAATATGTATCCCTAAG
>DOSU01000099.1:21978-23277 GCA_003513895.1 Rikenellaceae bacterium
TTAATCTGATAAACAGTATCCCGGCCTTCAATTTTATATCCTACCTGATAACCTTTTTCTGGTTTCTGTGCCATTGCAAAAGCGGACAGTAACATACTAATTACAGACAGAACAATAACTTTTGTAAATTTAATTGTCTTGTATTTGCACATAAAATCACTCATCATCGTTTTGTAAAGTTACTTCTTTTGGCTTTACTCCTCAATAATCACACCAAAATACTTATATTTGGCTCCCGAAACCCGCCCTTTTCCGGGACTTAATCCTTAAAATTGTCAAAATGACTCAAATTATAATTAGTAAAGTCTTAAGATTTTCACTTTTACTTGCATCATCTGCTTTATTTACATATTCCGTTTCGGCTCAGAATGAGCAACAAATTGCCCAAAAAGCGCAAAATATCCATAAAAAGATACTTACCATAGATACTCACAACGATTCTGCACTCAGGATTAACAATCCTAATTCCAAATATGGAGTTGCAAATATCCAGTCTACTTTTCAGAAGATGAAGGATGGCGGTTTGGATGCTGCATTCTTTGCAATTTATGTAGCCCAGGAGAGCAGAGATTCTGCCGGACTTGCTGCTGCAACTGCCTTTGCAGATTCCCAGCTGGAGATGTTTAAAAAATATACCGGGAACTATAAGGATGCAAAAGTTGCTTATAATTCACTGGATCTGTTTAAAAACAAGAGAGAGGGAAAAACATCTGTCATACTTGCAATTGAAAACGGATATGTATTTCAGAAGGACATATCTCTTGTTAAACATTTTGCCGATATGGGCGTAATTGCAGTAACACTTTGCCACAATAAGAACAATGACATTTGTGATGCATCAATGGATACTGCCCCGGAACATCATGGCCTTTCGCAGTTTGGAGTAGCGGTTATAAAAGAGATGAACAGGCTAAAAATGATAATTGATGTATCTCATGCATCAACTGAATCTCTTTTTGATATCCTGGAGGTGAGCAAACTTCCTGTAGTAGCGAGTCATTCCGGCGTTTGGAATATTAAAAATCACAACAGAAACCTAAAGGACGAAGAAATTAAGGCTATTGCAGCAAAAGGGGGTCTCATACAGGTTGCCACAGGAAGGTTTTTCCTCTCCGACAAACCAAAGGAAGAGGTTACAGTAGCTGATATTGCAAACCATATAGATTATGTTGTAAAAATGGTTGGTATAGACCATGTAGGAATTGGAACAGATTTCGACGGCGGCGGTGGAGTAGTTGGCCTGGAGGGAGCCGACAAAATGAAAAATATTACAATCGAACTTCTTAAAAGAGGATACAG
>DOSU01000099.1:23376-23844 GCA_003513895.1 Rikenellaceae bacterium
GAAAACGATCTTGAAAAATTCTGGAGTAAAAATCTTGTGAATATTTTGCATCAACACGGCAAATGATCACCTGTCATCTTTCGCTATCAATCAATTTGTTTGGTACAAAAAAAATGTGTAAAAAATGTGTAAAAAATGTGCAATAACTTTTGCACATTTAATTTTTTTGGTATATTTGCAACCCGCTAAAAGTGTGTCCTGTATTGACATTTTTCTGGACCACAGTAGTTTAGCTATTAAAAACTTTTGACCAAAGCGCAAAAAAGATATTTACTGTTATCGTTAAACTGTAAAAGAAACCATGTTACAACCAAAAAAAACCAAGTTCAGAAAGCAGCAAAAAGGCCGTATGAAGGGGATTGCTCAAAGGGGGAATCAACTCGCTTTTGGGTCTTTCGGGATTAAGACAACAGAATGTTGCTGGCTTACAGGCCAACAAATAGAAGCTGCCCGCCAGGCTGTAGTCCG
>DOSU01000099.1:23917-29638 GCA_003513895.1 Rikenellaceae bacterium
CCAGGCTGTAGTCCGTTATATGAAAAGAGAGGGCCAAATTTGGATCCGTGTTTTCCCAGATAAGCCATTCACCAAAAAACCTGCTGAGGTTCGTATGGGTAAGGGTAAGGGTGCACCTGAAGGATTTGTAGCTCCTATAACACCTGGTCGTATGATAATTGAAGCAGAAGGTGTTCCATTGGAAATAGCCAAAGAGGCTCTCCGTCTTGGTGCACAAAAACTGCCGGTACTTACAAAATTTGTAGTTCGCAGAGATTACACTGAATAATTTAATGAAGGAATAAAAATGAAAACACAGGAGATACGCGAATTGTCCGCAAAAGACCTTACAGAGCGCATTGACACAGAGAAAGCAAATCTGTTGCGTGTTAAGATGAATCATGCTATTTCTCCATTAGATGATTTATCTCAGATTAAAAAAGCAAGAAGAAACATTGCCAGAATGCTCACTGTATTGAGCCAAAAGGAAATAAATCAGGACAAATAGAAGTCATGGAAAGAAATCTTCGCAAAGATAGAGTAGGAGTGGTAGTAAGTAACAAAATGGATAAGTCTGTTGTTGTTGCTGTTAAAAGGAAAGTTAAACATCCAATTTACGGAAAGTTCGTAAACAAAACCACTAAGTTTGTAGCTCATGACGAAAAGAACGAGTGCAGCGAGGGAGATACCATTCGCATCATGGAAACTCGTCCATTGAGCAAAACCAAGCGCTGGAGACTAGTAGAAATTGTAGAAAAAGTTAAATAAGCTATGATACAGCAAGAATCGAGATTATTGGTGGCAGATAACAGTGGAGCAAAGGAAGTACTTTGTATCCGTGTGTTGGGGGGAACCCGCCGCCGCTATGCCGGTGTAGGCGATAAAATTGTAGTTACTGTTAAAAGTGCGATTCCCGGAGGCGATGCCAAAAAGGGAACTGTTTCAAAAGCAGTGATTGTTCGCACGAAGAAAGAGATCCGTCGTCCGGACGGTTCATATATCCGTTTTGATGACAACGCATGTGTGTTGCTTAACACTCAGGGTGAAGTACGCGGTACCCGTATTTTCGGGCCGGTTGCACGAGAGTTGCGTGAGAACTATATGAAAATTGTATCTTTAGCACCAGAGGTGTTATAATTAAAAGGTATATAAGAGTATGAATAAGAAATTACATATTAAAAAGGGCGATACAGTTTATGTTAACGCCGGAGAAGACCGCGGTAAAACCGGAAAGGTTCTCGAGGTGCTTATAGAAAAAAATCGCGCGATTGTTGAAGGTATGAATATGGTAAGTAAACATACCAAGCCAAACGCAAAAAGTCCGCAGGGCGGAATCATTAAGCAGGAGGCTGCAATTCACACATCGAACCTGCAGGTAGTTGATCCCGTTAAGGGAGGTCCTACTCGCATTGGCCGTCGTTTGAATGATAAGGGAAAATTAGTTCGTTACGCGAAAAAATCTGGAGAGGAGATTAAATAATGGCAAGTTCTAAACCAAGTGTTGCGCCAAAGGCAACAGCTAAACCAAAAGCAGACAAAGCTGCTAAAGTTGAAGGTGCTCAAGTAAAAGTAAAGGGCTACGTTCCTACACTGCAAAAAGTTTACAAAGACGAGATTGTACCAAAACTCATGAAAGAGTTTGGTTATTCCTCGGTTATGCAGGTACCCAAATTGACCAAGATTACAATTAATCAGGGTGTCGGTTCGGCAACCGGAGACAAGAAACTGGTAGAAATTGCACAGCAGGAGCTTTCAATCATTACCGGCCAGAGAGCTGTTCAAACTTACTCTCGCAAAGACATTTCCAACTTCAAACTTCGTAAGGGAATGCCTATTGGAGTTAAAGTCACTCTTCGTGCGACTAAAATGTATGAGTTTCTTGAGAGACTTATTTCAATTTCGTTGCCTCGCATCAGAGATTTTAAAGGAATCAACGAAAAATTTGACGGCAGAGGAAACTATACTCTTGGAATTAAAGAGCAGATAATCTACCCGGAAATTGACATTGACAAAGTAACTAAGATTCTCGGAATGGAGATAACATTTGTTACATCTGTCAGTAGCGACGAAGAAGCATTTGCACTGCTTCGCGAGTTCGGCCTGCCTTTCAAAAACATTAAGAAATAATCTATAAAATTAGAGATAGATAATGGCAAAAGAATCAATGAAGGCACGCGAAGTTAAACGCGCTAAACTATGTGCCAAATACGCAGAAAAACGCAAAGCCCTTAAAGAGGCGGGCGACTATGCAGCACTTGACTTACTTCCAAAAAATTCAAGTCCTGTTCGCCAGCATAACCGTTGTTCACTCACCGGCCGTCCAAAAGGATTTATGCGAATTTTCGGTATCAGCCGTATCCAGTTTCGTGAAATGGCCAGCAAGGGACTTATCCCGGGCATTCGCAAAGCTAGTTGGTAGAAAATTGCGGCTTTGTGCCGCCAATTATATATAATATTTATTAATTATTGGATATCGGGCATCCGGTTGGATGTCGATCGAAAAACAAAAAAAAAGTAACAATGACTGATCCAATTGCAGATTACTTGACAAGGGTGCGTAATGCAGCTCTTGCAGGACATAAGGTTGTTGAAATTCCTTCTTCAAAAATGAAGCTGGAACTTACCCGTATTCTCCATGAAAAAGGGTATATTATCAGCTACAAACTAGTTGAGGGAACACCTTTCAGCACCATTAAAATAGCTCTTAAGTATCATCCCGATACCAAAAAGTCGGCTATCAAAAAAATAACCAGAATAAGTTCTCCGGGTTTGAGACGGTATTCAGGCGTCGATAAAATGCCGAGAGTACTTAACGGACTTGGTATTGCCATTATTTCTACCTCCAAAGGTATTATAACAGACAAAGAGGCAAAAGATCTAAATGTTGGCGGAGAAATTCTTTGCTACGTTTATTAATCTATAAGTTCCTTAGTATATAAATTAAAAAACTATTAATAAATGTCACGAATAGGAAAATTACCTGTAAACCTTCCTGCCGGAGTCAGCGCCACTATTGGATCCGACAATGTTGTTAAGGTTAAAGGCCCCCTAGGTGAATTGTCGCAAAAAGTAGATGCCGACATCACTGTTACGATTGAGGGAGGTATAGTTACAGTCAGCCGTCCGACAGATCAGCCTCGTCACCGTTCTATGCACGGTTTATACAGGTCGCTAATCAGTAATATGGTTACCGGAGTATCAACAGGCTACACAATCAAACAAGAGTTTGTTGGTGTGGGTTACCGTGTTGAAGTTAAAGGTCAGGTTGTGGAAATGAGTCTTGGCTACTCACATGATATTCACCTTTTGCTCCCTGTAGAAGTAAAGGCTGTGGCAGAAGTTGTTAAAAAGGGTGCTAACCCTGTGTTGACTTTAACCAGTTTCGACAAGCAATTAATCGGAATGGTTGCCGCTAAAATACGCTCGTTGCGTAAACCTGAACCATACAAAGGTAAAGGTATTAAGTTTGTTGGTGAACAACTTCGTCGCAAAGCCGGAAAATCGGCCAGCGCTAAATAATAAGGGGAGGATATATGGCTATAAATAAAATAGAAAGAAGAAAGAGAATACAGCACCGCATCCGCAAAGTGGTTACCGGTGTTGCCGAAAGGCCCAGACTGGCTGTATTCAGAAGCAATAAACAGATATATGTTCAGCTTATCGACGATGTTAAAGGAGTTACACTTGCATCTGCAAGTTCTCTTGACAAAGCAATCGTTGAGGCGTGCAAAGGCAAGCCCGCAATTGAAATGGCAAAACTAGTCGGGAAACTGGCAGCTGAGCGTGCAATTGAAAAGGGTATTACAGAGGTATCATTCGACAGAGGAGGTTACCTTTATCACGGAAGAGTAAAAAGTTTAGCAGATGCCGCCCGCGAAGGTGGTCTTAAATTCTAGGATTAGACTATGGCAAATATAAATGTAAAGAAAGTTAAAACTACCGATCTCGAACTTAAAGACAGGTTGGTGGCAGTAAAAAGAGTTACAAAGGTAACCAAAGGTGGTCGCCACTTCAGTTTTGCTGCCATTGTGGTAGTTGGAGATGAGAAGGGTGTAGTAGGCTTCGGCCTGGGCAAGGCAAATGAGGTTACGACTGCAATTTCAAAAGGAATTGAAGATGCAAAGAAGAACCTTGTCAAAATTCCTTTGAACAAAAAGACTATTCCTCACGAGCAGGAAGCTAAATTCGGTGGTGCAAGAGTTTTTATGAAACCCGCTGCAGAAGGAACCGGAGTAAAGGCAGGAGGTGCGATGCGCGCGGTATTTGAATCAGTTGGTATACACGATGTACTTGCTAAGTCAAAAGGCTCGTCAAATCCTCACAACCTTGTGAAGGCTACAGTTGCAGCACTTCTTGAAATGAGAGATGCTTATACCGTTGCCGGTCTTCGCGGAATTCCAATGAACAGAGTATTTAACGGTTAGGAGGAGAAGAAGAAATGGGAAAAGTAAGAATTACTCAAACTAAGAGCAAGAACAAAGCAACAATAAGGCAGGCAGCTACGCTGGCTACTTTAGGAATTCGCAAAATTAATCAGTCAGTTGAAATTGAATTAAATCCTGTATATAAGGGTATGATTGAAAAAGTCCTACACCTTGTTAAAGTTGAAGAAATTAACTAAAAGGAGATTTTAAAAATGAAATTACATAATCTAAAACCCGCAGCAGGAGCAAACGGCAGAGAAAAACGTATCGGAAGAGGCGAGGGATCCGGCCACGGAGGAACATCTACCAAAGGCCACAAAGGAGCACAATCAAGATCGGGCTATTCTAAGAAAGCCGGATTTGAAGGGGGCCAGATGCCTATTCAAAGAAGACTTCCGAAGTTTGGCTTTAACAATATCAACAGAGTAGAATTTAAAGCTATTAATATTTCAACTCTTCAGGAGTTGAGCGAAAAAGCAGGAATTGAGGTGATTACTCTTGATACCCTGATAGATGCAGGTCTTGTATCAAAAAATGACAGAGTTAAAATTCTGGCAAATGGTACACTTACTGCCAAACTTGATGTTACAGCTCACGCATTTTCTAAAACAGCAGTAGCGCAGATTGAGGCACAGCAGGGAAAGGCTACAAAAATCTAACAATTCCGATGAAAAAATTTATTGAAACAATAAAAAATATTTTCAAGATTGAAGAGCTGCGTAAAAGGATAGTTTATACCCTCCTTTTGCTGTTGGTTTACCGTCTGGGCAGCTTTGTAGTTATGCCCGGAATTGACCCTACACAGCTTGGAAACCTGCAGAGCCAGGCCTCCGAAGGTCTGTTGGGACTACTCAATATGTTTTCGGGCGGGGCTTTTGGTAATGCATCCATTTTTGCACTGGGGGTAATGCCATACATCTCTGCATCAATTGTTATCCAACTCCTTGGAATTATGATTCCTTACTTTCAGCGTTTGCAGCGCGAAGGCGAAAGCGGCCGCAGAAAGATGAATCAATGGACACGCTATCTGACAATAGTTATTCTTGCACTTCAGGGGCCTGCATATATGGCCAACCTGCATGTGCAGTTGCCGGAAGCAGCATTCCTTTTCAATGGATTTACTTTTAATGTTTTTGCTACCATAGTTTTAGTTGGTGGAACAATGTTCATTATGTGGTTAGGAGAGCGAATTACCGATCGCGGCTTAGGTAACGGTATATCTCTGATCATCATGGTGGGTATTATTGCAAGGTTGCCATTCGCCCTTTTTGCAGAGGGTGGAGCAAGGGTTACTCAAAGTGCAGGAGGCGGTATTCTA
>DOSU01000099.1:29742-33573 GCA_003513895.1 Rikenellaceae bacterium
AGATTGTACTCTTCTTTGTAGTTCTCGCTACTATTGCACTCGTACAGGGAACCCGCAAAATTCCTGTTCAGTATGCCAAACGAATTATTGGTAACAAACAATATGGTGGAGTTCGTCAGTATATACCTCTGAAGATAAACGCGGCTGGCGTAATGCCAATTATCTTCGCACAGGCATTGATGATGTTTCCGCTAATTTTTGCCGGCTTTGACGCTACTCGCGGATTGTCGGCCACACTTTCAAATCCTACGGGATTTTGGTATAACTTCATTTTCGGTTCAATGGTCGTTGCATTTACTTACTTCTACACAGCAGTAACCGTAAATCCAACAATGATGGCCGAAGACATGAAGAAAAACGGCGGTTTTATTCCGGGCATAAAACCCGGTAAAAAGACAGCCGAATACCTTGATTCAATTATGTCTCGCATAACTCTTCCGGGCTCGATATTTCTTGCCATGATAGCAATTATGCCGGCATTTGCGTCGATGCTTGGAGTAGACAGTCAGTTTGCGCAGTTTTATGGCGGAACCTCCCTGTTGATCCTTGTTGGTGTGGTCCTTGATACTCTACAGCAGATAGAAAGCCATTTGCTTATGCGCCACTACGACGGCCTTATGAAAACAGGTCGTATGAAGGGTCGTTCAGGTGTGTAATTTGGCACTAAAAAAGTTCTTTTAAGTAATGATTAGGCTAAAAACCGAGGAAGAGATAGAGATAATCAGAGAAAATGCAATTCTGGTTTCAAAAACTCTTGCACATGTGGGAAGGCATATAGTTCCAGGGGTAACAACCCTCGAACTGAATAAAATTGCCGAAACCTACATACGCGACAATGGTGCAATACCGGCGTTCCTTGGCTATGGTGATTTTCCCTACACTCTTTGCATTTCTGTAAATGATGTAGTGGTTCACGGATTTGCTTCTGAGTATCGTCTTAAAGAGGGCGATATCATTTCTGTCGATTGTGGAACTCTTATGAAGGGTTACTACGGAGACTCAGCCTACACCTTTCCGGTGGGGACGGTCTCAAAGGAGACAGAAATGCTGCTTAAAGTAACGAAGGAGTCACTATATAAAGGAGTAGAGAAAGCGATAACCGGAAACAGAGTAGGAGACGTATCTTTCGCAGTGCAGGAATTTGTGGAAAGAGCAGGATTCTCTGTTGTTCGGGAGATGGTAGGCCACGGTATCGGAAGGAAACTTCATGAATCACCGGAGGTTCCAAACTATGGTCGCAGGGGACAGGGAAAAAAACTTGAAGACGGTCTTGTTATTTGCATTGAACCTATGGTAAATGCAGGTTCCAGACATGTTTATCTGCACGACGACAACTGGACACTGAGCACTGCCGATAAAAAGAACTCTGCACACTATGAATTAATGGTGGTAGTTAGAAAGGGGAAACCCGATGTCTTATCGACATTTGATTACATTGAGAACAAAAATGATTGAATTATCAGGAACATTAAACATTAAATGGCTAAACAGGCAGCTATAGAAAAAGAGGGAGTAATTATTGAGGCCCTTTCAAACGCGATGTTTCGCGTAGAGTTGGACAATGGTCATGTAATAATTGCCCACATATCCGGTAAAATGAGGATGCACTACATTCGCATACTTCCGGGCGACAGGGTGAGAGTTGAAATGTCTCCTTATGATTTGTCAAAAGGAAGAATTTCTTTCAGATATAAATAAATAATAGCGATATGAAAGTCAAAGCATCCATTAAGAAGCGCAGCGAAGATTGCAAGATAGTAAAACGCAAAGGTCGTTTGTATGTAATTTGCAAAAAGAATCCAAAATTCAAAATGCGCCAGGGTTAATTTTTTAATTGTAAACAATAAAGAGAAAATAAATTATGGCACGTATAGCCGGAGTTGATTTACCAAACAATAAGCGTGGAGAGATAGGTTTGACCTATATCTATGGAATAGGTCGGAGTTCGGCCCAAACAATTCTGTCAAAACTGGGTATTGATTTCAATACTAAAGTTAAAGACTGGAATGATGAAGAAGTTGCCGGAATCAGGGCAATGATTTCATCCGAATTCAAAATCGAAGGTGAACTTCGTTCATCGGTACAACTAAACATCAAGCGATTGATGGATATAGGCTGCTACAGAGGCATCAGACATCGTCTGGGACTGCCTACCCGTGGACAGTCAACTAAGAACAACGCCCGTACTCGTAAGGGCAAGAAGAAAACAGTAGCTAATAAGAAAAAAGCAACTAAATAGTACCTAAATCATGGCAAAAAAGACAGGAACAACAAATAAGAAAAGAGTTGTTAAAATTGAAGCTTATGGCCAGGCCCATATATCTTCGACTTTTAACAATGTTATAGTTACTCTGACTAACAATGACGGGCAGGTAATTAGCTGGTCATCTGCCGGTAAGATGGGCTTCAGAGGTTCAAAAAAGAACACTCCGTATGCTGCGCAAACTGCAGCTGCAGATTGTGCTAAGGTAGCTTTTGATTTAGGTCTGCGTAAAGTTAAGGCATATGTAAAAGGTCCGGGTGCAGGACGCGAATCGGCAATCCGTACAATTCACGGAACAGGAATAGAGGTTACAGAGATTGTCGACGTTACCCCGCTTCCTCATAATGGTTGCCGTCCTAAAGGCCGCCGTAGAGTATAAATCCTTAATAATTGATTAAATAAGTTAATATGGCAAGATATACAGGGCCTTCAACAAAAATTGCCCGCAAATTTGGAGAGCCGGTTTTTGGCCCGGATAAAAGTTACGAAAAGAAAAGCTATCCTCCCGGACAACACGGGATGTCAAAGAAGCGCAAAAAGACTTCTGAATATGGCACACAGCTTAAAGAAAAACAAAAAGTTAAATATACATATGGCTTGATGGAAAGACAATTCCGCAACCTATATGAAAAGGCTTCAAAAATGAAAGGCCGTAAGGGTGAAAACCTACTCTTTCTTCTTGAAACTCGTCTTGACAATCTTGTTTTTCGTATGGGTATTGCTCCTTCGAGAGCTGCGGCAAGACAACTTGTTACACACTGTCACATTGTTCTTAACGGCGATGTATGCAACATCCCTTCGACTCTCATCAAACCCGGTCAAATCATTGGTGTTCGTGAAAGATCAAAGAGCTTAGAGGTTATTCAGGAGAATGTATCAAAAAGTTCAAGCAGATTTGCCTGGATTGAATGGGACGGTCTGTCATTGTCGGGAAAACTACTCAACCTTCCTGAGAGAACAGAGATTCCTGAGAACATAAACGAACAGTTAATTGTTGAGTTATACTCTAAATAAAAAATAAAATGGCAATATTAGCATTTCAAAAACCGGATAAGGTAATAATGCTTGACGCTACCGAAACATTCGGTCGCTTTGAGTTCCGTCCGCTGGAGCCTGGTTACGGCATCACCGTTGGTAACGCTTTGCGTCGAATTCTGTTATCATCTCTTGAGGGATATGCTATAACAGCAATCAGAATTCAGGGTGTAGATCACGAATTTGCTACAATACCCGGCGTAATTGAGACTGTAGTTGATATTATCCTTAACCTAAAACAAGTGCGTTTTAAACGTATGGTAGAAGGTGAAGATTCAGAGGTTGTAACAATAGCAGTTAGCGGAAAACAGGAATTTACCGCAGAAGACATTTCCAAACAATTGTCGTCGTTCAAAGTTCTTAACCCGGATTGGCATATCTGCTCAATGGAGCCTTCTGTCAATCTTTCAATTGAGCTAAGAATCAATAAAGGAAGAGGATATGTTCCTGCAGAGGAGAATAAAATTGAAGATGCACCTTTTGGAATTATTCCAATTGATGCAATATTCACACCTATCAAAAATGTGAAATAC
>DOSU01000099.1:33636-34407 GCA_003513895.1 Rikenellaceae bacterium
ATTCACCCCTATCAAAAATGTGAAATACTTTGTTGATAACTGGCGTGTAGAACAAAAAACCGACTACGAAAAGTTGAATTTAGAGATAACTACAGATGGTTCAATTCATCCAAAAGAGGCACTTAAAGAGGCAGCAAAAATTTTGATTCACCACTTCATGTTGTTTTCAGACGAGAAAATTTCTCTTGAAACACCTGTTGAGGTTATAAGCAATGAGCTTGATGAAGAGTCACTCAGAATGCGTCATCTTCTCCTTACCAAACTTTCGGATATGGAGTTGTCGGTGAGAGCATTAAATTGTCTTAAAGCTGCAGACATCGAAACCTTTGCCGATTTGGTATCACTGCAAAGAAACGAGCTGATGAAATTCAGAAACTTTGGTAAAAAGTCTCTGACCGAAATAGATATGCTTGTTGAGAGACTAAAGCTTAGCTTTGGTATGGATGTAACTAAGTATAACATTGAAAAGAAAGTAATTAAACATGAGGCACAATAAAAAATTTAACCACTTAGGCCGTAAAAGCGGACACCGTAAATCGATGTTGGCAAATATGGCATCTTCTCTCATATTGCATAAAAGAATTGAGACTACTCTTGCAAAAGCTAAAGCTTTGAGAGTTTATGTAGAGCCATTGATTACAAAATCTAAAGACGACACTACACACTCTCGTCGTACAGTATTTTCATACCTTAAGCAAAAAGAGGCTGTTACTGAATTGTTCCGTGCAATAGCTCCAAAAATCGCCGATCGTCCGGGTGGATACACCCGCG
>DOSU01000099.1:34497-35981 GCA_003513895.1 Rikenellaceae bacterium
CCCGCGTTTTGAAACTTGGTTTTCGCCAGGGTGACGCTGCCGATATGGCAATGATTGAACTTGTAGATTTTAATGAAGCAATAATTGGCGGTGCAACACCTGAAGTTAAAAAAGCTACTACCCGCCGTGGTGGTGCTAAAAAGACAACAGATGCTGCCGAAGAGGGTGAAACTAAAGCACCAAAGGCACCAAAAGTAAAAGCAGAACCAAAGTCTAAAGCAGTTGCTCCTAAAGTAAAAACAGCCGCACCAAAGGCAAAGGCTGCTCCAAAACAAGCAACTCAGCGTAAAACGCAAGGAAAATAATCTTTTTAGATTTTCTAATTTATTAAAAGAGACTGACCTAAAAAGGTTAGTCTCTTTTTGTTTCTGCAACATCTTATGCTAATGGATTCTTTGTATATTTGCTCCCAAACATTTTAAATAACACTTATCGTATGAATATAAAACTTCGCCTTACGTTGTTGAATTTTCTCCAATTCTTCCTATGGGGAGCGTGGCTAATATCTTTAGGAGGTTACATGATTGTTAAACTGCATTTTACAGGCGGACAAATTGGGGGAATCTATGCCACTATGGGTTTGGCTTCGCTCTTTATGCCCGCATTAATGGGTATTGTAGCAGACAGGTGGATTAACGCGGAAAGGCTTCTTGGTATTTGTCATTTAATTGGCAGCGGACTATTATTCTGGGCATCAACGGTTACGGATTACAGTCTTATGTACTGGATTATGTTGCTCAATTCTATGGTATACATGCCAACCATTGCCCTTAACAATACGGTTTCCTACAGTATATTAAAGAAAAAAGGACTGGATGTTGTAAAAGATTTTCCTCCTATTCGTGTATGGGGAACAGTCGGATTTATAGTGGCTATGTGGGTAGTTGACTTGTGCGGTTGGACTGTGAGCCCTTTACAGTTGATTATCGGGTCAATTTCTGCTTTCATTCTTGGATTATACTCGTTTACTTTACCACAATGCCCTCCTGCAAAAACAGCCAGGAAACATACGTTCATATCAGCTTTGGGATTGGATGCGCTGGTTCTGTTCAAACAGCGGAAAATGGCAATTTTCTTTGTTTTTGCTGCGCTTTTAGGTGCAGCACTTCAAATTACAAATACTTTCGGGCAGCCATTTCTTCACGATTTTGCCTCGAATCCTAAATTTGCCTCGTTATTCGCCGTTACTCATCCAGGTATCCTAATGTCTGTTTCACAGATGTCGGAAACCCTCTTTATTCTTGCAATCCCCTTCTTTTTGCGTCGTTACGGAATTAAAAAGGTGGTGTTGATGAGCATATTTGCGTGGGTATTGCGCTTCGGACTGTTTGGAGTGGGAAATCCCGGCGATGGCCTTGTCTTCCTGGTATTATCTATGATTATATACGGAGTTGCTTTTGACTTTTTCAATATTTCAGGATCTCTTTTTGTTGAAACAGAATCAAAACCGGAAGTCAGAGCAAGCGCTCAGGGGCTCTTTATGG
>DOSU01000099.1:36053-45600 GCA_003513895.1 Rikenellaceae bacterium
CTCAGGGGCTCTTTATGGTAATGACAAATGGTATAGGTGCATTTATCGGAGGCTGGGTAAGCGGTTGGGTAGTTGATTTGTTCACAAATGAAAGCGGTGTTAAAGACTGGCCACAAATCTGGTTCATCTTTGCAGGATATGCTTTAGTTATTGGCATTTTGTTTGCGTTGTTCTTCCGTTATAAACACGAACCTAAGTCAATTTGACGGTTTAAAACATGAAATTTAACATAACAGCAACGGATTCGGAATCATCTGCCAGATGTGGGAAAATTTTCACAAATCACGGAGTTATCGACACACCGGTATTTATGCCGGTTGGTACTCTTGGAACGGTGAAAGCCGTTTTTCACAGAGATTTAAAAGATGATATAAAAGCAAGAATAATTCTGGGCAACACATATCACCTTTATCTAAGGCCGGGTACAGATATAATTAAAAAAGCAGGAGGATTGCATAAATTCAGTTCCTGGGAAGGGCCTATTCTCACAGACAGTGGCGGTTATCAGGTGTTTTCTCTCGCACAAAACCGAAAACTCACACAAGAGGGGTGCACATTTCGCTCCCACATAGACGGATCAAAACATATGTTTTCTCCCGAAGGAGTTGTTGATATTCAGAGAATAATAGGTGCAGACATTATTATGGCTCTTGATGAGTGCCCTCCGGGAGATTCCGATCATGCCTATGCAAAGAAATCTCTTGCCTTAACACAAAACTGGCTGCTCAGGGGATGCGCCCGTTTCGACTCAACAGATTCTCTTTATGGCTATTCTCAAGCGTTTTTCCCTATTGTACAAGGTTGTGTATACCCCGATTTGAGAAGAGAGGCAGCCGAGCAGGCAGTTGCTTTAAACAGGGAAGGTTATGCAATCGGGGGACTTTCGGTTGGTGAACCAACTGAAATTATGTATCAGATACTGGAAGTTCTTGATCCTGTTTTGCCCAAAGACAAACCAAGATATCTAATGGGGGTTGGAACACCGGCAAACATTCTGGAAGGAATAGCGAGGGGCATAGATATGTTCGACTGCGTAATGCCTACAAGAAATGCCAGAAATGGCATGCTTTTTACATCAGAGGGCATGATAAACATAAGAAACAAAAAATGGGCCGATGACATGTCGCTTCTGGACTTAAACGGAGTCTCTTTTGTAGACAGAACATACAGCAAAGCATATCTGAGGCATCTTTTTATTGCAGGGGAGATTCTTGGGGCGCAAATTGCCAGTGAACACAATCTTGCTTTCTATATGTGGCTTGTGACAGAAGCTGGAAAGCATATTGAAGAGGGTGATTTCAAATTTTGGAAAGATAACATTGTAAAAAAACTGGAAACCAAACTATAATCCGGATGAAGTTCAAACCAACAATACTGGACAGATACATAATCAAAAAGTTTATCGGCACATATCTGTCGGCACTTCTGATTATTATAGGTATTGTAATTATCTTTGACATAAGCGAGAAGATAGATAACTTCGTGCAGAATCAAGCTCCTTTAAAGACGATAGTTTTTGAATATTACGCCAATTTCATTCCGTATTTTATGAACATGTTCAGTCCTCTGTTCGTTTTTATCACCGTAATATTCTTTACTTCCAAACTTGCTTCCGACAGTGAAATTGTTGCAATGCTTTCAGGCGGAATAAGCTTTAACAGGTTGCTATATCCATATATGATTTCGGCTGTTTTTATCACAATATTCAGTCTCGTATTGAACCTCTACATTATTCCTCCGGCAAATGAACACAGAATTGCATTTGAGGAAAAGTATGTAAGAAAGAAATTCCTTAATACAAACCGAAATATTCATTACCAGCTCTCTCCCGGAGAGTATGTTTATATGGAGTCGTTTAACAACCTCACCAAAACGGCAATGAAGTTTACTCTTGAGAGCCTCGACGGTCACAAGATAATATCAAAACTTTCGGCGGAAAGCGCTATATGGGACAGTACAAAACAAGGGTGGAGGCTCTATGATTACTATATAAGGACATTTAAGGGAAACGAAGAGAAAATTGAAAAAGGCCAAACGAAAGATACTGTAATAAATCTCACTTTTAATGATTTGGCAACACGCCAGAATATTAATGAAACGCTTAGCTTTAATAAACTAAACCAAACCATTAGAGTCCAGAAAATGAGAGGGGATAAAATGGTGAAATATGCCCAGATAGAAAAACACACCCGGCTGGCATTGCCTTTTGCTGCTGTTATTCTCACTCTAATGGGTGTTTCCCTTTCTTCAAAAAAGAGAAGAGGAGGCATTGGGATTAATATTGGAATTGGAATTGTTCTGAGCTTCTCATATATTTTGTTTCTGAGATTTAGCCAGATGTTTGTTCACTCGGGCATATTACCGCCGTGGATAGCTCTTTGGGTGCCAAATATGCTGTATGGAGTAATCTCCTATTTTCTTTACAGGATAGCCCCAAAATAAGAGATAATTCTCCTATTTCTGTTTTATACGGATTGCAGCAATCATGTCGTCAATCATCTCTTCCATACCCCACTTTGGATTCCATCCCCACTCTTTGCGGGCGCAACTGTCGTCCATGTAGTTTGGCCATGATGCCGATATTTCATCCTTTACAGGATCTACTTTATAATCGAAGCTTGCAGAAGGTATTCTTTTCTTTATTGCTGCAAAAAGATCTTTAGGGGAGAAACTCATCCCTGTTACATTGAAGCTGTTTCTGTGGATCAGTTTATCCGGGCTTGCATCCATCAGTTGAGTACATGCGTCAAGTGCGTCAGGAATGTATAGCATGTCCATGTATGTATTCTCGGGAATAGGACAAGTATATTTTCCTTTACTGATAATTTCATAAAACACTTCTACGGCGTAATCGGTAGTTCCTCCTCCCGGAAGGCAACCATTTGAAATAATTCCCGGAAATCTCACACTTCTGGTGTCGACACCAAACCTTGAGTAGTAGTAATCGCTAAGCAGTTCGCCGGAAACCTTGCAAACACCATACATTGTATTTGGTTGCATAATAGTGTCCTGAGGCGTATTGTCGTGAGGTGTACTGTTACCAAAAGCTCCAATTGAGCTTGGAGTGAAAATTGAACATTTAAACTCTCTTGCCAGCTCAAGGGAATTAAGAAGAGCTCCCATATTTACCGACCATGCAAGCTGAGGATTCTTTTCTCCTGTTGCCGAAAGCAGTGCCACAAGATTGTAAATTCTGTCAATTTTATTCTCTTTAATAGCTGCCGAATATGATTTTACATCAAGTGCATCAAGAGTTATAGCCCTGGAAAAACCGCTGAGACGCCCAACCACATCGGGCCTTACATCGGCTGCAACTACATTATCGAATCCATAAACTTTCTGTAAGTGAGGAATTAATTCCGTACCAATCTGACCGCCGGCTCCAACGACTAAAGTGTTCATATGTTTTAAATAATTATCTTTTGTAAGCAAAATGGGACACAAATGTATGAATTTTACAGTAAATCTTTAATTTTAATTTCATTTTTCATTGATTGTTTATCTACTTTTGCTTTATGAACACAGATAAATTTCACGAAATTATTTGCGACTTATCGTTGAAGGCAGGATTTATAGATTACGGAGCCGCTCCTGTTAAAAAACTCACGGCAGATTGCAAATATCTGAATGAATATATTAGAAAAGGTCACAACGCCGGGATGAACTATATGGCCAGAAACATCTCTCTTCGGGAAGATCCGGGACTTCTTGTGGAGGATGCCAAATCTGTTTTATGTTTTCTTGCTCCTTATAAACCTTCAGAAAATCAGGAAAGTTCTCTTCCGCAGATATCATCCTATGCATTCGGGCTGGACTATCATCATGTAATAAAAGAAAAACTATATAAGATTTTAGAAGAGATCATATCATTGATGCCGGATGCCAAAGCCAGAGTTTTTACAGACTCTGCACCAGTTTTTGAAAGGGCCTGGGCAGCAAGGGCCGGGCTGGGATTTATAGGGAAAAACACATTTCTTATAAGCAAATCTCATGGATTACACACTCTTATCGGATTGATAATATTGAACAAAGAGGTAAAATACGGCAAGCAAGTATCTCAGGGATGCGGAAACTGCACCAAGTGTTTAGATTGTTGCCCTACAGGTGCTCTTTACCGCCCGTTCGGGCTGGATGCCCGCAAATGCATTTCTTATCACACCATTGAATCAAAACCCGATTCGCATGAAGAGTTTATGGTTGATTTAAATAATAGTATATTTGGCTGTGAAATATGCCTTAGGGCTTGTCCGTGGTCGGGAAAGGGAAAACCCGGAGAATGGCCTGAATTTATGCCGCTAAACATTGTGGGATATTCAAAAAAAATAACTGAACTCTCTTCCGCAGATTGGGAGAACATGGATGAGAAAACATTTAACCTTAATTTTTCCGACTCTCCGCTTTTCAGGGCAGGACTTCGAAAAATCAAAATAAGCCTAGGCACAAAAAAGGATTCGTTATGAAATGGCAAACAAAAGTTGACTCAGGTGTATCCCAATTCAAGATATCCTATAACGATAAAATACTTTTCCTCGGATCTTGCTTTGCTCAGGAGATAGGAGAGATAATGGCCCAGATGGGATTTGACGTTAGTGTGAATCCGTTTGGAGTACTGTATAACCCCGCTTCAATTGCCCTGTCTCTGGAAAAACTGTCAACTCCGGTCCCTTTTTTGGAAGAAGGAATAATCCTTAACGGAGATATTTACAAAAGTCTGTCTCACAGCAGTGAGTTCAGCGATATGACGAAACATGGCTTGTTAAAAAAAATCAACGAGTCTCTTGAAAAGAGTTCAGCATTTTTTAGTACTGCAGGCTGGATTTCAATTACTCTTGGAACTTCATGGATATACCGGATAAAAAGCAGCGGAAGAGTAGTTGCAAATTGCCATAAACTCCGCTCCGATAGTTTTACGAGAGAAAATATGTCGGTCAAAGAGATTATAAGTATTCTGTCTACCTGCATAGATGCAAACCCGCAAAAAAAATGGATTTTCAATGTGAGCCCGGTAAGATATATGAAAGATGGTGCCAACGGGAGCCAGTTAAGTAAAGCGCGACTCATGCTCGCACTTGAAGAACTGGTTCAGAAATATCCCAATACTGTTTATTTTCCTTCATACGAAATTGTAATGGACGAACTGCGTGATTATCGCTTTTATGCACATGATATGATTCATGTTTCAAAAGAGACCACAGAATATATTTGGGAAAGATTCGCAGAATTCATTCTTTCAGCCGATTCGCATACATTACTGGGAGATTATAAAAAGTTGACTCTTATGAAAAAACACAGGCCAATGTTCCCCGAAAGCAATGAATTTATTGACTTTGAAGCGAAAATTAAAGAACTTGAGGGTGATATTGCAAAAAAAAGGTTCAAATCGTTGTAACGTATTGATAAATTTTTTATCTTTCACATTGTTAATGAAAATTGTGTCAAATATTGTAAAATAAAGCGGTTTAGAACTCAACGCCTCTTTAGATTATTATTTAATTTTCATTTACAAAAGATTAGTTTTTTATTTGAAATATAAAATTTATAATTTATATTTGTACAAACACAAGTAATTCAACATCCTAAACTTAATATTATGAATAAGGCAGAATTGATTTCAGCTATCGCGGCTAAGGCCGATCTTACAAAAGTTGACGCAAAAAAAGCACTTGATGCATTTATCGGTGTTTCAGGCGACGCAATGAAAAAAGGCGAGAGACTTACTCTCGTTGGATTTGGTACATTCTCAGTAAATGCAAGAAATGCACGTAACGGAAGAAACCCTCGTACTGGCGCTAAAATTAAAATTGCAGCCAAGAAAGTTGTAAGATTTAAAGCCGGAGCAGAACTTAACAAGAAAGTTAAGTAATTAAACGATAAAATTTAATTTAAGAGGTTGTCTGGAAACAGGCAACCTTTTTTTATTGTTAATCTATTGACTCTAAAATGCTATGTAAACGATAACACGGCCTTCCCTGAAATTTAAAGTAAAATGATTCTTGACAGTAACATTCAGAGTCGCTTTCCACCAGGAGTCAAAAATAACTTCGTCAAGCGGATATTGTAACCCTAAAGAGTTGATCTTTACGTCGCTGTCCAGTGAAAAAACAGAAACCCGGCTTCCTGCAGGCACATGGAAAGTGTGGGTTTTATTTATGGGAATAAATTTTCCGGTATTAGTTATCATCTCAATCTCGGTTAATGTGTTTTCCTTGTATTGAGATAAAAGTGAAATATTCCCCAGAGTATGATCTTCCCGGTATCCTGTTGCCCCCATAATATAAATTTTTGAAGGCTGAAGAGTGAGGGAGTGAGTAAATGCCTTAGTAAGGTCATTAGTCTCCTGACTGCTCACCCTTATAATCCTTTCGGAGTAAATATCCTGTAAACCGGGATCAAGGCTGTCCATATCGCCAATTATTACAGCCGGAACAATTCCCGATGATATAAGTCTTTGAGCAGCACCATCGCAGCATACTATCCTCAGTCCGCTCCTGAGCAGTCCAAGAGGAGTGGGGTGCGAAGGGAAGTCGCCGTTTGCAAGTATAATGATTTCGTCCATCACCATATAAATCTATAGCTTTCGGGATTGCGGAAACCGGCAAGAAACTCTCTGGCAGTTACCTTTTTTTTGCCGGGAAGCTGCACCTCCAGAATCTCAACACTTCCCCCTTTACATTCGACGTGAAATGAGTTTTTTGAAATATTTGTAATCTTTCCAAATTCACAACTATTGTCCTGTAGAAAATATCTTGATAAAAATATCTTTACAGGAATCTCTTTCTGTCCGTCTGTCAAAACGGAGTGAGCTGCCGGAGATGGACTGAGCCCCCTCACAAGGTTGTGAATATCTGCCGGACTCCTGCTCCAGTCAATTTTACCGGTCTCTCTGGATAGTTTAGGAGCAGGCCGGATATGAGAGTTCTCTTTTATGGGCTGAGCCTTTTGAGAGGCATTTCCGTTAAACAGGGCATATGTTGTTTTTACCACAAGTTCTCCTCCTATTGTCATGAGCCGGTCATGAAGAACTCCTGCGGTTTCGTCTTCGGTAATTTCGCACTCTTCACTGAATAGGATTGCTCCTGTATCAATTTTTTCGTCTATAAGGAAAGTTGTGACTCCGGTTTTAGATTCTCCGTTAATGAGAGCCCAGTTTATTGGTGCCGCACCCCGATAATCGGGAAGGAGAGACGCGTGCAGGTTAAATGTCCCTAAAACTGGCATGGACCATACCTCTTTTGGCAGCATCCGGAAAGCAACAACTATAAAAAGGTCTGCCTTTAACATGGATAATTCCTTTAAAAACTCCGGATCCCTGAGAGATACCGGCTGGAGAACAGGAATTTTGAGGCTGCCTGCATATATTTTTACCTCGCTTTGAGTTGGAACGAGTCCCCTGCCGCTTGGTTTGTCGGGAACCGTTACTACGGCTGCAACATCAAATCCCTCCTCGATGAGTCTTTTCAATGGAACAACAGCAAATAGCGGTGTACCCATAAATACAATTTTTCCTCTTTTATCCATTGTCTTCGTTGTCTCTGTTCCCGAAACCCGGTATCTTCTTAAAGAAATTGATGTATTTGTCCGGGTTAAACAAGTTAGAGTCTTTTGTCGATTTCCATGTCAGTAATATTCCAATGGGCAGCAAAGCAAAAGTGGACACAAAAGACCCAATAAACGGAGTAATTGATCCGTCTGTAGCAAGTTTCTTGCCGGATATATCAATAACCCAGTAGAACACAAAAAAGAGAATGGAAATTACCGAAGGCGTTCCCAGTCCTCCTTTTCGGATAATAGCCCCCAGTGGTGCCCCAATAAAAAAGAATATGATGCAGGCCAGTGATACGGAAAATTTTTTATACCAGGCAATATTAGCTTGCCTTAGGGGAAGCGAATATTGCTGCTCTTCAATTTCGTAATTGTCCAGTAAAGTAGTGGCATTTTCCATTTGGGAGAGGGCTTGTTCATATGCCCCCCTTTTTTCGGAAGCAGATCGCCATTTCCCTACCTGCTCAATATCCAGAGATTTTTTGAAGTTTTTTGATACCGTAGTGTCAAATTCTTTTGAGAAACCAAGCCCTCCGCCCATTACAAGATTCTTGACCTGAATAACCTTTATCTTTGCGTATGTTGTGTCAAGTGAGTCTCTCATAGTTGACAGTTCACTTAGTTTAAGCGAGTTTACTTCACTGCTGAATCTGCCCGATTCCGAACGCTGAAAAGCATAATTCTCAAGAGAAATAATCAACTCTTGCTTTTTAAATCCTATTTTTTGAAGAGTATAGGAAGTATCTTCCATAGATCCCCGGGGAGTCTCTTCGTATGTATTACCATCGTATAGAGTAAACAACAGGTTTTGTTTGTCCGGCGTGAGCTTCATAGAACCGGAATCGGCAATTGTAAGGCTTATGTTGCCATTGTTTTTTGAATGGTCATATACCATCATTTTGTATAGTATATCGGTACTCTCGTCCCTTTTATCTATACGAATTGTGTAGTTTTCAATTCCGTCATAAAAGATTCCCGTGGGAATTCTTATTTCCTCTTTAGTGCGGTTTATGTCGTCCCTAAGTGTGTATATGTTGTCGTAGGCAAGCGGTATAAGGTTATTTGAAGCAAAAAAGGCGCCAATTGATATAAATAAGGAGAGTATGAACAAAGGCATCAGAACTCTGGGAAGTGAAATCCCGGCAGCTTTCATTGCCAGGAGTTCATTGTTTTCTCCAAACCCTCCAAGAGTCATTATCGAAGCAAGCAGAGTGGCAAGAGGAAGGGCAAGGGGGATAAGTGTGGCAGCGCCCCATCCGAGAAATTCAATAATAACTCCTAAACTGAGACCTTTTCCTACAAGCTCATCTATGTAGAGCCATAAAAAATGCATCATCAGGACAAATGTCACGATGAGAAAAGTGAGAACAAACGGCCCCATGAAAGCCTGAAGGATAAACTTGTCTAGTTTTTTCAAAACACTTCTATTTTGTGGCAAGTTCTATCAGCTTGCCAATTGCTGCCGATATTCCATCTGAGTTTTTGCCTCCGGCTGTTGCAAAAAAACTTTGACCGCCTCCGCCGCCGTCAATCATCCGCGCTGCTTCACGGACATCTTTTCCGGCATTGCAGCCGTGGGCAACCAGATCATCCGAATACATAACGGCAAGGTTGGCCTTTTTCTCAAATTCATACCCTGCAATAAATGCAGTTGAATCTTCTTCCTTAAATAAAAAAGCCAGGTTTTTTATCACTTCAGGGTGAAAATCACCCTTAATCACAATCACATTTATTCCGTTAATGTACTGTTTTTCCCCGTCAAGTTTGTTTTTAAGTTCAATAGAACGTTCTTTCATGAATTCCTCAACTTTGCGGCGATAACTTTCGTTCTCTTCAAAAACCTTTGATATGCTGCTTATGAGATTTGGCGAATTGTTAAATAAAGTCTTAAGGGATGAGATGATATCTTCAATTGCTTCTATTTGTTTTTCGGCATGCACACCGGTTGTGGCCTCAATTCTTCTCACTCCGGCGGCAATTGCACCCTCAGAGATGATTTTGAACA
>DOSU01000099.1:45675-46255 GCA_003513895.1 Rikenellaceae bacterium
GTGCCGACTCAGAAATTATTTTGAACAAACCTATATTGCCGGTTGCAGATGTGTGAGTTCCTCCGCAAAGCTCAATTGAATCGCCAAACTTAATAACTCTCACTTTATCGCTGTACTTTTCTCCAAACAGAGCCATTGCTCCCATCGATTTTGCCTCTTCAACAGGAAGATCAATGTATTCAGTTTTTGTTGAATTACTTCGTATCAACTCATTTACTCTGTTTTCCACCTTACGGATTGTTTCGGGCCACACTTTTTCAAAATGAGAAAAGTCAAACCGGAAATGGCTGTTGCTCACGAGGGACCCCTTTTGCTCAATGTGTGTCCCAAGAATCTCCCTGAGAGCCCTATGTAAAAGGTGAGTTGCAGAGTGATTGTTTGCGATTTCCTGTCTTCTCCCTTCATCAACTCTTGCGGTAAAAATTTCCTTGATATTTTGTGGAAGTCTTTCCGAAATGTGAATATTCAGATTGTTCTCTTTTACTGTGTTCACAATAGAAATCTTCTCGCCGGAAACAGACTCAATATACCCTGTATCTCCAATCTGTCCGCCACTTTCGGCATAAAACGGACTTTTATC
>DOSU01000162.1:0-5233 GCA_003513895.1 Rikenellaceae bacterium
ATATGATTGTGCAATATGTAATTTTGATTATGAGTTTCTGTTAAATGATGATTCAATTTTTCAGTTTTCATTTAAAAACGATGAACTTAGATATGCTTTTATTCAGAATCCGTATATATATATAAGTAAGGAAGAATACGTAACTACTATATTTACCCAAGAAGAAGTAAGCGAAATTAATAATATTGATGTTCTGGCAGACCTAATTGATGAAAATGAGTATGAACAATTTCTCAATGAACAGGAATTAAATTCTATATCCAATTATATAAGATATGATACATCCTTGAGTGGTTACAAAGCTTTAAATCATTCTTATTCTCATATTCATATCGGACTAAATCCTGACATGCGAGTACCATTATCAATAATATTAACACCATTGAAATTTATAAAATTTTGCATTAAAACTTCTTATTACCGTTATTGGCAAAAAGCTTTTATCCTAATTCCAAATTTTGAAAATACTCTAAAAGTAAGTAAGAATAAATGTCTCAATTTAGATAGAACTCACTGGAACATAAAAGAAGAATATGATTTATATATAAAATGACCCCGTAAACAAATAACCATATTAATATTGTGTAATTTTGGTTTTATCCTAAAAATAACTTACCTAATCTTATAATTAGCTGATGATCTGATGCTTCATTTTTGTTAAAAAAAAATACAATAGATATGGGAAACATTTTAATTGAAGTTAGAGCATTTGGAATACGTCATTCGTCTGTTTTAAGGTCTGATGCAACAGCAGAGGAATTTATTGAGAAATGCTGTTTGTTGGCTGAAGCCGTAAGTTATGATCCTTCATTGATTCGAAAAGCGCTTTTAAATGTTAAGGAAAAATTTGAATAAGGGCAATATCCCTCGTTATCGATAAAAGTGTTACTTGAATTAGTTGGTTTACACCTGTCTTGCTCACTTTAGAACAATTATTCAATATATGTAATAATATATTTATATGTCTATGGAAGAAAAATCTCAATTTATAAAACTTAAAAAAATCCCTTTTGATGTTTCAAAATTGATTCTGATACTTATAGTTCAATTAAAATAGTAAACACACTCATTGTTCAAAGTAAACACAAAGAAGACTCTTTGTTATTATTAGAAGATCTGGAAAAAGAAATTAGAGATGAGATTTCTTTAATAATGCTTGTTGATAGAGGAATTCCTGATAAAGTGAAGAAATAAGGGATCTGTCTTTGGGCATTATAATATCTGTAGAAGGAGGATCGTTTGATAATGAAGAATATAATAATTATAATTCTAGGATTAACAATATTATTTCTTGTCAGGCGTTGCTCCTCCACTTGTAGTATTACCCGAAGAATCTGTATTTACCCAAGTGTGTTGGTGGTCTTCCTTACTCCCATCATTGATCCTCAAGCTTTCGTTTTTTTTCCACCATTAGACTTTGTTGTGACTTTTTTAGTCATTTTTTCTCCTCCCACAACGCCAAACCATTTACTTGATTCAATGATTTTCATCTGTGTGTCTTGGTTTTTATTTAACATCTGTAAATAATTTTCTCACATTACGGAAGAGCAAAATATTGACTGTCTGTCGTTTTGGTGTATTTTTAATATGAATTTTTACATTTAAATAATTTATTACTAAATTAACAGTTCCTGTTCAGAACATAAATAATGTGATAAAATACTATATATGAGTATCGTTATTAATAAAAAGAAAAGAAATAAGCCTAAAATATCAAGGGAAGACCTTATTGATTCATTACAAGTTTTAGATTTTTCTGTACAAAATGGTGAGGATAACATCTGGATTAAAAAATATCCAAAGCATGATTATTTAATAAAAATTAAATTAAATGAATTCAATCCTGAGAAATCGATCATTGATTACGGGTCAAAAATAAAACTTGTAAGGAAAACCACCTCAAATTTTTCTCAAACAGAAAGTATTGTTGTGCTTGAATGTGTTAATAGACTTTTAGAAAAAGGTTATCGCCCTGATAAAATAGTTTTAGAAAAAGATTGGCCGTTAGGACATAAAACTAAAGGCTTTTTGGACATATTGGTATTAGATGATGAGGATAAAAGTTTCTTAATGATTGAATGCAAAACTCATGGAGAAGAGCATCAAAAAGAAAAAGCGAAAATGTTTGAAGATGGAGGGCAATTATTCAGCTATTTAATACAAGAAAAAACAACAAAATACTTATGTCTTTACTCTTCTCTGAAAGATAATAATAATTTTAAGTATGAAAGTGATATAGTCACAATAACTGATTCCATACGAGACTCTAACAACCAACAGGATGCTTTTGAAAAATGGGTACCGCAATTCTTTGAAACAAAGGGTGTTCTGGAGCCGAATGTAAATGTTTATGATGTAAAATTTACCGGAATATTAAAAAAAGAACTAGAAGATTTAAAACAAGAAGAAGGAGGGTTAATATATAATCAATTTGCAGAGATACTTCGCAGAAATGTAGTTTCAGATAAAACTAATGCATTCAACAAAATATTTAATTTATTTCTTTGTAAAATAGTTGATGAAGTTGAGACAGATAACGAAGATGAGACCAAATTCCAATGGAAAAAGAATGAAAAAGCAGAAGAAGTAATGCTCCGTCTAAATGATCTTTACAAAAAGGGGATGGATAAATATTTAGATTTAAAGATATCGGCAGTTACTGATGACGAATTAAATAGAGAATTAGAGAAAGTTAACACAGAAGATGGAAAAGTATCTATTAGAAATTTATTTATTCAACAAAAACTTTATACAGGAAACGAATTTGCATTTAAGGAAGTATTTGATAAAAAAACCTTTGAATTAAACTCATTGGTTGTTAAAGAGGTCGTTAAGATCTTAGAAAGAAAAACAATAAAATATCAAAATAAGCAACAATTTTTGGGTGATTTTTTTGAGAGATTACTAAATACAGGGATTAAACAAGAAGCTGGTCAGTTTTTTACTCCAATACCAATAACAAGTTTTATTTGTAAATCACTTCCTATTGAACAAATAATTATAAATAAAAATGAAAATAGGGAGGAAAAATTTTTACCATATATTATTGATTATGCATCCGGTAGCGGTCACTTCCTTACTGAAGTAATGGCAGAAATAAATAAGTATGTAGAAAAAATTGATGAGAAATTTATTAAAGGAGGAGAAAGAGCAAAAATGCTCTTTAATTCTCAAAAGAATTTTTATTTATGGGCTAAAGAATATATTTATGGTATTGAAAAGGATTATAGATTAGCTAAAACAACTAAAATTAGTACTTTTTTAAATGGTGATGGTGATGCAAATATAATATTTGGAGATGGATTGGATAATTTTGAAGAAAGTACTGAATATAGAGGATTACTTAAGGTGTCTGAAAATAATATGGATAATGGTCAATTTGACGTTTTAATAGCAAACCCGCCTTATTCAGTAAGTGGCTTTAAGATTACATTGAAGAACGGTAAAAAATCGTTTAGTCTGTTTGATCGCTTTTCAAATAAAAGTTCTGAAATAGAGTGTTTGTTTATTGAAAGAGCTAAACAGTTAATAAAGGAGGGGGGGGTTGCTGCTATCATATTACCCTCAAGTGTGTTAACGAATGGTGGCATCTACACAAATGCAAGAGATATACTTTTTAGATTTTTTGAATTTAAAGCCATTGTAGAGCTTGGAAGAAATACTTTTATGGCAACTAACACAAATACGGTTGTTTTATTTTTAAAAAGGATATCTCCAATTAAATACGAAACAACCCAAAAAATAATTAATGTCTTTATAAGTACCAAAAAAGATGTTGCTGTTAATGGCATAGAAAGAGCATTTACAAAATATGCTGAAGTTGTTTATGGCCTTGATCTAAAAGAATATATTACTCTTTTTAACAGAAAACCATCTAATAAACTAGTGGAAAGTGAGATTTTTGATACATATGCCTACCATTGGAAAAATAAGAACAAAATAGATAAAGACTATAAGGAGATAAAAGAAATTTTATTATTTGACGAGACAATTTTTAAGTATATAGTTGATACTGAAAAACAAAAAATGCTTAACTTTTTTATCTCATATAATCAAAAAATTATACTTTCAAAAACCCCAGAAAGCAACAATAAAGAAAAATCTTTGCTCGGTTATGAGTTTTCAGATAGACGAGGCTATGAAGGCATAAAAATTTATAAAGATAGTAGGGGAAAAATTGTAAGCAAATTATACAATGAAGATGACTTAAAAGATTCATCAAAATTAAACAGTTATATTTTAAAGAATTTCAAAAATGAATCCCTAAATGATAAAGATATTGTCGA
Organism: Rikenellaceae bacterium; assembly: GCA_003513895.1. Lineage (GTDB taxonomy): Bacteria > Bacteroidota > Bacteroidia > Bacteroidales > UBA932 > Bact-08. Next base: position 4,287 of record DOSU01000162.1, read on the forward strand.
TGACATAAGAGAAAGTGTTGGAGTTCGATATCTTTATGAATTAGTTGATTATTCACTACCCTCTTTTGAGGGAAAGATAACTTTATCGTTAAAGAAAAAACTTAAATTTAACACTAAATATCCACTAGAGAAACTTGGCGTGTTTGCAAATTATATTCAAGGGCTAACATACGAAAAAGATGACGAGGTACAACAAGAAACAAACAATAGAATAGTAACAGCCTCAAATATAGATTTAGCAACTAGTAATCTAGATTTAATTGATGAAAAATTTCTGAGAAAAGATATAAAGATTGATTCAGAAAAAAAAATAAAAAAAGACGATGTATTTATATGCACCTCAAGTGGAAGTATTCGCCATCTCGGTAAGGTTGCAATAATTGATGCTAATATTAATGCTTATTTTGGTGGGTTCTGTGCTGTATTAAGAACAAATGACCATTTACTACCTAAATACCTTTATTCAATTCTAAATACTCAGGAATTCAGAAATTATGTTGAGTTAAGAAAGGGATCTAATATAAATAATTTAGGTAAAGATTATCTTTTAAGTTTCAGATTACCTGTACCACCACCAGAAATACAAAAAGAGGTGGTAAAAGATTTAGATAAAATTGATGAGGAAGTAAATAAGATAAAAACAGAAAATATAAATCTTAAAGAGGAAATAAATACTAAATTTTCAGTTATTTTTAGTCAATATAAAGATAGTTTTACAAAAATTGAGAATATAAAAGCAATGGTCCAACGGGGAAGATCTGCCCAATATGGTATTTCTAATATTCAAATTATTAAGTCTGGTCAAATAAGGGGTTATTATAATTTTGATTTCTCAGAAAAATATTACGCATCTGAAAACTATATTTTAGACCAAAGAAAATTAGAGGATGAAGATCTTTTAATAAATTCAACCGGAGTTGGTACAGCAGGCAGAGTAAATCTATTTA
>DOSU01000162.1:5299-15248 GCA_003513895.1 Rikenellaceae bacterium
GTAAATCTATTTAATCTAAAAGGAGATTATGTTGTCGACAGTCACGTAACTATCGTAAGATTAAAGAAAGAAAAGGCTTTACCCAAATTTGTTTTATATTCACTTGGTCACATTGGATTTTCAACTATTGAAAAAATGGCAGAAGGCCAAAGTGGTCAAATCGAATTATCGCCTGAAACTATAAATAATATTAGAATCCCATTACCAAGTACTAATATTCAAGAAATATTACTTAATGAAATTAACTCTATAGAAGATGAGTTAAATCAAAACTTTGAAAAAATTAAGACTCTTAAATCGGAACAGATTGAAATTTTAAAAAAATATTTATAGAAACACCTATTACATGGAAGAAAATTAGGTTATTCCTTTAAGAAAAGCTTCACAAAATGGCTGGATAATAATGCTTTGAATGTCTTCTGTTGGCGGAATATCATATCAATAATTCTCGACTAAGGACATAAGGCATTAAGACTAACTTTTGTTTTTAATTAGATTGGAAACTAATACACATAGCAAAAGGTATAATTCCACATTGAAAATGTCTTCTATTTTAAAAGATGAATATAACTACACATGCCGGATCCCCTAAAAAGCACCGTTTACCGGTCTTATAGTTCCATCCAGCGCCAGCTCTCCAAGTATTATGTAATCCTCTATTGAATTAAACAAGTACTGATCGGATGCTGAGAGAATTCCCATGGCAATTGCAAGATCAAAAGAAGAACCCTCTTTTTTAAGGTCGGCCGGAGCCATGTTTATTACAATCTTTTCCCCGGGAAGTCTGGCTCCAATTGTATGAAGGGCTGTTCCAATTCTTTGCTGGCTTTCTCTTACCGCACTGTCGGGCAAACCTACAAGAAAGAAACTTATTCCCGGAGAAACATCAACCTCAATCGTAACTGTAATTGCGTCGACACCAACACATGTTGCACAAAATGTTCTTCTAAGCATGTTTTTTCTTTAAATTTACTCACTCTCTCTTTAGCCGGCAACAGGAAAGCTGCGGTTTATCTATTTCTAAAAAAAATCTATCCAATACTAAAAATTTGTAGATTTGTAATAATGGAAACTGAAACAATAAAAACCTACTATTGCTCCGGTTTGGCCGATATCAAAGGCTATCTCCCAAAAGAGAGAAAAATTATAGTACTTATTGACTCTGCCATACAGGAGATGTATGGCAATTTGTTCCCATATCCCACAATAGAGGTAGATGCTTCCGAGAAGAGCAAGAGCTTCACAAAGGTCGAGGAGATTACTTTCCGCCTTATGGAGATGGGTGCAGACAGAGGAACATTCCTGCTTATTGTTGGCGGCGGAATCTTAAGTGATCTTGGAGGTTTTGTTGCTTCTCTATACTTCAGAGGCATAGACTGTGCATATATTCCCACAACTCTGCTGTCTCAGGTGGATGCATCAATAGGTGGTAAATGCGCAATAAATGTTGGTGGGTTTAAAAATATACTGGGAATAGTAAGGCAGCCTAATTTTACGCTTTTTTGCGGAGAGTTTCTGAATTCTCTTCCTAAAAAAGAGGTTGAAGCAGGTTTGGCCGAGATGATCAAGACATTTTTACTATCCGACAGAGCTGCATATTTTGACGCCGTTGACACACTCACCGGAACAAATCCTTTTCTCAAGAGAATTGCCAGTTTTTCTGAACTACTCCCCTTTATAAAAAGAGCGGTAGAAATAAAAATCATGGTGGTTGAAAGAGATCCTTTCGAAAACGGGGAGCGCAAACTTCTTAATCTCGGACATACATTTGCTCATGCTCTGGAAAAATTTTGTTCACTTTCCCATGGCGAAGCCGTAAGCATTGGCATGGCACTTGCTGCAAAGCTATCTGTTAAGCTTCGCCTGCTGGATAAAAGCGAAGGGGATAAAATCGAAAGAGACCTGGAATTGTTGGGTCTGCCGGTAAAATCTCCGGTTCCGGCAAGGGATCTTGTACAAATAATTACAAAAGATAAAAAGAGAGATGGGGATAATATTCAGTTTGTTCTTCTCAAATCAATAGGAACTGCAATATTACATCCAATATCAATCAATAGACTAAAGGGGGTACTTAATGATTTGTCTTAGCCTGCAAAAACTTAATTTCAGGGGTCTTTCACAAGCCGTTTCAAAATCGGAAATGGCCGAAATCCGGTTGGATTTGACTCCGCTTACAAATGAAGAGATTGCCAAAATATTCGCAAAAAAGCACTCTTTAATAGCAACATGCCGGCTCGAAAATCTTCCTCAGGAGGAGTGTTACGACAAGCTTATGTGCGCAATGGGAGGAAATGGTCCGCGCGTAAATGCCGGTTTTAGGAAATATATCGACATTGAATCCGACTCGCCCCGTTATTACAGAGTCCGACTGATAAAGGAAGCCAAATCCAACAATTTTGAAGTTATCCTCTCCTACCATAATTTCAACAACTGTGACTCTTTCGACAAACTTCTCGAAATTGCTCAAAATGCTTTGGACGATGGAGCAGATATTGTAAAAATCGTTACCACTGCAAATGTTACAGAGGATGGGATTAGAACACTTAAACTTTATAACCACTTTTCTCCCGAGAAACTCCTTGCATTTTCAATGGGAAAATTAGGCCGATTCACTAGGCTGCTCTCTCTTAACTTCGGAGCCCCTTTCATTTATGCTGCTCCGGAGCTTGCCCTTGCAACTGCCGATGGCCAGCTAACCCCTGCCGAAATTGAAAAGGTTATTAATAAGGATAATTATAAAAACAGAGTAAATTTCAAATCTCTCAACCCGTTAATAAAAGCACCAACATCAAAAAGTCACGCACAACGGGCAATTATTGCAGCCGGGCTATCAAGGGGAGAGTCAAATATTTACGGGTTTACTCCATGCGACGATACAACTGCTGCAATTGAAATGGTAAAAAGATTCGGCGTGGAAGTTCAATATGAACAGGAAATGGGCCATTTGATTATAAAGAGTTCCGGAGCCGATGCAATAAGAAATGAATTTGAAAAAGAGACTACTCCACTGGAATTCAATGCCGGGGAATCCGGTTTACTGTCGAAACTTACAATTCCAATTGCCGGTCACCTCTCTTCGAGCAGGGAGATTACCATAACCGGAGTAAACACTCTGCTGAGCAGAGAATACAAAGATGTGGATGATGTTCTCAAAAAGATAGGACTGCATTTTGTATCAAAAAACAATTATCTGCCGGCAAAAATAACCGGAGAGATAAAAGGCGGCAATGTTTCTCTTTCCGGAAAAGGAGGATCGCAACTATTATCGGGATTGCTAATGGCACTTCCTCTATGCAGGGAAAGCAGCAAAATTGAACTTGAGCATGCGACAAGCAAACCATACATTGACCTCACCTTAAAGACTCTGAAGGACTTTAATGTGAAAGTCAACAATGTAAATTATACGCAATTCCAGATTCCGGGCAGGCAGCGATACCGTAAAAAAATATTTTATCAGATTCAGGGAGACTGGAGTTCAGCTGCCCTTCTTCTTGTAGGTGCTGCAATTTCAAATCCCGTGGTAGTTAGAAACCTCTCTATAAACACCAGCCAGGCCGACGAAAGGATACTCGAGGTGTTGAATATCGCAGGGGTGGAAATGGTAGTTAATGAAGGCCCTAAATACCTGATTATGTGTGGAGATTTACCGTGCGCATTCAAGGACAACCCCGAAGACGAAACCTGTTGCAGTGGAAATGTCAATATCAAGAATGTAAAACTGCCTCTTAAAGCTTTTGAATTTGACGCAACAGATTCTCCCGATCTGTTCCCTCCTCTTGTAGTTCTGGCTTTAAACTGTGAAGGAGTGAGCAGGATAAAGGGAGTATGCCGGTTGTACAACAAAGAGAGCAACCGTGCAGAGGCTCTCTACTCCGAATTTACAAAACTAGGTGCCGAGATAGACATAGATGGCGATTATATGATAGTTAAAGGGGGACCGCTCACCGGAGGATACTGCAACACTTATGGCGATCACAGGATTGCGATGGCACTAACTATTGCAGGATTAAACATCAGTTCGCCTCTTTATATCGACAACATTGAGTGTATCTCAAAATCCTATCCCAATTTTATAAAAAACTTTGAAGTATGAACAGTTTCGGAAACAGATTCAGAGTATCAATTTTTGGAGAGTCTCATGGTTCAATGATAGGTATTGTTATTGATGGAGTACCTGCGGGGATTCCGCTATGCGAAGAAGATTTTTCGGAAGATCTTTCCCGCCGGAAAAGCGGAGCTCCGGGAACTACTGCCAGGGTTGAAAGCGACATTGCAAGAATCCAGAGCGGGGTTTTTAACGGTCACACAACAGGAGCACCCGTTTGCCTTGCATTTGCCAATAACAACACAAAACCATCGGACTATTTACAGTTTGAGGCCCAACCGCGCCCCGGTCATGCCGATTTTACCTCATCTTTTAAACATAATGGGTATTCCGATCTTCGAGGAGGAGGACACCATTCCGGAAGGATAACAATCGGGCTTGTTGCTGCAGGAGTTATTGCAAAAAAAATTATTGAACCAATATCAGTAAATGCTTCTGTAGTCCAAATCGGAGGCTCATCTGCCTGGGAATCTTTGCTTGAAGAAACGAAAAATTCCGGAGACTCTTTGGGGGGAATTATTGAATGCAGGGCAAAAGAGATGCCTGTTGGCGCCGGAGAACCATTTTTCAATTCGCTTGAATCGTTGATATCCCATGCTGTTTTTTCAATTCCCGGAATAAGGGGGATTGAATTCGGGGATGGTTTTGCATCGGCAGGTATGAAAGGATCGCAACATAATGACCCTTTTATTTCCGCATCCGGTAAAACATTAAAAAACGGGTCAGGAGGTATAAATGGAGGTATTTCAAATGGAAACGAACTTATCTTTAGGATAGCCGTGAAACCAACCTCGAGTATTTCTTTGCCTCAGCAAACATTTAGCTTTTTAAGCAGTAAGGTAGAAGAACTTAAAGCCGAGGGCAGGCACGACACCTGTTTCGCGTTAAGAGTTCCGGTAATCTTAGAAGCAGCGACAGCAATTGTACTTGCCGACCTGCTAATTTAGATGCTTAATAAAACATCTCCTTGTCATGAACGGTTTTCCCGTATAGTAGTCAAAAATATTGTGTACAGCAGTATTGTCGTCCAATTGAGGATTAGCTACGACTTTCTTTACTCCTAATTTTATAAAACTAGTATTCAGGTGGTCGAAGATAACAGCATTTAGCCCCTTTTTCTGATATTCAGGAGCAACTCCTATCATAAGCATATCTACAAGCTCATAGCTATGCAGCGCCTTTAATATGTGTATGAATCCAAATGGGAACAGCTTGCCGCCCGATTTTTTAAGTGCCATGGAAATGCTTGGCATTGTTACTGCAAAAGCAACAACCTCATCCTCTTTGTTTATCACAATCGCAACAAGGTCAAAATTAATCATCGGGATAAACTGATCGACATATGATTCAATTTGCCTCTCTGTTAAAGGGGTGAAACCGTACAAAGGTATAAACGCCTTGTTGTATGCATTAAAGAGACCTATGCCATATTTTCGGAGTTGTTTCCGGGAAACAGGCTTGAGCAAACTTACATTGTATCTTTTCTGAACAATTTGTGAATATTGCCTGAGTTTTTCGGGAACTTCTCCGGGAACATCAAATTCTCTCTGATGCCAGTCTGCATCCTTAATATATCCCAGCCTGTCCAAATGATTTATGTAGTATGGAAAATTGTAGAGAGTAGTGAATGAGCCCCTGTTTTCGAACCCCTCTACCAACATACCTTCTCTGTCCATGTCCGTAAACCCTAAGGGGCCGTTAACGGCTGTCATGCCCATTTTTATTGCCAACTCTTCCACTTTTCTCATTAAGGCCTCAGAAACTTCGAAGTCGTCGATAAAATCGAACCACCCATATCTCATATACAGTTCATTCCAATCCCTGTTTGCATTGTGGTTAACGATTGCAGCCACTCTGCCAACGGTCTCGCGGCCTCTCTTTGCAATAAAATACCAGGCTTCGCAATATTCAAAAGCGGGATTTTTGTCTTTTAAAAGAGTATCATATTCGTCTTTCCATAAAGCGTTAACCCAGTTCGGGGAGTCCTTGTAAAGCTTTTCCGGAAACGCTATAAAATCTTTTAGTTCTTTTCTGGAATTTACCTCCAGTATGGTAACAGTCATGTAGGTTTCTGTTCGTAAATAGCCCGGAGTCCTTTGTGTCATTTAATTACCGATCCGGCAACTGCATTTGCAACCAACGCTCTTAATCTCACAACACTGCCAACATCTGCAGGATGGACTCTGTGCGAAAGCAGAATTACTGCGGTCTTTGATACAGGGTCAATAACTATTGAAGTTCCGGTATATCCTGTATGGCTGAACGTTTTTGTTGGATGGAACAAATTCCCGTTATTTGAGGCATATGAAGAATAATTGTCCCAGCCAAGAGAACGGCCAAGTCCCTTTACGCTCTCCGGAACAGTTGTCATAGTTTCTACTGTAAGTTTTCCAAGGACTCTTCTTCCGTTGTACGCACCGTCGTTCATCATTGCAGCAGCAAGAATGGAGAGGTCTTCGGCATTTGAAAACACACCGGCATTTCCTGAATTACCATCGTTAAGTATTCTTGCAATTGGATCATGTACTTTACCCAGTATAACTGTTCCGTCTTTTTGCTTTTCTGTTGGAGCAACCAGTTTAAGGGTTTCACCGGTTGGGTTGTACATTGTGTTTTTCATTCCAAGCACATCAAACACGTTTTTCTTTGAATATTCCATGAGCGGAATGCCGGTTATACTCTGAAGTATATTTTGAAGAGTAACGAAATTCAGGCAGCTGTACTGAAATTTTGTAGTTGGTTTGAAATCTCTTTTACAATTTGAAATCCAATCCATAAGTGCTTTAGGGTTTGGAGCGCCGCTTTTTGCCACTATGTCTGCAACCGGTGCATAAGGAGGGAGTCCGGAAGAGTGAGTGAGCAGATCAATAATTCTTATATCAATTTTCCTTTTGGAAACAGTATCTACAAATGGTGCGAATCCATTAATATACATAGAAACATTATCTGTGAGGCGAACCCTTCCCTGTTCAACCAGCTGCATGAATGCTATTGCTGTTCCAACGGGTTTGCTGACTGATGCCATGTCGAAAACAGTACTTACCGTCATCTTAACAGTGTCCGGATATACCGATTTGTTGCCGTATGCTTTGAGATACACCATCTTTCCGTCTCTGACAACAGCTATAACAGCTCCCGGAATTTCTCCTTTATTAATTGACTCGGCAATAATGCGGTCTACATTTGAAAGTCTTTTTGAATCCATTCCGGCCTGCTCCGGAGTTACTTTAACTAAAGGCTGTGCAATGGCTGCTAAAGATAAGATGCAGAATAGAATTAAAGTGGCAGTTTTTTTCATCTTTTTAGGGTTAAGTTTGTACAAAAATACAAAAGAGTTTTCAGAAATCGCTACCTTTATAAAGCTGTTTAATTTTATTGCTAATGCATACAAATAACTTTCTGCCGGCTTTGATTCTGACTCTCTTTCTGTTTGCCGGAAATTTTTCGTTATTCGGCCAGCAGGATACCGGATCTTCTGTCACAATTTCTGCAACCGCAGACATATTCAGCAAATACATATGGCGCGGACAGGATTATGGACATACGCCCAGTTTACAACCCGGATTATCGGCCTCATGGCATGACTTCGTTATTGGAGCTTGGGGGGCATTTCGACTTTCGGGAGACGGCGATGATGAACTCGATTTTTACATAACTAAAACTGTGGGACCTGTCTCTTTATCTATATGGGATTATTGGTCGTACAGCAAGTCAAACCCTTCTAAATATTTTAATTACAATACGGAAACGACATCTCACCTTTTAGAAGGTCAGGTTCTTCTTTCCGGAGGCGAAAAATTACCTTTTAATATTTTGGGAAGCTGGCTTTTCTATGGGGCAGACCCTTCAAAAAGCATATATGTGGAACTTCAATATGTTCAACCAATCAATAACTCCCAACTGACTTTTTTTGCTGGTTATCAGGTCAAGGGAAATTATTATGCTCCGGGGAGAGGATTTGTAAACATGGGCGTTACACTCATTCAGCCAATGGCCAGCGCACGAAAATATTCCATGGATTTGCTGCTCAGCTTGATTGCAAATCCCGAAAATAAAAGTGTGTTTTTTACTGTGGGACTTAGTCTGTATAATAACTAATGAGGTAAACATGAAAAAAAATCGAAGCGTTCATACAATTCTGTTTTTTGCAATCTTATCAGTAGCAGTTCTTTTACTGTTTATAACGTTATCTCTTTATCTTTTTAAACAACACGAAACCAAAATTATATATAATTCTACGCAGGAACAGTTTGATCGTGAAATTAACGGGATAATATTAGTAAATAACAGATATCTGAATCAAATCACATGGGACTATACTTATTGGGGAGAATTTCTTGATGCAATCAATAGAAAAGAGAAAGAGTGGTTTATTGAAAACATCTCAACAATAATTTCCTCTTTCTATATTGATTATGTTTGCGTTTACGATAAAGACTACAAAATATTTCATGAAGCAGCCCGGGAGGGAGTTAATGTCAGAAACATTATCCCGGTAGAAGCGCTTAAAGAGATTGACAAGAGAGTAGCTATTAACTTCTACATTTCAACTTCCGAAGGAGTTTTCTATGTTAGCGGGGCTTCTGTTCACCCTTCCAATGACCCGACACACAAGGAGACCCCACCGGGGGGGTATCTGTTTATAGCAAAACACTGGAATAATAAATATCTCCGGGAACTCTCCGATCTTAGCGCTTCCAGTGCCAGAATTTTTTCAACAACAGATATCCCGGACTCAAATTCCAAACATATAATAAGTACAGTAAAAGAACTCAAAAGGTGGGACGAAAAAATCATAGGCAAAGTCGTTTTTACAAAAGAGTTTAGCAGTTTGAAAATTTACAAAACAAACTCTGTACATATGATTGCTTTTCTTCTGGGTTCAGTTATATTAATCTTGATTGTTCTGCAATTCTCTATATACACATGGGTGTTAAAACCTATCAGACTCGTAACCTCAATATTTAAAACTCAAAACCTTGTTGAAATACAAAAGCTTCAAAATGCTCCTGTCGAATTCAACCAAATAGGGCAACTCTTTGAAAGGCATTTAGCTCAAAAGGAAGACCTTATAAAAGCGAGAAAGCATGCCGAAGAGTCCGACAGATTAAAGTCGGCATTTCTTGCCAATATGAGTCATGAAATAAGGACTCCAATGAGCGGGATAATGGGATTTGCCGGTCTTTTGCGAGAGCCGGATTTAACCGACGAACAGAGGGAAAGTTATATAAATATTATAGAAGAGAGTGGAAACCGGATGCTTAGCATAATCAACGATCTCATTAATATCTCAATAATTGAGTCCGGCCAGCTTAAGCTTCATGTTGCACCATTTAATGTAAATGAATTGATGGATTATATCTATGTTTTCTTTAACCATGAAGTTGAGAAAAAAGGTATACATCTTTCAGTTTCCAAACAATTGAACACTGATGAGGCAATCGTTAATTCGGACAGGGAAAAAGTTTATGCAATACTCACAAATCTTGTAAAGAATGCTTCTAAATATACGCATTCCGGCAAAATAAATTTTGGGTACGAATGGCGTGAAGATCATTTCCTTTTCTTTGTTCATGACACAGGTATCGGAATTTCAAAAGAGAAACAAAAAGTTATTTTTGAAAGGTTTGTACAGGCCGACGACTCTATCTCTAAGGATTATGAAGGTGTTGGCCTTGGACTGGCAATCGTTAAGGCTTTTGTGGACAGGCTTGGGGGTAAGATATGGCTGGAGAGCGAACAGGGAGTGGGTTCAAGTTTCTATTTTACATTACCAAGATAATATGACCGTGTTTTAAACTTAAGTCATATTCTATAAAAACAGAACAGGCCGGCTAAATACTT
>DOSU01000020.1:0-15984 GCA_003513895.1 Rikenellaceae bacterium
ATTGCCCTACAAAAGCGATTAATATGGTTCCCTACAGAGATACCGGTTTGTTTATACCTAAACTTAACAAGGACATTTGTATTGGATGCGGAGGGTGCGAATATGTTTGCCCGGCAACTCCAAAAGCAATCACTGTATCTGCAAATGATGTTCACATAACTGCTACTAAGCCTACTGTTGAAAAACAGGAAAAGGTTAAAGTAGACGAATTTGGGTTTTAGTATTCAAGATTGCTGTCGTTGTCTAAGAGCATATTTGGTCTCAGCTTCCTTGTCCTGTCGACGGATTGTGTCTCCTGCCACTCTTTTATGAGCTTAGGATTGCCAGATAGAAGAATGTCCGGCACTTTCCATCCTTTAAAATCTGCAGGTCTTGTATAGATGGGAGGAGCAAGCAGTTCGTCCTGAAAAGAGTCGCTAAGGGCAGAAGTTTCATCGCCAATTGCACCGGGAATGAGTCTTATTATTGAGTCGACCAGTACGGCAGCAGGTATCTCGCCACCGCTTAAAACATAGTTGCCAATTGATATCTCTTTTGTTATTAGATGTTCACGAATCCGGTGATCAATTCCCTTATAATGTCCGCAAAGAATAATAATATTTTTAAGGCAGGAAAAGCGGTTTGAAGTACTTTGGTCAAGAAGCTCTCCGTCCGGACTCATATATATTATTTCATCATAATCTCTTTCATCTTTGAGCTTGGAAATCACTTTGTATACAGGCTCAATCATCATAATCATTCCGGCATCTCCTCCGAAACCATAGTCGTCGACCTGCTTGTATTTTCCTTTTCCGTATTCTCTTAAATCATGTATATTAATCTCAGCCAGATTTTTATCTTTGGCTCTCTTGATAATTGAGTGATTTAGCGGACTTTCAAGAAGTTCGGGAACAACGGAAAGTATATCTATTCGTATCATTGTGCAAATTTACATAAATCACCGCGTTGGCAAACTTTTTTTGTATATTTGCGGGTTAATAAACTTAATTGTCTTGTAATAATGAATCAAGAAGAGAACACATCAGCCTTAAATGAGCAATTCGCAGAAGTTAATCTGCCGGAAATTCAGCAACAAACAGAAACAAATCTGGAATATCCCGATCATTCCAGCAAAAGTCTTCGCGAGATAATCGACATTTTTCAGGAGATGTTGGACAGGGGAGATCAGCAAGAAATGTACAAACTTGCAGAAGGCATAAAAGCAGCTTTTTACAAGGCTCTTAAAAGGGAAAAAATTGCAATAGGATTTCAGTTACCATCAGAAAGTACAGAATCTCCTGCAGAAGAGGAACATGATGAAAATATTGTTTCAAACAATCCTTTTGCGGAACTGGAACGCGGGTTTAAAGAGTTGTATTCTCGTTACAAGACATTAAGAACTAGTTTTATTCAGAATATTGAGAAGCAAAAAGAGGAAAATCTCCGCATTAAACTTGCTCTCATCGACGAACTCAAATCCCTTCTCGAAAAACAGGAAGACCTCAACCACACATTTCCTGCATTTCGTGAAGTTCAGAGCAAATGGAAATCTGTTGGACCAGTACCTCAGTCGCACAACAAAGACGTTTGGGAAAGTTATCAGTTTTATGTTGAGAAGTTCTACGACTATGTTAAAATTAACAATGAATTAAGAGACCTGGACCTCAAGAAAAATCTTGAAATTAAAAATAACCTGTGCGAAAAAGCTGAAGAGCTTGTAAACGAGCAAAATGTTGTTGATGCATTTAAAAGACTACAGAAATTGCACGAAGAGTGGCGCGAACTTGGACCTGTTCCAATGGAGCTTCGTGAGGAGATATGGGAAAGATTCAAAAAAGCAACTTCAAGTATCAATAAGCGTCAACAGGAGTTTTTTGAGAGACTAAAGGACGACCAGAAGAGAAATCTTGAATTAAAAGGAGAACTGTGCGAAAAGGCAGAAGTACTTGCAAATATTGGTGATTCTGAGAACAAAGACTGGAACGAACTATCAAAACAAATCGAGCAGTTGCAGAATGACTGGAAAGCAATAGGATTTGCGTCTAAAAGGGAGAACCAGAAAATTTATGACCGTTTCCGGGCTGCTTGTGATAAATTCTATAATTCCAAGAGAGATTTCTATTCTAAATTTAAATTGCTGATGCAGGATAATCTTGACAAAAAGATTGCCTTGTGTGAGCAGGCGGAGGCTTTTAAGGACAGCAACGACTGGAAGAAAACTACCGATCAGCTCATAAATCTCCAGAAAAAATGGAAAGAAATAGGTCCTGTTGCAAGGAAACAATCCGATTTAGTTTGGAAAAGATTCCGTGCTGCATGCGATTCGTTTTTTGAAAACAAGTCTAAACATTTTAGCACTGTCGATGAGTCCTACGAAGTGAACATGAAAAAGAAACTTGACCTCATTCAGGAGATCAATGAATTTAAACCTGACACAAAAGTTTCTGAGAATATTGACGCTCTCAAAGACTTTCAGTCTCGCTGGAGTGAAATAGGATTTGTTCCAATAAAGGAAAAAGAGAGGATTCAGGCTGCATACAGGCATGCAATTGATACAAAATTTGCCGATTACCGCTCAAATGACTCCGAAAACAAAATTGACAGATATAAAAAACACATTAAAGATCTTCACACTTCGGGTAAAGGAGAAAGAGGAATAAGATCCGAACGAGACAAACTTGTTCAGAAATTCAGGCAAATGGAAAATGACATTCTTGTTTGGGAAAACAATATGGGCTTTTTTGCAAAATCTAAAAATGCCGATGCGCTTTTGCTGGAACTGGACAAAAAAATAGCCGGAGCTAAAGAAGAACTTGCTCAGATAGAGGAGAAGATTAAAGTTATTGATAATCAACAGGAATAGTTAAAGATGAATAGAAATTCAATTATAGGGTTTGTAATAATTGGTGCCATTTTAATTGCCTTTAGCTGGTACAATTCAAAGATAGCCACTGAGCAGCAGGCCCTTAAAACAATAGAAACGCAGCAGCAGGCTGTAAATCCGGCAGATTCAGGTGTTTCAAATTCTACAGTTCCGGTTGTTGCTGCAGATACAGCTTCATCTGTTCCAAATTTTTCTGAATACAAAGATTCGATGCTTATCAAAGCAAGCAATGCACCTGAAGAGATCTCAACTTTAGAAAACGATAAAATAGCAATAGATCTTACAAATATTGGCGCTCAGGCAAAATCGGTTAAGGTTAAAAAATACTTTACACACGATAGTCTTGAGCTCATTCTTCTTCAGAAAAACCGAAGCAGCTTTGCCCTTGGTTTGTATACAAACGAAGACATTAAGACAGACAAATTTGCTTTCGAGAAAACAGATGCTACAGATACTTCAATTACATATAAACTGAACTTCGATTCAACATCATTTATACAGTTCAAGTACACCTTGCCCAAAGAGAGTTACATGCTCTCCCTGGATGTATCAATGGTTGGAATGGGCAGGCATATTCCAAGAAACGTAACATCTATTGATTTGTTATGGAAAATGGATCTTCCTCGTTTGGAAAAAGGATATGACAACGAAAAAAATTATTCAACAATAGTTTATAAATTTCCTAACGACAAAAGCGTAGATGATCTGGGCCTAAGAAAAGACGATTCAGAGAAGGACATCAGAACTAAAGTTGAGTGGTTTGCATTCCAGCAACAGTTTTTCTCTGCAATTTTGGTTGCAGAAAATGGATTCAGTAACGGTATCCTAAAATATGAGTTTTATCCCGATACCAATCCCGATAAACAACTGATGAATTGTTCTGCCCAAATGTCTCTCCCTTATGCCGATGGAGAAGATGTAAATTTTCCTCTGGATTTTTATTTTGGTCCAAACAAGTTTAGTACATTAAAGTCCTACGACAGGGGATTCGAAAATATTGTTCCTCTTGGAGGATGGCTTATCGGATGGATAAACAGGTACATCATTATACTGGTCTTTGATTTCCTTGGCAAATTCATAAGCAGCTATGGTCTTATTATATTTCTACTTACACTGCTCATTAAAATTGTAATTTCTCCGCTCACTCACAAGTCATACATGTCTTCTGCGAAGATGAGGGTACTTAAACCCGAAATTGACAAAATAAATGCCAAATTTCCTAAGTCCGAAGATGCGATGAAAAAGCAACAGGAGACTATGGCTTTGTATAGCAAGACCGGAGTAAGTATGTTCGGTGGATGTCTTCCTATGTTGCTTCAGTTTCCTATTCTGTTTGCAATGTTCAGGTTTTTCCCTGCATCTTTTGAATTGAGGCAACAAAGCTTCTTGTGGGCAAAAGACTTGAGCACATATGATTCTATTCTCAATCTTCCTTTTACAATTCCATTGTTTGGCGACCACCTGAGTCTGTTTGCTCTACTAATGGCAATATCAACTTATCTGTATTCAAGAATGAATATTGATCAGATGACTGCAGGACCTCAGATGGCAGGAATGAAGGCAATGACTCTCTATTTTATGCCTATCTTCCTGCTATTCCTGGGAAACAACTTTTCAAGCGGGCTTAGCTACTATTATCTACTGTCCAATTTGATGACAATGGTTCAAACATGGGCTATTCGTAAATTCTTTGTTGATGAAGCAAAAATTTATGCCAAACTGCAGGAGAGAGCAGCCAAACCCAAAAAGAAATCTAAATTTCAGGAGAGACTCGATGCTGTCTATAAAAATCAGCAACAACTCAAGAATAAAAAATGAGTATAAAAGAGAACATTGAAATAATAAAAAGAGAACTGCCGTCAACTGTAAAGTTGGTGGCAGTTTCCAAATTTATTTCCAATGAAGCAATAATGGAGGCGTATAATGCCGGGCAGAGAGACTTTGCCGAAAGCCGCCCCCAGGAACTGGCAAGAAAATTTGAAGAGTTGCCTTCGGACATAAACTGGCATTTTATTGGTCATCTGCAAACAAATAAAATTAAATTAATAATTGATAAAGTTTCTCTGTTTCACTCTGTAGATTCTTTACGTCTATTATCCGAACTCAATATTGCAGCTAAAAAATCCGGAATAACTGTAAACATTCTGTTGCAAGAACACATCTCCAATGAAGACACGAAGCAGGGTTTTTTACACAGCGAAATGGCACAGGCGGCTGAGTTGTCTTTAGCCCTCTCTAACTTAAAAGTTTGCGGGCTAATGGGAATGGCCTCATTTGTGGAAGACAAAGACACCATAAGAAAAGAGTTTATCTGTTTGAGAGAGTCCTGTAAAACAATTAAAGAGAGTTTTTTTTCGGATAGCAGTGCCTTTACCGAACTATCAATGGGAATGTCTTCGGATTATAAAATTGCTAAAGAAGAGGGGAGTACATTGATTCGTGTTGGGACATTGATTTTTGGGAACCGATAAGGCAGTTTAGTCAATCGACCAATCGATGGGAGTTTTTCCGGCCGAGATTAAGATATCATTTGTTTTTGAAAAATGTTTGCAGCCAAAAAAAGCTCCTCTGGCAAGAGGAGATGGATGCGGAGCTTCAAGGACGAAATGTTTCGAAGTATCAATCAACTCTCTTTTGCCTTTAGCAAAATTTCCCCACAACAAAAAAACAATTCCTTCCCGCTCCTTTGAAAGTATGGATATTACAGAATCTGTAAATTGAATCCATCCTATTTTACTGTGTGATGCAGCCTCTCCGGCCCGTACAGTTAAAACAGCATTTAAAAGGAACACTCCCTGATGTGCCCATTTCACAAGGGAACCGCTTGATGAAGGTTTGATTCTAAGGTCGGTATACATCTCTTTATAAATATTTTGAAGAGATGGTGGAAGTGAAACACCCTCCGGTACAGAAAACGAGAGTCCGTGCGCTTGTCCGGGCCCGTGATAGGGATCCTGCCCCAGAATTACAACTTTTACTTCATTTACAGGAGTTAAATTGAATGCATTAAAGATGTCTTTTCCAGCAGGGTAAATCTTAATTCCCGAAGAGAATTCTCTTTTAATGGACTCTGCCAGAGAGAGAAAATATGGTTTTTCAAACTCTTCCGATAAAAGTGTTTTCCAACTGTTCTCGATTTGAACATTCATTCGTAAAGAAAATTTAAGATTTAAAAAACAAAATCAAGAACTTCATTTACACTCTTTACGTATTTGAAAACAAGTCCTTTAACATATACGTCCTTGATCTCTTTAATGTCTTTTTCGTTTTCAGAAGAAAGAATAATGGTCTTGATTCCAGCCCTTTTTGCTGCGAGAATTTTCTCCTTTATTCCTCCTACAGGCAACACCCTGCCTCTTAAGGTAATTTCACCAGTCATTGCAATTCCGCTTCTGACGGCTTTTTTATTGAAGGCAGAAGCCATCGCACTTACCATGGTTATGCCGGCAGAGGGTCCGTCTTTTGGAATTGCTCCTTCAGGAACATGGATATGAATATCCTTATCAATAAATTCTTTATATGATAAATTAAGCTTTTCGGGGTGAGACTTAAGGTATTGATATGCAATAACTGAAGATTCCTTCATTACATCACCCAAATTTCCAGTACTGGATAAAAGTCCTTTTCCTTTGCTCAGGCTGCATTCTATAAATAATATTTCTCCTCCGTTTTCTGTCCAGGCCAGCCCTGTCACAACTCCTGATCCCTCGTTCCCTTTTTGCATATCGTGCTGGTTTGTAGGAGTTCCCAGTATCTCCCTAACCTCATTTGCGCCAATAACATTAGGGATTTGCTCATTTAATGCTATTTTCTTTGCGGTAATCCTCGCCACTTTTGCAATCATTTTGTCAAGACCTCGTACTCCTGATTCTCTGGTGTACTCGTCAATTATTACATCAATTGCCTTGATGTTTATTTTCAGTTGATTGCTTTTTAAACCATGAGCTTCTGTCTGTTTTGGAATCAAGTGGTCTTTTGCAATATATCTTTTCTCCTCTGCCAGGTATCCGCTAACATTAATCATCTCCATCCGGTCCTTGAGAGCAGGGTGAATTGTATGAATATTGTTCGCTGTTGTGATAAAGAGAACATGGGAAAGGTCATAATCAATATCCAGATAATTATCGTGAAATGCAGTGTTTTGTTCCGGATCGAGAACTTCAAGAAGGGCAGATGCGGGGTCGCCCCTAAAATCACTGCTTACTTTATCAATTTCGTCAAGAACAATTATTGGATTTGATGTTCCTGCTTTTTTTATTGAACTTATTATTCTTCCGGGCATCGCTCCAATATATGTCCTTCTGTGACCTCTTATTTCGGACTCGTCATGCAGGCCTCCAAGAGATATTCTTCCGTAATGCCTGTCAAGAGCTTTTGCAATTGATTTTCCCAATGATGTCTTGCCTACACCCGGAGGGCCGTAAAGGCACAATATAGGGGATTTCATATCGCCTTTCAGCTTAAGAACTGCGAGGTGCTCAATAATCCTGTCCTTTACTGCTTCGAGCCCAAAATGGTCGGAATCAAGAACCTTTTTTGCGTGTTTTAAATCAAGATTGTCTTTACTGTTTTCGTTCCAGGGCAATTCAACCAAAAATTTAACATATGAAAGCTGAATGTTGTAATCGGGAGAGTTAGGATTGGTTCGCTCAAGTTTTTGAAGCTCTTTTTCAAATGTATCTGCAACAGCTGCCTGCCACATCTTTTTTTTGCCTAAAATTCTTAAATCGCTAAATTCCTGAATATTATTATTTATTCCAAGCTCTTCTTGAATTGTTTTCAGTTGATTGTTCAGGTAATATTCTCTTTGTTGCTGGTCAATTTCAGTTCTTACCTTCTGCTGGATATCATCTTTTATTTTAAGGAGATCGATATGTTTATTCAGCAACTCCAGAAGTTTAAGTGCCCGGTTTTTTAATTTGTTTTCTTTTAACAGCGCAATCTTTTCCAGAGGATTGTCAAACTCCATACTGGAAGAGATGAAATTTATGAGAAAAGATTGTCCTTCAATATTTTTAATAGCAAAAGAAGCCTCCTGTGGCAGGTGAGGACTTAATTTAATAACAAGCAAGGCAGCATCTTTGATTGATCCGGTAATTGCATCCAGTTCTTTATTGTTTCTCGGATTTACAATATCTTCCATGTATTTGACTGACGCTATAAAATATGGATCTTCGGTAAGTATGTCAATTATCTTAAATCTTTTAACACCCTGTAGAATAATTGTAATGCCGCCATCCGGCATCTCGATTATTTTAATAATCTTTGCCAATGTTCCGGTATCATAAAGATCGGATGGTTTTGGTTCGTCCAGTTTTGCATCTTTCTGAGCTACAGCACCTAGAATCCTGTCTTTTGCATATACTTCCCGTACTAATTTTACAGACTTCTCCCTGCCAACCGTTATTGGAATTATTGTATCGGGAAAAAGAACGGCATTCCTTAATGCAATTAAAGGAAGTGATTCCGGCAGTTTTACAGACGTGAGATCCTGCCCCCCGTCTATGTTCATCACCGGAATTATATTTACATCATCTGCAACTGAATGTTGCATAAAAAGATCGTCAAATTTCATTTCTTGCTTAATTATATATATATGTCAAATTGTCACGCCATCAGTCAAAATAGACAGCTAAAAAATTTCATAATTAAATGGTCAATCTCTGTGCCATAATTGACATGCAAATTATTTGTTCAGTAATGAACCTTTTTACGCATGAAGTGTATATATAGTAATTTGTTAGAAGTATTTACCCCAAAATATAGTAAATTTTACACTTTAACCCAAATTATTTTCGCAATTCATTAAATTATTGGTGCAATGTTTGCATAAATCAATAAATTAATCGTAATTTTGTTCGTCAAAAAATAGACTAACCCTTTAATTATTTTAATTATTATGACAAAAGCGGATATCGTAAATGAGGTTGCTAAAGCAACCGGAATGGAAAAAATCGCTGTTCAGAATGTTGTTGAAAGCTTCATGGATAGCGTAAAAGATTCTTTATCTAAAAACAAGAATGTTTACCTTCGCGGTTTCGGTAGCTTCATCGTTAAGAAAAGAGCTAAAAAAACAGCAAGAAACATTTCTAGAAACACAACTTTGGTTATACCTGAGCATTTTATCCCTGCTTTCAAACCAGCTAAGGTATTTATGACAAAGGTTAAAAACAATGTAAAGTAATATTACTTTAAGTAAGAAAAAATAAATCAATTATGCCAAGCGGAAAGAAAAGAAAAAGACATAAAATGGCAACTCACAAACGCAAAAAAAGATTGCGTAAAAACAGACATAAAAAGAAAAAATAGAGTTGTTTTTTAAGTCTTGTGTGTTAATCTAAAGCAAGTCAACTGATTTGCTTTAGATTTATTTATTAAAAACGGGTTGATGGAGAAGGATCTAATTATTGATGTTAATTCCACCGAAGTGTCGATAGCTCTGCTCGAGAATCATAAACTTATTGAGTTGAACAAAGAGCAGAATAATGGCAGTTATGCGGTAGGAGATGTATATCTTGGAAAAGTAAAAAGAATAATGCCTGCATTAAATGCAGCATTTGTTGATATCGGAGACGATAAAGACGCATTTATCCATTATTTGGATTTGGGTCTTGCATTTAGAGCTCTGGATTACTTTACAAGACAAATAAGCCAGAGCAAACAGACTTACAAAGCGCTGTTTACCGGAGTAAAACTGGGTGATATCCTTGAAAAAGAGGGTAAAATTGCAGATGTACTTAAGCCGGGTCAGTCTATCATTACCCAGATAGTTAAGGAGCCAATTTCCACAAAAGGATCACGCCTCACTGCCGAGATATCTATTGCCGGAAGGAACATGGTTTTGATACCATTTTCCGATAAAGTGAGCATTTCTCAAAAAATCACATCAAAGGAAGAGAAGAAAAGACTTGAAAGGCTTGTTTACAGCATTCTTCCTCCCAATTATGGAGTAATAATAAGAACAGCTGCAGAGGGTAAAAAAGCTGCGGTTCTGGATGGTGAATTAAAATCTCTTATAAAAAAATGGGAAGATTCGTGGCCAAAAATGGCAAAAGCAAATCCCCCTCAGCTTCTTTTTACGGAAAATAGCAGAACCACTACAATTCTGAGAGATTTGCTAAATGATTCATTCTCTAACATCTATGTGAATGACGAAACTATTTGTAATGAAATAAAAGATTACATTTCACTTATTGCTCCCGAACAGGAAAAAATCGTTAAGCTTTATAAAGGAGGAGAACCAATCTTCGATCATTTCGAAGTATCCAAGCAAATCAGAAGTGCTTTTGGTAAAGTAATAACCATTAAGCAAGGGGCATATCTTATTATTGAGCATACAGAAGCTCTTCATGTTATTGATGTAAACAGCGGCATTAGATCAAAATCGGGATCCGATCAGGAACAAAATGCCTTTGATGTAAACATGAGTGCTGCAGAAGAAATTTCAAGACAGTTGAGACTCAGGGATATGGGAGGTATTATCATTGTTGACTTCATAGATATGGACCACAATGAAAACAGGACTAAACTCTATAAACACATGCAGGACCTCATGCAGAGTGACAGAGCCAAACACAATATATTGCCAATAACCAGGTTTGGACTAATGCAAATTACTCGTCAGAGGGTAAGGCCTGCTACTGAAATAAACACAACGGAATCTTGCCCTACTTGCAGCGGAACAGGAAAAATTTCCTCTTCAATGTTAATAGAAGAGACCATTGAGACACAGTTGGCCTATTACGTTAAAGAGAAAGGGATTAAGTCGATTATTATTAAACTTAACCCAATTCTCAGCGCTTATCTTACAAAAGGTATCGCCAGCATCCGATTTAAACTTGCAATGAAATACAAGTGTACTCTTAAAATAAAAGAGTCATCCGACAATCATCTTCTGCAAGTTCTCTGGTTTAACTCAAATGGAGAAAAACTGGAAGACTAAAGTCCTTTTTTACAAATCAAAATATTTTTTGAATCGTCGTTAAAGAGTGTTCCATACAGGAATATCTCACCTCCATCTTTAATATCCAGCCTATCTTTAAGTTCAGGCGGAGATAGTGGGAAGTTTCTTGTTGAAACATTTGCCTTTGGATAGCGATGATGAATTGTTTTTATGTTTTTTTTATCAAATTTCATAATCTCTTCAATGACGAATGTCCTCCCGGGGAAATCCGTTATTTTATCGGATGATGTATATAAATGCGAATTAACACTTATTTTTCCAGCAGGATATCTGTTAGACAGCAATTTAAAGGCTCCGCCTTTCAATATTGAAGAGTTTGGCTCGTATAAATAAAATCCTTTCTTTGGAGTTGTTATACATGCTTTTGATTCCCGCTCTTCCATGAGGGTCCATTCAAAGTTGTCCCATCTTTTCTTTTGTTTGTCTAAGTTTACAGCAACAAGTTTTACCATACCGGGATGAATAGGGGATGCTTCCTGTGCGCGGTCAATTTTAATAAGAATCTCCTTGCACTCATTAAAAACTGAAACAATAACAATCTCTGAAACTAATTCGAAACTATTAATCAAGGCGGAAATATCCGCCATAGGAGAAATTTTTATAACAATTCTATCGGATATTTCCAGAAGAAACTTCATCAGTTTTTGCATATCCGGTTCATAATCGGAAGGATTGAATATTCTGTTGTCAGAAGGACCCCTTCTTGACGGGTCGGCATAAATCGTATACACTTTATCTTTTGAGAGCATCTCTAAATCGCACCTGTCCTTTACTTCTTTATTAATATACTCTGCATTGCTCACTCCAAGGCGATTAAAATTAGAGTTTACACATTCAAACAGTTCTTTATTTTTCTCTATATATACAATTGATTTTGCGACTTCGGAGATGAAATAACTGTCGACACCCAGGCCTCCGGTGATATCAACTACATCCCTTCCTTCAAAAAAACGAGATTTGTACTTAGCTGTATATGAAGAACTGCACTGTTCCACAGAAAGAATTGAAGGGAAGCATAAATCGAATCTCTCTATCCATTCAGGTACTTTTAACGAAATTTTTTTCTTCCCCTCAATTATTGATGTCAAAAACCTTACGTTTAAGTTTGGATATTTTTGTGCCGAAAGCAGCAATTTGACGGAATCATCTTTGCTGTGGGCCCTTATAAAATCTATGTCTTCCGGAGATAACATCGTTTAGTTGTTAGTATTTTGTAAACGAGCAGAGTTCCCTCTCTGGAATCCTTATCAGTTCCTTGAACCGGTAAATTTTAAATCTTAGAACAGGTTTGTTAAACCTCTTTATGTATACTGTTTTTGCGAGTTCCATTTTTTTAAAATATGTTTCTCCAATATCTGTTACAGATTTTTCATCTCTTGAAGATTCAATGCAGTATGCACTCTCTCCAAATCTGAAAGACCCGAGTTTGTCTGTTATCCATGCATATTTTCGGGTTTCATACAAAGGCCCTATTGTTTTAACAATCATATTCCCGGGTGATGCAATGTAAAAATCGTAGTGGGAGGCATCCGACCATAGTGACGACAGAATAAATGTTTTTGATGTCATTTTGCCGCTTTTGATATCTTCTTCTCTTAAAATTTTGAATTCTTTTGCAAGTTTGCTCCACCCATAGCTCTCCAGCGTAAAGTCGTTGTTCCCAATTTTAATCTCTTTCTCCGGTTTAAAATCAAAGTTTAAAAAACCTGTAAAGTAATGACCTATTCCAACTGAAATTATAATCAATACAGCAGACAAAGAATATCTGAGCGGAGCGGGTAAAACTATTCGTTTTTTGTTATTTTTCGCAATTTGATATTTTGATGCAAGATAAGCGGCTGCTATTAAGATGAGTGTGAAGTAACCGGGAGCAGACCAATGTGGCATAGTGTCTGTAAAAAGTGATACAATAAGGAAAAAGAAAATGATTGGAAGTGCCAGTGATAGAAGAAGATTATGCTGGGAAACTCCCAAAAACTTTATTTTTTTGTAACTAAATATTGCGGCAACGATAATGATAATATTTATTGGATTATTGTATATAAAAGCTCCGGAAAGCTCTTCCAGAAAGAATTTGATATTTATCCCATTCTCTGCACTCAACAGCCTTGCTCCCTGATAGGAGAAACTTGCAAAATTATTGTCAATATTCCATAGGAATACGGGCGTTAGAAACAGAAGACTAATTGCTGCAGAAATATAAAGAAAAGGTTCCTTAAGAATTTTTCTGTCGCCTGTTAATATGTATACTCCGGCGCCTGCCCATAAAAACACGGACGAGTATTTTGAGAGCATTGCCAGCCCAATGCAAAGACCCGCAATAATCAAGGACAGCCTGCACAGTATTTTGGACTCTTCGCATTTCTCATATTTTACTATCAGCCCTTCGTGTAAAAAATAAATAGAAAGTAGGTAGAAAAGACTTTGAGGTGTGTCCGGATTGATAAAAGTTCCAATAAATACAGTACAATAAACCGATGCCGTATATAGTATTGCCGCATAAAATCCGGTGAGTTCGTTTTTAATCCTTCTCCCGAGAACAAAAATTATCCAGGTATTAAGAGAACCAACAACAATAGCCGCAAACCGAAGAAAAAACTCTCCTTTGAAATAAAGATTAACTGTAAAAAGTTGAATGAACCAGCCAATCATTGGTGGGTGATCCAGATGACTCATATCCGGATAAAGGCCATAGGTCCAGTAGTAGGCCTCATTATTTCCTAAATCAAGAAAAAATGCCATTAATCCCCTTATAATTGCTGATATTCCGATTAGAAGCAGGAGATATCTTTTCAATTTTGAGTTATTCTCGTTTGATATTTTCATATCTGATGATTATTGATTATCCGTTTACTGATTTTGTCGAACCTCCACAAAAATAAAAGGGCAGCAAAAACAAGGCCCAGTAAAAGGCCGATCCATACACCAACTGCTCCCATGCCAAGCACTATCCCGCAAAAGTATCCAAGTGGAAGACAAACCAAATAATAAGAAATTATTGACAAAATTAATGGAATTTTAACATCTGCCAACGCTCTGAGTGCAGCAAGTCCCGAAAGTTGAATTGCATCAAAAATCTGAAAAAGTGCAGAGATAATCAGAAGTTTAGCTGCCATAGCTCTTAC
Organism: Rikenellaceae bacterium; assembly: GCA_003513895.1. Classification (GTDB taxonomy): domain Bacteria; phylum Bacteroidota; class Bacteroidia; order Bacteroidales; family UBA932; genus Bact-08. The sequence goes on from DOSU01000020.1 coordinate 13,952, forward strand.
CTCCGGATCTTCGGTGAAGGCAGCAGGGATGTAATCTCTCAAAAGAACATAACAAATACCGCTTATTGACATTAAGGCAACACTCATGTGAATTGCAGAAAAACCAGCCATCCTCATGGATATGTAGTCTCCGAATCCATATTGATGCGACACCCTTATTGTTGCTGCTGCACCTACTCCAAGGGCAAGCATAAACGAGAAACTGCTCATACTCATTGCAATCTGATGGGCAGCAAGCGAGATCTCGCCATTCCATCCAATCATTATTGCACTGATGCTGAAAGCCGTTATTTCCACAAGATTTTGAAAAGAGAGAGGAATTGATGTTTTGAGCACTTCTCTGGCATTTCGCAAATCAAATATCTTTTTGGAAAAAAAGACAAGGTATTTATTGTAGTTCTGGTTTTTGAAAATAATGACCAGGAATGATACAAACATCAAAATCCTGCTGATGAGAGTTGCCAGTGCTGCACCCTGAACCCCCATTTCCCTGAATCCAAGATTACCGTATATAAAAACCCAGTTTAGAAAAATATTGAGGATGTTTGCCGAAAGGGTTATATACATTGCATATTTTGTGATGCCAATACCTTCTGAAAATTGCCTCAGACCAAAAAAAAGAAGGAAAGGCAAGAGGGAGAAAAGCATCGTATTGTAGTATAGTTTAGCCTGGAAAACTACATCTGGAGTCTGGCCCATTGAGTCCATAAAAAAACTCATTCCATACATAATCATTGTAAGAAGTAATGCTGCAATAGTGTTAAGAAGAAGGGAATTTTCCAACAGAGAACCAACACGCGAGAAGTCTCCTTTTCCAAAACTTTGTCCTACATGTGGTGTTAGACCTTGTGTAAAACCTATCCCAAACACAATTCCCAATACAAAGATTGAGTTGGCAAACGAAACTCCGGCAAGTTCTGCAGTTCCTATGTGGCCAACCATAATATTGTCTGCAAGGTGTACAGTAATTTGTCCGGCGTGCGTGAGCATTACCGGTATTGCAAGTTTGAGATTTCGTTTATAAAAAGGGATATAGGCATTCAAAAACATTCAGCAAAGATACTCTTCTTTGTCATAAATTTTAAATATTGATATCGATTGATTAAATTTGTTATTACAGTAGAAAAGCTAAACATATCAACATGGAAACAAACTATCTGGAAAAAGCAGAATCCTGGCTGGAGGGAAGTTACGACGAAGAGACAAAAAGCGAAGTAAGAAGGCTTGTAAAGAGTGATCCAAAGGAACTGGAGGACTCTTTTTACAGAAATCTGGAGTTTGGAACAGGTGGTCTTCGGGGCATAATGGGTGTTGGAACAAACAGGGTAAATAAATACACCGTTGGTATGGCAACCCAGGGACTTGCCAATTATCTAAAAAAATCATTTAAAGGCAGGCTTAGCCTAAGTGTAGCAATATCATTCGACAACCGGAATAAAAGCAAAGAATTTGCCCACATTACAGCTTCGGTTTTTGGAGCAAACGGATTTAAGGTGTATTTGTTCGACGAACTTCGTCCAACTCCCGAATTAAGTTTCGCAATAAGACATTTTCATTGTGTTGCAGGTGTTATGATAACTGCATCTCACAATCCAAAAGAGTATAACGGATACAAGGCATACTGGGAAGACGGCGCACAGGTTACATCGCCACACGATTCCAATATTATTGAAGAGGTGGAAAAAATTTCTGACCCAAAAATGGTTCATTTTAGCGGCGGCGAGTCACATATAAGGATGATAGGGAAAGAAATTGACGAAGAGTATCTCAATGCCATAATGTCTCTTACTTTATCTCCGGATCTGGTGAAAAAGCACAACCATTTTAAAATAGTTTATACCCCTTTGCACGGGACTGGAGTAAAACTTGTGCCTGAAGCTCTCCGAAGAGCTGGATTCAACAAAATAATCAATGTCCCCGAACAGGATATTAACGATGGTAATTTTCCCACAATTAAATCACCTAATCCCGAAGAATCATCTGCATTAAAAATGGCTCTTGAAAAAGCACAGGAAAAAGAAGCAGATCTCGTT
>DOSU01000020.1:16068-16207 GCA_003513895.1 Rikenellaceae bacterium
GCAGATCTCGTTATGGCCACCGATCCCGATGCCGACCGCCTTGGTATTGCGGTAAGAAATCAAAAAGGATCCTTGATTTTGCTTAACGGAAACCAGACTGCTGCCATCCTTACATACTATTTACTTGAAAGATGGAAGG
>DOSU01000020.1:16294-16997 GCA_003513895.1 Rikenellaceae bacterium
AAAGATGGAAGGAGCTTGGAAAACTTAAAGAGGGCGGCAATCCTGGCTTTTACATGGTAAAAACCATAGTGACAACCGACTTGCTGGAGGGAATTGCAAGCAAGTATGGCGTAGAAATGTTCAATGTCCTTACCGGATTTAAATACATTGCAGAAGTTGTAAAACATAATGAAGGAAAGAGAGTGTTTATAGGGGGAGGAGAGGAGAGCTATGGTTTTAATGCCGGTGAATTTGTAAGGGACAAAGATGCTGTAATTGCATGCGTTCTTTTTGCAGAGGCTGCTGCTTGGGCCGCAGAAAAAGGCAAGTCTTTGTATGATCTTCTGATAGATATTTACGCAGAGTTCGGTCTATATAAAGAACGACTGGTATCTGTAACAAAAAAGGGGATAGACGGAATTGAGCAAATTAAAAAAATAATGAAAGACCTTAGAAGCAAGCCTCTTCAAAATCTTTCCGGATCGCCGGTTGTATTGATTCATGATTATAAACTTTCTGAAACAATAGATATGATAAGTGATTTAAGATACAAAATTAAATTGCCACAATCGGATGTACTGCAGTATATTAGCAGCGACAATTCTATAGTTTCCGTAAGACCTTCCGGAACAGAGCCAAAAATTAAATTTTACTTTGGAGTAAAGGCACCAATGTTAAGTGTAAAAGATTTTTCCAAAACAGGTAAAATGCTTGAGAAAAAACT
>DOSU01000020.1:17088-17573 GCA_003513895.1 Rikenellaceae bacterium
GATTTGCTGGTTGAGCAAATTTCATCACTTTAAAGGAAGTTCGAATGTAAATTTAGACCCTACACCTGGTTCGGACTGAAGATAAATTATGCCTCCCAAAAGTTTAACATATCCTGTCACAATTGAAAGGCCAAGCCCGGCACCTTCCGTGGATCTTTTTGAATTTACATCTGCTTGTATAAACCTTTCGAAAATATTTTTTTGTCTCTCCTGAGGGATTCCTATACCTGTATCTTTTACAAAGCATTCAACAACTTTCTCTCTTCTTGCAAAACCAACTGTAATTGTACCTTCTATTGAATATTTAATTGAGTTTTTTACAAGATTGGAATAAATTGCGAAGACTTTGTCTATATCACTTTCCAAAATTGTATTCACTTCAAAATGTGGAATATCCGTTATCAGTTTTATCCCTTTTTTCTCAACTTCAGGACGGAAAAAATTTACAATGTCAATAACAGTCTTTCCTATATCAAATTCGGACA
>DOSU01000020.1:17669-17856 GCA_003513895.1 Rikenellaceae bacterium
TTGAAGTGAAACAATGCCAGCTTCAATCTTTGAAACGTTGATAATATCATTGATTGTAGAAAGCATTCTGCTGCCGCTTTTTTCAATTATCCTAATATACTCTCTTTGTTCATCGTCTGACACATCCGGTTCCTGAAGAAGTTCAATAAAACCAAGGATTCCATTCATTGGAGTGCGAATTTCGTGG
>DOSU01000020.1:17931-30587 GCA_003513895.1 Rikenellaceae bacterium
TCATTGGAGTGCGAATTTCGTGGCTGATATTCTGCAGGAATGCTGTTTTAAGGCGATCGCTCTCTTCTGCTCTTTCTTTGGCTGCTATGAGGTCTGTAATCAATTTTTTTCTGTCTGTAATATCTTCTTTTACTGCCACATAATTTACAATTTTTCCATACTCATTAAGAATTGGAGAAATCGAAATATCTTCCCAGTAGAAGTCGCCATTTTTCTTTTTATTCTCAAGTTCGCCCCGCCACTCTTTTCCTGAACTTATTGTGTGCCATAAGTCCCGGAACACTTCGTCTGATTGTTTTCCGGATTTAAGTATTCGGGGATTTTCGCCAATCGACTCTTCATATGAGTACCCTGTAACTTCAGAAAATTTTGGATTAACAAATTCAATATTTCCATTTTTATCGGTAATTATAACAGATACAGGCGACTGAATTACAGCTTTTGTGAGTTTAAGCGCAGATTCCTCTGTGGCTTTCTTCTTAAGAAATATTGTTATCTCGTTTGCAATAATTTCGATTATTTTCAAATCTGATTTATTGAAAGCTTCGGGATTTTCATAATTCTGAATTACCAGTGCCCCAATAACCTTATCATCCATTACGATAGGAGCGCCAAGCCATACCTCAGATATTGTTCCGACAATTTCTATCTCCCCCTGATTATGAAGCTTTAGAATTTCATCTTTATAGAAAAAGCAGGGCTTTCCAATTTTTAACAAATATCCTGTTAAAGAACCCTTTGCATCCCATTCATTTATTGAATCAATTTCATCACGAACACCGGAAAGTCTTAACTTTCCAGTTTGTTCATTATAAAATGCCACATAAATATTATTTACTTCCATTATTGAATTTATTTCCTTTTCAATAATCGAGTAAAATTCCTCGAAATTTCGGCAGGTAATGATTGAATATGCAAGATTTCTTTGAACTTTAAGGATCATTTCGGACCTTTTCTTGTCCGAAATGTCCTGAGAGCTCATAATTATGGAATCCTTTCTATTGTCGCCGTTAAACAGACGAAATCTATGGCCAATCTCTCTGTAGTATCCGTCTTTAGTCATTAACCTGGACTCAAGACTTCCTGAACCGGAATAAACAAGTGTACGGAAGATCAATGATTTTGCTTTTTCCCTCTCATCGGGATGAAAAATGGAAAAAATATTTTTCGATATCAGTTCGGACGGACTATAGCCAAGGATTTCTTTAAATGAGTTGTTGCAATAAAGGATTTTTCCGTCGAGATCGAAATTGACAATGAGATTAAAGCTGTTATCAAGGATTGTCTTTAATTTTAATTCGCTTTTTTCGGCATTTATTCTTGCAATCTCAATACTGTTATAACTCTCTTTTAATGCTTGAGTAAGTTTTATTAATTCGGAATTCTGACTTTGCAACTTCTCTTCAATTAATTTTTGTTCGGTAATATCTCTAACAAGAGCAACGAATAGACCGTTTCCATCGTAAGTCATCCGGGACTCATAATGCCTTGATTCATTATTAATTTCGAGATTATATGTATAAGGAGGAATTTTCCCAAACTTATAAATTTCTTCTATCTTGGAGAGAGTTTGTTCGGCAACATGTTGCGGTAAAACGGCACTTATTTTTTTTCCGAGAAAATCCGACGGGGGAGCATACAATAATGAACTGCCATCTGCCTTATAATTAATAATTGTCCCGTCACGGGACATTACAAACATTAGGTCGGGAACTGCCCCAATCAGAGTATCGTTAAACGAATCCTTTTCCATAATTTACTTTTTAATTATCGAAAAGAATCCGACAAGTAGATTAAATGTTATATACATTAAAAATACAATAAGCAACCATAGAGACCATGTCGAGTTGGAAATAATCACATATGGTATTATCAGGGCAGAAGCAAGGAAAAAAACATATTTAATCTCATTGCCTTTCCATCCCAAACTTTTAAATTTTAAGGAAAACATTGGAATGTTTGAAATGAGAAGGTAGGATAGGATAAGTGAAATTAAAGGAAAAAACCAAAAATTCCGGAATATTGCGTCAAATTGAGGATTGTATGTTGTGAAGTGTAAAAACATTACAATCAGCAATGCGTTTGCAGGTGTGGGAAGTCCTATGAAATTTTCTGTCTGCCTTGAATCTACATTAAATTTTGCCAGTCTAAGCGCAGATGCAAGCGTAATTAAAACAGGTATCAGAGTTAATATTTCCACCCATAGCGTTACCTGATTTCCCGAATTAAATCCTGAAGTGTAGTCTTGAAATCTGTAATAAATAAGAATGGTGGGAGCCAGTCCAAAACTCACAAGATCGGCAAGAGAATCCAGTTCCTTACCCATTGCAGAATAAGCCTTTAATAAACGGGCAGCAAAGCCGTCAAAAAAATCAAAAACTGCTGCCGCCAAAATAAGATAGACCGACCAAATCTGAAAACCTTTAAATGCCAAGATAATGGCTATTGTGCCACATAATAGATTAAGTAGCGTTATTGTGTTTGGAATTGCCTTTCTTAAGCCCATAACTTTGTCGTAGATTATTTAATTCCAAGTTTAGCCTTAATTGTATTGGGGATAGAGCTTTTATGAACCATCACTGAGATGCTTTTTGCCCTGACAAAGCTTTCGGACATATTCAAATATCCACCGAATTTGTTTCTTTCGGTTCCCCATGAGTTTTTGGTTTTGTAGTAAATGTTGCCATTCTGATCCTTAACAATTCCTGTAAGCAGCATCAAGTGATCGTCGGTAGTAACGAAAGTTTCGTATCCTTTCTGGCGAATATCCTGACCGACTTTTACTTCGGGAAATATCTTTTCAAATTTATAAATTTCGACCAATTTCTCTTCTGATGACATTTTTTCGAATCTAGCCTTGTCGATTACATCATAATCTTTTAGGTTCTCTGTTTCAGGATTAATGGCAACTCCATTTTTATGAGAAAAGCCCTTTTCACTAACATCACCATCCCAGCAAACTGTAAATCCGCTATTAAGAGCAAAGTTTATTACCTCTATGAATTCATCGAGGGGGACATTGTAATAGCGGGCAAAGTCCCAGTTGTCGGGGATTTCGATAATAGATTCTTTGTAAAAAGGGATATGAGAGAAACTTGTTATCTCCACATAGTCGTTCATGTTCAATCCGAGCGATGCGGCAAAACTCTTTGGAGTATATTCTTTGCCTCTGTATGTAAATTTTTCGGGGATTCTGCCAAGGTATGTATCCAGAAGATTGTCTGCAAGTTTATAATATTCCGGACTTCTCTGTTTTAATTCAACAGCAGCAGCCGACAATGAATTTATAAATTTGTTTAACTCTTTGTGATTGTTGAGTTGAGAGTCATAGTTAATTCCATTGTATGCCTCCTGCGGAATTATTCCGTTTTCACTTAAAATGTTTGTGAACATATGCGCCACACTTCCCTGTCCCAGGTTCCCTGCTCCACGCCTGAGATAATTATCATTCATCCTGTTGGCATAGTTAATTCTTACAGCATACATTTCGGAGAGGTCGTGTTCACCTTTGCCTGTTCTCAGAAGTTCCGACTCAATAAAGGCGGCGGTAGCATAACTCCAGCAAGTTCCGCTGCTGGCCTGATTTTTTACAGGTGATGCGGGATTAACAACTACATCTGTAAAAACATATCCTTGTCCGGATAATGGAATAGAAAGAGCAACAATAGCAATTGTGAGGGAGAAAAACAATGATCTCTTTTTCATAATTAATTTTAAGTTTAGATATCAAAGCTACAAAAAAAACAAACTCACTAAGGGATATTCATATATTTATGAGTCTGAAGGGAAATATTCCAGAAAGGATTTGATTTTACGTATTCAATTATTAACGGGAGCATCTTTTTGCTGCGACTCCATTCGGGCTGGAGATATAATATACAGTTGTCGTTTACAAGTTTCCTGTTTTCCTCGGCCCATAGAAAATCCTCGTCATTTTCGATAATAACTTTTAACTCGGAAGCGATTTTATGCATTCCTGCTACTGGTGGTTTTTTCTTTTTTGGTGACAGGCAGATCCAGTCGAATTTTCCACTTATGGCAGATGAACCGGAGGTCTCAAGAAAAATTTCAAGACTGTTGCTTTTAAGAAGGCTGCACAACCTGTCCAGCGGGTAGTTAAGAGGTTCTCCGCCAGTGATTACAATAGCCTTTGCAGGATAATTGAGTGCCTCCTTAACAATGTCCTCAACAGGAGTAGGAGGGTAGAGTTTTGGATTCCATGTCTCTTTTGCGTCGCACCATCTACAGCCAACATCGCAACCTCCCAGTCTTATGAAAAATGCCGGTTTTCCAGTATTGAACCCTTCCCCCTGAATGGTATAGAAACTCTCTACAAGTGGAAGCAGAGCGCCATCTTTAAGTATAGGAAATTTCATTTTGCAATTTTTTGCAAAGTTAGTAAAACAACTTGATTATGCCTTTTTGTCAGCCAAAATGGAGATGGCAAATTTGTTGCATTAAATAATGATAAATTATATTTTAATAACATGAAACAGGATATTGAAGCTCTTGATAAATATGCTGTTAACCTGAATAAACAGGCTGCAGCAGGCAAGCTGGATCCCGTAATAGGTAGAGATGAAGAGATTAGAAGGGTTCTTCAAATTTTGAGCAGAAGAACTAAAAACAACCCTATTCTGGTGGGAGAACCCGGAGTTGGAAAGACTGCCATTGCAGAAGGAATTGCTCAACGAATTGTAAATGGGGATGTTCCTGAAAATCTAAAGACAAAGACTCTTTTTTCCCTTGATATGGGGGCACTGATAGCGGGTGCAAAGTACAAAGGAGAATTCGAGGAAAGATTAAAGGCTGTCGTTAAAGAAGTCACTGATAGTACAGGAGAGGTGCTTCTTTTCATTGACGAAATCCATACTCTTGTTGGAGCCGGAAGAAGCGACGGAGCCATGGACGCAGCAAACATTCTTAAACCAGCTTTGGCAAGAGGGGAGTTAAGGGCTATTGGCTCGACCACATTAGTTGAATATCAGAGATATTTTGAACAGGACAAAGCACTTGAGAGAAGATTTCAGATGATTATTGTTGACGAGCCATCTATTTCAGAAGCTATATCCATTCTTAGAGGTCTTAAAGAGAGATACGAAAATCACCATAAAGTTCAAATTAAGGACGACTCAATAATTGCTGCCGTTGACCTTTCCCACAGATATATTACTTCCCGTTTCCTTCCGGACAAAGCTATTGACCTTATTGACGAAGCCGCTTCAAAACTTCGGCTTGAGATTAATTCAGTTCCTGAGTCGATTGACGAATTAAACCGAAAAATTCTTCAGCTCGAAATTGAAAGAGAGGCAATTAAAAGAGAAGGGGACAAGGAAAAGGTAGAGGATCTTTCAAAACAAATAGATGAACTTAATTCGGAAAGAACTAAAATTAATTCTGTATGGCAGGAAGAGAAAAGAATTATTGACAGGATTCAGAAAAAGAAAATTGAAATTGAAGAGTTGAAATTCAGGGCACAGGAAGCAGAAAGAGGAGGCGACTACGGAAAGGTTGCCGAAATCCGCTATGGTAAAATTGTTGCCGCCGAAAATGAGATTGATCAACTTATGAAGGAAAAGGGAACCGGAGAATTCACTCTGATCAAGGAATTTGTGGAACCTGAAGACATTGCGGAAGTTGTGGCCAAATGGACAGGGATTCCTGTTAAGAGAATGCTGGAAAGCGAAAAGGAAAAGCTATTGAGGATGGAAGAGGCTTTACACAACCGAGTAATTGGCCAGGATGAGGCAATTGCTGCAGTATCTGATGCAATTAGAAGAAGCAGGGCCGGACTTCAGGATGTGAAGAGACCAATTGGCTCTTTTCTTTTTCTTGGCACTACAGGTGTCGGAAAAACGGAACTTGCCAAAGCGCTCGCCGAATTTCTATTTAATGATGAAAACCTGATGACCAGAATAGACATGAGTGAATATCAGGAGAGGCACTCTGTATCCAGGCTGGTGGGAGCTCCTCCCGGATATATTGGCTATGAAGAGGGCGGACAACTTACTGAAGCAGTCAGAAGAAAACCTTATTCAGTTATTTTGCTTGACGAAATTGAAAAAGCACATGCGGATGTATTCAACATTCTTCTTCAGGTGCTGGACGACGGAAGACTTACAGACAATAAAGGGAGGACAGTAGATTTTAAGAACACAATCCTGATTATGACATCAAATGCGGGTTCTGCAATTATTCAGGACAATCTGAACAGGTTAACAGACAAAAACAGGGACGAACTACTTGAAAAGACAAAATTTGAAGTTATTGAAACACTTAAAAACAGTGTCCGTCCGGAGTTTCTCAACCGTATAGATGAAATAATTATGTTTCATCCTCTCACTATGGAAAATATGAGAGATATCCTGAGGTTGCAAATCTCCGGAATACGGAAAATAATGGAAGATAAGGGATTACAGCTCCAGTTTACCGAATATGCCATGAAGTATTTGTGCGACAAAGGCTACGATCCTTCGTATGGTGCCAGACCAATAAAAAGACTCCTTCAGAAAGAACTTGTTAACGAACTGGCTAAAGCTCTTCTAAAAGGAGATCTTAACAAAGATAATCCAATAATTGTGGATTATTTCGAAGATGATCTTGTTTTCAGAAACTAAATATAAAGATATCGTTTGATTTTTTGAGTGGCAGTCTTTTCAAAAGGGACCTGCTGTTCAATTATGTCAATAATTTTTGAAGACTTGTTCACTCTGTCGTTTATGAATTCGAGAAGCTCCTTTTTCACTTTGATTACCCGCTCATGAAGATTAACAACTGCCTCTTCATTAAACGTATGTATTGCTTCAATCTGTTCATAATTGAAATGGACAATAGCCGTAAGTTTTCCTTTTACGGAGACAACAAGAGATTCAAGCACCATGTCATGTTCGTTGATAATTGATTCAACCTCTTCGGGATAGATATTTTCCCCATTCGAGCCAACAATCATGTTGTCTTTCCTCCCCTTAATAAAGAGATTTCCGTTTTTATCAATGTATCCCAGATCTTTTGTTCTAAACCACCCGTCACTTGTAAAACAACTTGCTGTTGTATCCAAATCCTTGTAATAACCCATCATTACATTTGCACCTTTCACAACTATTTCACCAATATTTTTTGAATTGGGATTGAGAATTTTCATTTCAATGCCCTCAAGATGAGGCCCGGTAGATTGGTGTTTGACTTTCCCGGGAACTGCTCCGGCAAGCAAAGGAGATGTTTCGGTGAGGCCATAGCCAATTGAATATGGAAATCCTGCATCGGAAAGAAATCTTTCAACAGCGGCATCTAATTTTGACCCACCAATTCCAAAAAATCTCAGGTTTCCGCCAAAAGTCTTTAACAGCTTCTTTCCTGCAATTTTATGAAATCCCCTTCTGATAAATGAGATTGAATATAAAAACTGCATAACCCAGGTTTTTGTAAACATTGGCCGTACTTTGTTTTTATATATTTTCTCAACTATAAGAGGTACACTAAAAATCATTGTTGGTTTAACATCTACAAGTGCAGGCATTAAAAGAGAAGGTGTAGGAACACCATCCAGATACACTACATGTGCACCTCTGGAAAACGGAAAAATCATTCCGAGGCTGCACTCATATGCGTGGGAAAGAGGAAGTATTGAGAGAAATACATCCTTCTCTGTAATTGGAAATAAAACCTGCGCCATCATGTTTTGAGCTACAAGATTCGAATGGCTAAGCATTACTCCTTTAGATGAACCGGATGTGCCTGAAGTATAGATTATTGAAGCAAGATCATTTGTATTGGGTCTCTCCGGAATCACAAATTCTTTTTCCGGGGACTCTTTTATTACTTCAAAATTGTCCATTAAAACAACAAGTGAAAGCTTATCCTTGGCACCCTCAGATATTTTATATTGCAATTTTTCGGAAACAATCAAAGCGGTAGCCTCTGAATGATCAATTACATTTACAATTTCAAAAGCAGTAAAATCAGGGAGAATTGGAACCACAACTCTGGATGATGTTGTAATTGCAAAGTATGATACCGCCCAATTGGGCATATTATTTCCCAGTATTGCAATTTTATCGCCGGCTTTTAGCCCTGCTTTGTTAAATACAGTTACAAGCTTATCAACTTCTTCCCCGAAATTCTTGTATGTTAGTTTTGTCTTCTTAATTAAACTAAATGCAGGCCTGTCGGAAAATTCAGCTAAGCTTTTTGAGTATAAGTCTGCGAGACTTAGTCCCGATCTATCTTCAGTCATATCAATTTCTTTATCGTTATGTACAAAGATACAAATAATCTAAAAAATGTTATTATTGTGGGTGGTCCGATTTTTGTTAATTTTGTAAAGTTTAAATAAAAAAAGACAGGATGTTTTTTATAAAAACCTTACAAAAAAAAGCTCTCGGAAAGCTCACAACTGTCCGGGAAGTTATTTTTATGCCTGTGTATAATGCAAAAAAAGTAACTATAATATACAATACAACTGAAGACGGAGTAGGAGAAGCCATTGATTTCCTTACATCTCTGCTTGATAATAAAAAAATTGCATACGAAGGCATTGCAATTAACACAGGTAAATTACCTTTAGAGCCTGCTTCATTAAAAAAGGGATTCAGCCTGATTGAAAAAAAAGATTTAGATCGTATTGGTTTGCCTGTTACTGAATTTAAAAAACCTTTCGGAGGCGAAAGTGCCGATTTGCTTTTTGATTTTGCTCCTGAGTATATTTTCACTCAGGATTACATAGTCAGGCTTTGCGATGCAAGTTTTAAAGCAGGAAGAATTAATTACGACAGCAATCCTTTTGATTTTATTGCAGGAGGCGGGTCTGGTAAACCGCTTGAATTTATTGAGCATACCATTAACTATTTAACATCCATTAAACCGGCATAAAGAATGTTAGACGATCTTTTTAATTCTCAGGATGAGGAAGACAATGAAGATGAGAATTTTTCTCATCTAATTCCTGCCTGCGAAGATGCAATGGCCAGCAATAAAATGGACTCTCTTCGGTTTTCTGAAGAGGAGTATGAGTTTTTGTTGAATAATTATATAATGGAAGGCAACGACAAGATGGTAAACGATCTTGCACATCTTGCATATCTCCAGCATCCCTATTCTGCCGACATTGTCCTTCGATATGCCGATGTCCTTATTGTGAGGAGAGAGATTGAAGAGGCAAAGGATATTTTGCAAAACCTTCTTGAAAGAACAACCGACAATGGAGATGTATATTTCCTTATTGGAAGGGCCTGTTTGAAAAGTGGCGAACACGAAGAGGCCAGGAAAAATATTATAAAAGCTGTAGCCCTTTTACCGGAAGACGCATCAGAAATGCTTCAGACAGCTGCTCAGGACTACATCGATATGGCTGAATTTGAGAAGGCACTTGAATACCTCATCGATGCAGAAGCTGTTTTTACAGATGAAACTGAACTCTATAACGACATTGCATTCTGTTTTGAGAGATTAAACCGTTTTGAGGAGAGTCTGGTGTATTATGAGAAATATCTCGATAAGGACCCTTTTAACGATAATGTATGGTTTAATGTTGGTACTATTCACGCCAGAGAGCTTCGCTTCGACAAATCTCTTGAAGCATTTGATTATGCTATAGCTCTTAATCCGGAAAACTCATCTGTGCTTTATAACAAAGCAATTGTTTATGTGAACACAGAAAATTTTCAGAAAGGGATTGATACTTTTACCGAGTTTCTGAAATTTGAGCCTGACAATGTTTTTGCAATTGTTGGAATTGCAGAGGCTCTTTTGGCCATGGAAAATCTTACTGAAGCTGCTCACTATTACCAACAGGCCCTGGTTCTCGATAAAGGCAATATTGAAGCAAATGCCGGACTTTCATTAATCAGCATGTTAAAGCACGATCATTTCAGCGCTTTAGTATATCTGAGAAGAATAATAGGAACAGATGGATTAGACTATAATTTTTTGTCTGCTCAGCTATTAATAGAATATCGAAGAACCCTGCTTCCGGAATTTCTGGTGTATTATCTTGTTGCTTCATATCACCTTCACTCGATGGATTCATTTGTGGCAAACATTGCAATACTTCTCACATTAGATGAGTTATGGCTCAAAAAACTTTACGAACTTGTCCCCAAATTAAGAAAAGACATAGCAATTAATAAGAAAATCTCAAAACTGAGAGAAAAATAAACAAGACTCTATGGAATCTGTACAATTTATCGAATGGTGCCTTGAAAACTTGAATTACTGGACCATTACACTCTTAATGGCAATTGAAAGTTCTTTTATCCCTTTTCCTTCTGAAGTTGTTATTCCGCCTGCAGCATATAAAGCCGCCGAAGGTGAATTAAACATTTTTCTTGTTGTGTTTTTTGGAACATTAGGCGCTCTTATTGGTGCCATTATAAATTATTATATCGCATATTTTCTGGGACGTCCTATTTTATACAAACTGGCAAAAAGCCGACTTGGAAGGATTCTTCTCATAGACGAACATAAGGTTCACAAAGCAGAAGATTATTTTATTAAAAGAGGTGCCCTTTCTACATTTATCGGAAGGCTTCTGCCTGCAGTCCGTCAACTCATTTCCCTTCCGGCAGGTCTGGCAAAGATGAAATTATCAAAATTTATTCTTTACACCACCCTTGGCGCAGGAATTTGGAATATTATTCTGGCCATTATCGGCTACAGCCTCCAGAGTGTCGTTCCCAAAGACCAGTTGATGTCTAAAGTAAACCTTTACAGTTCTGAAATATCATGGTTCATGATTGGCGCTGCATCGCTGATTATACTCTACTTTTTATACAGGGGCTTTTCAAAACCAAAAAACACTACCGAAGTAATTTAGATTATAAAAAAAATACTATCTTTGCACTCCCCAACGGGAACCTTTACAAAATGGTTCGGTAGCTCAGTTGGATAGAGCAACAGCCTTCTAAGCTGTGGGTCTTGGGTTCGAATCCCAACCGAATCACTAAAAATGTCCAAAAAACCGGACAAAAGCCAGACAAAACCTACAATATCAAATGATTGTAGGTTTTTTTATTTTCAATTTGTCCGGAATAATAGTCAAAAAATGGTCACAATTGGACACTCTTCCGTGACTAATTCGTGACCTATTTTAAAAACACAAAATAGGTCACGAATTGTCACCATTTGTCTTCCTTTTGTCGCGTTTTGTCTAGGGTGCATATATCTAAAGATCAATAGTGTATAACTAACTTTACATTATAAAATTTTAAGGTATGAAAAGCACATTTAAGGTATTATTTTTTATTAAAAGAAATGCCACAAAACAGAGTGGAAAGGCTCCTATTATCGCCCGAATTACACTCGATGGCAAAATTGCACAAATCAGTACTAAATTAGAAATTGAACCGAGTTTGTGGAATATTAAACACGGAAGAGCCTCAGGTAAAGCATTTGAGGCCAATCACATCAATAATTCTATCGATAGTATTAAATCTACGATCTTTAGTCATTATCAAAATTTTCGTGAAAGGAAAGCCAATATCACGGCAGAAATAATCAAAAACGCTTTTTTAGGGTTATGTGAGTCAAACGAGACAGTATTAAAACTGTTTGATAAACACAATGATGACCTTGCAAAAATGATTGATCTAGAAATCGGCAAAGTGTCTTATAAAAGATATTTATTAGGGAGAAAAAGATTAGCCGATTTTATTTGCTATAAGTACAAGGTCTCAGATATTGCTATTAAAGATATAACTACAACTTTTATAAGAGACTTTGAAGTTTATTTACGTTCTGATTGTAAATTAACAACAAATGTCACTGCAAAAACTCTCCAATACTTAAAGAAAATAATTATTGTTGCTTTCAACGATGGAATAATTCGTTCTAATCCCTATGGAAATTTTAAGATTAAAATGGAAAGGATAGAAAGAGGATATTTAGATCAAAGTGAATTAGATATAATTATGGAGAAATACATTCCCATTAAAAGGATTGAAAATGTTCGGGATATATTTATCTTTTGCTGTTATACTGGTCTTTCATATATTGATGTTCAAGCTTTAAAATCTGATAACATCAGAACAGCGTTCGATGGTAACCTTTGGATTATGATAAAGCGTCATAAAACAGATGTCCCGGTAAATGTTAGATTACTGGATGTACCTAAAAATATTATTACAAAATATTCCGGCGAATTACTAAATGGTAAACTACTACCAGTTTCGAGTAATCAAAAAATGAACGCATACCTAAAGGAATTGGCAGATATTTGTGGCATTACCAAGAATATTACAACTCATGTGGCCAGGCATACTTTTGCAACAACTATAACACTCTCAAACGGAGTACCAATAGAAACCGTAAGCAAAATGCTAGGGCATACTAATATCAAAACCACTCAGATTTATGCCAAAATAACTGACTTGAAAATAAGCAGTGATATGGAGAAATTAGCCGGAAAACTAAACAGAAAGAATGAAATCGTAATCAAATAAAATTGGAGATATGGAAAGAGGAAAATTCGAAATAGAGGTAAACGGTGCAGGAAATATTTCCGTGGATATTGAGTTGATAGACGGAACAGTTTGGCTAACCAAACATGAAATTGCCAGTCAATTTCGTGTATTTGTTCCGGCAGTTACAGCAAACCTACGGACAATCTTTAAGTCTGGGGAATTATTCGAAGCTGACGTGGTGAAATTACACCGTTTTACCCG
>DOSU01000038.1 GCA_003513895.1 Rikenellaceae bacterium
CGAAGGCGTAAGCCAGCAGATTTACAGTCTGCCCCAGTTGGCCACTTTGGTATCTCCCCATTTTAACAATTTTTCAAAAAACTTAGAGCCGATGGAGGGATTCGAACCCCCGACCAGCTGATTACAAATCAGCTGCTCTGGCCAACTGAGCTACATCGGCATTAAATGCTCTTCCCCCTTTTCAATTAGGGGACTGCAAAGATATAGGTTTTTGATTAAACTCCAAAAAAAAATGAAAATAATTGTGAGTCAAAACAAAATGACCATTATAAAAACAGCAGAAGTCCTGCCCTGTATGCTAAAAATCCTGCTATCCATGCAACAGCAATTGTGCTAATAATTGATAGGATTGCCCATTTCCAGCTTCCGGACTCCTTTTTTATTGTATATGCAGTTGCAACACACGGCATGTAGAGAAGTGAGAAAATCATGAAAGAAAGAGCATTCGCCCTGTTAAAGACCTCTTCGGACCGGATTCTGGCCATCAAAGATGTTTCTGTCGCCTCATTGGGGTGTCTGCTGTCATCTGCCTGATACACAACGCCTAAAGTACTTATTATAAACTCCTTTGCGGTGATTCCTGTTACCAGACTCACCGTCATTTTCCAGTCGAATCCAAGAGGTTTCATCGCAGGTTCAATTGCTTTTCCAAAGCTTGCAAGGTAGGATTCCCTTGTCTCTCCGGGATTTTCCTTCCCCTTTAGCGGAAAATAGTCAAGTGCCCACACTATAATTACTGCAAGCAAAACTACAGTTCCTATCTTTTGGAGATATTGTTTTGACGCATCCCACATGTTTTTTAGTGAAGTAATGAGGGATGGATTCTTGTATGCAGGCAAAGGGATATCGTAATCTTTGATTCCAAAGTTAAAAAAGATCTTTTTGAAAAGAATGGCCATGAGAATGCCGGTTAAAATTCCACCGAAATAGAGAAGGCTCAGAACCATCACCTGATTTTCCGGGAAAAAAATACCTGAAAAAAGAAGAAAAGTGGGTATTCTGGCACTGCAAGGAATGTAGGGAATCATGAGCATTGTAATGATTCTGTCCGATTTTCTTTCAATTGTGCGGGTTGCCATTATTGCAGGGACATTACAACCGAATCCCATCAGCAGCGGGATAAATGAACTGCCATGAAGACCTATTTTGTGCATGTACTTATCCATAATGGTTGCTGCCCTGGGCAAATACTCAGTCTCCTGCAAAAGCGAAAGGAAGAAAAAGAGGATGAGGATGTTGGGTAAGAATGCAAGTACACTCCCGACTCCCATAATTACTCCCTGACTCAAAAAGTCGTTGATCCACCCTTCGGACATGTTTTTGTGTATAAGTAATGCTGCCTGATCCATTAGCCACTCGATACCTGCCTGTGGATATGCCCCCAAACGGAATGTGGAAAAAAATATAAACCAGATAATAAAGATAAAAGTAAGAAGCCCCCACACCGGGTGGGTTAGAAAGGAATCCAGCTTAACACTTCTCTCGTCGCGCTGAGGTAAATGTTTATGATATTTTACACCTTTGATTAGAGAATACTTTGGCAACTTTGATGCATGGTGATGCCCCTCATGAGTCTTTTGGTCGAAATGAACTAATTTTATCTTATTTTCCTCTTTGTGCAGCATCCATTATTGTTTTTAGAATTCCGTCAAAATCGTAACCACACTCTGCCCTAAGCTCGTGAACAGTACCTTGTTCTACAAATTTGTCGGGGATACCCAAACTTATAACTTTCACCGGAAGTGAGGCGGATGCAACATATTCACACACTGCCGAAAACAAACCGCCTATTGCGGAAGCATCCTCAACTGTAATAATTGTTTCGCATTTTTTGGCAGCATTGTCAATAGCCGCAACATCCAAAGGCTTTAAAAAACGCATGTTGTAATGCATTACGGAGATCCCGGACTCCTTTGCCTTTTTAACAGCAGCTGCTGCATCATTTCCCACAGTGCCAATGCTCAGGATAGCTATCACTTCGCCATCGTTTAGCAGTTGTGCCTTTCCCTGTTCAATTTTTTCAAACGCAACACCTCTCCATTTCATTCCAATGCCGTCTCCTCTGGGATATCTTATAGATATAGCCCCATACTCGGGAAGTTGAGCGGAATACATCATGTTTCTAAGCTCCATCTCGTTCATTGGGGCAGCAATGGTCAAATTGGGAACACATCTCATAAAGGAGAGATCAAATGCACCATGGTGGGTAGCTCCGTCTTCTCCAACAAGTCCTCCCCGGTCAAGGCAAAAGACTACTTTAAGGTTTTGTGTGGCAACATCATGAATTACTCCGTCGTATGCTCTTTGCATAAAACTTGAATAGATATTGCAAAATGGCAGAAGTCCCCTGGCAGCAAGCCCGGCGGCGAATGTAACAGCATGCTGTTCGGCAATGCCCACATCAAAAGCCCTGTCCGGCATCTCCTGCATCAATATATTCATCGAACACCCGCTAGGCATGGCCGGTGTTATTCCAACAATTTTTGGATTTAGTTTTGCAAGTTCAAGCAGCGTTTCTCCAAATACATCCTGATACTTAGAAATTGAAATTCCGTTGGTGCTTCTTACTCCTGTAATTTTATCGAAAGTGCCCGGAGAGTGCCATAATACTTGATCGTCCTCCGCCGGTTGATAACCCTTTCCCTTTTTTGTTACAATATGAAGGATTTTAGGACCTTTAATTTTTTTAAGTTGAAGAATTGTTTCAGTTAGCTGATTTAAATTATGACCATCAATAACACCGAAATACCGAAATCCCAGTGATTCGAAAATTGACCCGTTTTTGAAGAAGGCCATTTTTGTGCTGAAAAGGAATTTTTGGAAGAGCCTGCGAATTGATTCCGAACCAATTATATTCCAGATTCTTTTCTTTGTTTTGTTGTAAAAGTGGGAGGTTACAAATTTGAGCATATAGTTGTGCAATGCTCCTACATTGGCATCTATTGAAATCTGATTGTCGTTTAAAATAACCAGAATATCTGTTTTTAGTGCCCCTGCATTGTTTAAACCTTCGTAGGCAAGACCTCCTGTAAGAGCGCCATCTCCAATTACGGCAACAACCTGTTCGTTACTTCCTTCTTTTCTTGCGGCAATTGCCATACCAAGTGCGGCAGATATTGATGTAGAAGAGTGTCCCACACCGAATGAATCGTAAGGAGACTCGCTGATCTTGGGGAAACCGCTTATTCCTTTGTGTTTTCTGTTATTTACGAATGAATCTCTGCGACCGGTTAAAATTTTGTGTGCGTAGGCCTGATGCCCTACATCCCATATGATTTTGTCTTTTGGCGTATTATATAAATAATGAAGTGCAACAGTTAGTTCAACTGTTCCCAGACTGGCTCCAATGTGACCTGGATTTTTGGCACAAGCAGAAATGATAAACTCACGGATTTCATTACAGAGTTTAGGCAACTGATCGGGAGATAGTTTTTTAAGATCGTCGGGAGAATTAATTTTATCGAGATACCTCATTAACCGTTTTCGATTTTATTATTTAATAACAACAAACCAATGGATTTGTTTGTGAACTATAAAAAACAGACAAAGGTAAAACATATTTCCTGTATGAAAGAATTTAAGATTTATTTTGCAATTCAAATAAATTGCCATAGATTAGAAATCTTTTATGTGAAATAATTAATCCATCTAAATAATTTAAACTGTGGAAACTAAATCACTATTGTTGAAGGATAGGGCAGCTGTTCGCTGGACCGTCCTTGTCCTTTTAGCCTCGATGATGTTCTTTGCCTACATGTTTGTGGATGTCTTATCTCCTTTGCAAAGTTTACTGGAAAGCAAAAGAGGCTGGACACCGGAAAATTATGGCACTTTTGCAAGCTCTGAGTATTTTTTGAATGTTTTTGTACTATTCCTGATTTTTGCCGGAGTCATTCTTGACAAAATTGGTGTCCGTGCGACAGCCCTTTTATCCGGAATAATAATGGTTGTAGGAGCAGCTATAAAATATTACGCTGTAAGTCCCGCATTTGTGGGAACAGGTATTGAAACCTGGTTGAACACATGGTGGACTTCGTTCCCGGCATCAGCAAAACTGGCATCTTTTGGATTTATGATTTTTGGTTGCGGTGTTGAAATGGCCGGAATCACTGTGTCCAAAGGAATTGTAAAATGGTTTAGAGGCAAAGAGATGGCTCTTGCAATGGGTATTGAAATGGCAATTGCCCGTTTGGGAGTTTTTGCAGTTTTCAGGATTTCACCCAGGATTGTAGATTATTATGGCGAAATAAGCACGCCAGTATTATTTGTTTTAATCCTGTTACTTATAGGGCTTATAAGTTTAAGCGTGTATTTCTTTTTTGATAAAAAGCTGGAAAAACAGCTTGGCGAAAGGGGTGATGAACCAGAGGAACCTTTCAAGATAAGTGATATTGGAATTCTTTTTACAAGCAAGACTTTTTTGATTGTATCCGGACTTTGTGTGCTGTATTATTCAGCTATTTTCCCGTTCCAGAAATTTGCAGCAAACATGCTGGAATGCAGGTTAAATATAAGTAATACCGCTGCCAGTGACATATTTTCATTTTTCCCTATCGGTGCAATGGTTCTCACTCCATTGCTGGGATATTATCTTGACAAAAAGGGTAAAGGGGCAACAATGCTCATTATTGGTTCGCTGTTAATGATTTCCTGCCACTTAATTTTTGCTCTTGTACCTGCAGAATATTTTACCAAAACCATCGCTTATGGCGCAATCGTAATTCTTGGAATCAGTTTCTCACTTGTACCGGCAGCTCTTTGGCCATCGGTTCCGAAATTGGTAGAAAACAGATATCTGGGATCTGCCTACTCGGTTGTTTTCTGGATTCAAAACATTGGTTTAATGTTATTCCCTATGTTGATTGGTTGGTCTTTAGCAGTTACCAACAAAGACGTTACAAATCCTCTTCAATACGACTATACTGTACCGATGCTCATTTTTGCTTCTCTGGGTGTTTTGGCCTTTGTTCTGGGAATATGGTTAAAAAGTGAAGACAAAAAGAAGGGATATGGTTTGGAACTACCTAACATAGTAAGTAAATAATTGATTTTAAAACCAATAAAAATGAATTCTGCCATTAAACTTCTTAGAGACTCGAAAAGTGCGCGCTGGCTGGTGTTGCTTATGTTGTCGATACCAATGTTTGCATCATACTTCTTTGACGACATTTTTACAACAATATCCCACATTTTTAAAAATCCCGAAATCCTCGACCTCGGATGGAATCTGAGTGACTACGGTTTTTATGGAGGAGCCTATTCACTTTTATGTGTTTGGGGAGGACTTGTAATATGCGGAATGCTTCTTGATAAATGGGGTGTCCGCTTTACCGGATCACTTTTCCTTGGCCTCATGGTGGGAGGATCATTGATTGTTATTTATTCTATTTCCGAAAGTTTTGCAAAAAGCGGTGTTTATCAATATATGCTTGGTTTTGTTGAAAAACCATCACTCACTCTTGCATATGCCGGAGCATCAATTTTTGGTCTGGGCAGCGAAATTGCAGGGGTTGCCGTAACCCGATCGATTGCAAAGTGGTTTAAAGGAAAAGAGATGGCGCTGGCCATGGGTCTTCAGCTTGCACTAGCCAGGCTCGGTACTGCAACTGCACTTATTGTCGTACCAAGGCTCGTTGATATCAATCAGGCATACATTCCTTTTTCTGAAACAAGCAAACCTACAGTGGTTGCCATGATTCTCATGATGATTGCTGTCTTTTTGTGGACCATGTTTGTACTTACCGATAGAACATACGACAGACAAACTGCAGCAGAGGCAAAGAGAAACTCTGTAAAGACGGTAAAAGATGATAAATTCAAGTTTTCGGATATCTTCAAGATTCTTGGAAACAAACATTTTATTCTCATTTCCCTTCTTTGTGTCTTCTTTTATGCATGTATCATCTCATTCAGAAGATTTGCCACAACCATAATTATTCCGAGGTTCGACATAGACAGCGACATTGCGTCTCTTATGGTTTCACTCATACCTTTCGCAACAATGATCTTTACTCCTATTTTTGGCTTACTAGTCGACCGTAAGGGTAAAGCAAGCCGCTTCATGATTCTGGGATCTTTCCTGGTACTCATTTCTCACCTTATTATTGCTTTTGCTCCCGGAACACAATTTTTCGGTTACGCAGGTGTAGCTATTCTTGGAATAGGTTATGCACTGGTTCCGGCAGCTATGTGGCCTTCTGTTCCAAAGATAATACCTGATAAAAACCTGGGAACTGCATACTCTTTGATTTACTGGATTCAGAACATGGGTATGCTCGTTGTTCCAATTGTAGTGGGTATAATCATAACAAAAACCAACGAATCATTTGCCGATCCTGCAGTCGCCAGTCTCAAAAGCGCTGTAAATGCAGAGTATTTCTTCATAGGTCTATCAATTATAGCAATATTCATATCATTTGTACTCGGAAGGTCTTCGGACAAGAATCCGCAGCTTATGCTTGATATGCCAAATAAAGTTAAGAAAGTTGCTTAGTTGCTAAACTCTTTATAATCAATATTGAGGCTGTCTAAAAAGTAGGCAGCCTCTGTTTTTATATACTGTCGCTATTTCTGCATGTAAAAGCTCACTATCAGCAACGCA
>DOSU01000133.1:0-1033 GCA_003513895.1 Rikenellaceae bacterium
AATGACCTCTTCACTTTTAGCATATTGCTGTATATGTGGCACTTAGCAAAATGACGAGATTATTTTTTTTTCGTAATTCTAAACTTTAGTGCGTAAATCAAGTTATCTATTAGATATTTGAGATGGATCTAATATGCGACATAGTTTTCTCACGTAATCGTAGTTTTCCTGAGTGAGAGATGCAATTTGAAACATTGATGCATTCGTTTCCGTATATAAACGCTTTATTAGATTTTCCGTTTCGCTCTTCGTCAGATTTAAAACGTTTTTTCCGTCTAGGATTTTGGAGATAATTCCACATAAATCCTCATTTGATAACTTATCGAAATGTATGTGTTGATTTTCATCTATTTCTAAGTTCTTAATTCTTCTTTCAAAAACAGCTTTTTCAAATATTGCTTTTGTTTTAAAATGGCTATCAATCAAGCTAGTATCTATTGAAATGTATTTTTTTAGTTGTGAATTTCCATTGAAATGAAAATTATATGAACTCCATTGATAATCTGCAGGGTGTTGGCAAATTCCAGCAGCAAGTGGATTTTGTAAAATGTATAGCATACTATCTATTTTCCAGGCGTCTGTATGTTTGCAAATACTACCAAAAGGTGACTGGAATATATTCCCAACGGTTTTGTATTTTCGTTTATAAAAATGCACAAAACTAGCCAACAAACCTATCATAAAACTTGAAAGTTGTTCAGTTTGAGTTTGGAGATGTATATGATTGTCCATCAGGGCGAATTCCTGTAATACAGAATTGTATTTATTACCATAAAACTTACATCGTGTTAAAAATTCAATTCTGTCCTTATTGTCATAAAATACATTATGCCTGTTGTTTCCCCGAATAAAAACATGAACACTCCCTCTCTGCTCCCTTGATTTTCGTCCTTCCCACATAGCTTTCATTTTTAAAATTATTATAAATATATCTATAACATCTGTTAGTATTGGTAAAGAAAGTATATATAATTTCTATAAATAGATAAATAAAATTCATTAATGCACAGATTTATATGAGTTTCTAAAAGTG
>DOSU01000133.1:1136-3191 GCA_003513895.1 Rikenellaceae bacterium
CCACTTTTAGAAACTGACTAGTTTTATGATAATTATATAGTATGAATTGTTAATCTAAGTATTGGAGAAAATCATTATATTCTCTATCTTTAATAGAAAAAATAAGTAATATGAAAATTCACGAATATCAGGGAAAGGATCTTTTTGACAAATATGGGATTCCAACTGTAAAGGGGTCTGTGTGCACGAGCAAGGAGGAGGCTATTCGCGCCTATGACCAGCTGGGTTTATCAAAGGCGGTTGTAAAAGCACAGGTTCTCACAGGCGGCCGGGGTAAAGCAGGAGGAGTAAAGCTTGCAGATAATCGTGAAGAACTTGGAAAAGTTGCCGAATCAATACTGGGTATGGATATCAAGGGATTTTTTGTAGACCGGGTTTTGGTTGCAGAGGCTGTTGATATTGCAGAAGAATACTATTTCAGTTTTGTGATTGACAGAAATGTCAAAAGTGTGGAGATGATTATTAGCCGTGAAGGTGGCGTAGAGATTGAAGAAGTTGCAAAAAAGAGCCCGGAGAAGATCCACAAAATACCAATTTTCCCGTTTGTAGGTGTTCCCGATTTCCTCGCCCGCAAAGCTGCTTCACTGTTGTTTGATGATTTTGATTTGATTGCGCAGGGCAAGGAGATGATAAAGAAATTGTACAAGCTGATGATTGATACCGATGCTTCGTTAGTAGAGATTAATCCTCTGGTAGTAAGCAAAGCCGGGAATCTTATCGCCCTGGACGCAAAAATAAATTTCGATGACAATGCACTTTACAGGCAACCGGAAGTTGAAGCTCTTTTTGAACCAACTGAAGAAGAGCAGAAAGAGCTGTTTGCCAAGTCAAAAGGATTCAGCTTTGTTCAGTTGAAGGGAGAGATCGGTTGTATGGTAAACGGCGCCGGCCTCGCAATGGCCACAATGGATATGATCAAGCTCTATGGTGGAAATCCTGCCAACTTCCTCGATATCGGAGGGAGCTCAAATCCGAATAAAGTTATTGAAGCAATGAAGCTATTGATGAGTGATTCCGATGTAAAGGTTGTTTTGATTAACATTTTCGGAGGTATTACCCGTTGCGACGATGTTGCAAGGGGTCTGCTTGAAGCATTCAAACAGATAAAGACTGATATTCCTATTGTTATAAGGCTAACCGGGACTAATGAGAAAGAGGGCCGGGCGATGTTGGTTGGTACTCCTTTTTATTCTGCCGAAACGATGGGAGAGGCTATCAGGAAGGCCGTTGAACTTTGTGTGATAAAATAATTTTAAATTTTAAAAGATGAGCATACTGATAAATAAAGATACACGGGTTGTTGTGCAGGGAATAACCGGCAGAGACGGCAGTTTTCACGCCGCGAAGATGAAGGAATACGGAACCCGGTTGGTTGCCGGTGTTTCTCCGGGCAAGGGAGGAAGCACTGTTTCTGAAATTCCTGTATACAATACGGTTTTTGAAGCTGTTAGAAAAGACGGTGCAGATACATCCATCATATTCGTACCTCCTATGTTTGTGAAAGATGCAATTATGGAAGCGGCAGATGCGGGAATCAAATTAATAATCTGCATAACTGAAGGTGTCCCAACATTGGATGTTATTGCTGCAAGGCACTATGCTTTTGCGCAGGGAGTAAAAATTATAGGCCCGAATTGTCCCGGGCTTATCACTCCCGGGGAGTGTCTTATTGGCATTATGCCGGGAAATATTTTTCTACCGGGAAGGACAGGGGTCATATCAAGAAGCGGCACTTTAACATACGAAGTTGTTTATAACCTCACTGTTGCAGGAATCGGTCAGTCCACTGCAGTTGGAATTGGGGGCGATCCCGTTGCCGGTTTATATTTTACAGATTTGTTGCAGATGTTTCAGGACGATCCCAAAACAGATTCAATTGTAATGATTGGTGAGATTGGCGGAGATGCCGAAGAAAATGCTGCTGCATATATTAAGGAGAGAATTACTAAGCCGGTTGTATCATTCATCGCCGGCATGACGGCTCCGGAGGGAAAAAGAATGGGTCACGCCGGCGCCATTATTTCAGGTGGAAAAGGAACTGCCAAAGAAAAGATG
>DOSU01000133.1:3258-3457 GCA_003513895.1 Rikenellaceae bacterium
CGGTTCCGGAACCGCCAAAGAGAAAATCGAAGCTCTAATTGCTGCCGGTGTAAAAGTAGCAAAAGAACCAGCGGAGATACCAGTGTTGCTGAAATAGGTTGACTGTACATGAAGGTCTAAATTATTTTGCTAAATGCCTAATTTACAAGTAGTTGCTAAGAATCCGTAACCTTTAAGGTTAGGGATTCTTAGCAACTTG
>DOSU01000032.1:0-16187 GCA_003513895.1 Rikenellaceae bacterium
AAATTACCTTATATCAATATTGTACGGAAGGCGTGCGTAGGTTTTGATGCCGGATTCGTTACGAAGTTTTGAGTAGGCTTTTTCAATTAAAAGTTCAGGATTTGCAATTACCCTGGCACTCTCTCCGGATTCTGAAAGCATTTCGAGAATCTTGTCTATCTGAGACTTAATAACGGGATACTCAACCACTCTGTAGCTTTCTACTTCTCCCATAGCGGCTGCGGTTCGGAGAGCTTCAAATAATCCGCCTTTTTCGTCGGTGAGCCCGATTTTCAGTGCGTCTGCTCCCGACCATATTCTGCCCTGTCCAATTGAGTCTACTTTAGCTGCAGATAAATTTCTTCCATTTGCGACCAGATTCACGAAATCGGTGTAAATAATTTCTACAGAAGATTGTATAAACGCAATCTCTTCGCTGTCCAGCGCTCTAAAGCCGGACATTATGTCGCTGTGTTTGTTTGTATTAACAGTTCCGGTATTAATTGAAAGGTGTTTGTTAAGGGTTTTTTGCGCATTGATTACCAGACTGAAAACTCCAATTGAACCTGTAAGTGTAGTATTATTGGCAATTATTTTATCGGCATTTGCAGATATCCAGTAACCTCCGGATGCAGCATAGTCGCCCATGCTTACGATAACCGGTTTGTTATTGCGGAGTAGTGCCAGCTCTCTTTCAATTATTTCGGAACTTTGTGCAGAACCGCCCGGAGAGTTTACCCTCATAACAACTGCTTTAATTGAGCTGTCTTTTCTTACTTTTGCCAGAAGAGCAACAAAATTGTCCGAAGCAATATTTTCATCGGATTTACCCATGATAATTTCGCCATCGGCATATATAACTGCAATTTTGTTCTTTTCTTTTAAATTAATTTTTTTAGTTGCTTTTGAATAGTCCGACAAGGAGATTGTCTTAAGAGCTTTTTCGTCCTTCACTCCAAAAAGATGAACAAGAGTATCTGTAAGTTCGTCTTTATACATTAATCCATCTACAATTCCTGCTTCAAGAGCATTCTTTGCAGTACCAAGTTTGAGGTTATCTGTAAGGTCATTAATTTTTTCAACCGGCATTCTTCTCGATTCTGAGATATCGGCCAACCATGTATTCCATACAGCATCGAGATAAGACTGCAGTTGTTCTCTGTTTTCGGCACTCATTTTATTGCTTATGAACTGCTCGGCGGCAGCTTTGAATTTCCCGTGGCGGATTAACTGAACTTCAACACCTATTTTGTCCAGCATATCCTTGAAGAACAAGGAGCTCATGCTAAGCCCTGTCAAAGTTGCTGTTCCTGCAGGATTAAGATAGACTTTGTCCGAAACGGATGCAAGATAGTATGCATTCTGAGAATAATTGTCGGCATATGAAATAATTGGCTTACCGCTTTCACGGAACCTTTCGAATGCCGAACGAATCTCCTCGGTATGTGTAATTCCTGCGTTTAACTCATTAAGATTAAGGTAAATCATTTTAATTGCAGGATCGGCTGCTGCTCTGTCTATAGTTTGAACAAAGTCCAGTATGCCGGTTGTATTTGATGAGAAACTGGCCATTGGGTTAAAGGCCGAGAATGGACTCTCTTTAGACTGCTCGGTAACAGCAGATGCAAAATTTATTGACAAAATAGCAGAACCGGGCACTTTAGGTGTTTTGCTTTCGGTAAAAGATGCAATTGAACCTATAATTCCAATCATTATAAATGTGCCCAGCACCAAAGCAAACAGCGAACCAATAAAGGTTGCCGCAACAATTTTAAAGAAATTTTTCATATGATTATTGTTTTCGTTCTAGTTATAAAAAGATAATAAAAGCAAATTTAATAAAAAAAATTACTCTACCTTTCTTAACCTGTAACCTACACCACGGATATTTTCTACATTAACTCCCGTGTCTGCTAGCTTTTTCCTTAAATGTGAAGCCAGGGCCTCAAGAGATTTTTTTGTATCAATATCTTTTTCCCCCCAGATTGTATTAATAAGATCATTGACTTTGCAAATCTGGTTATAATTATTGCAAAGAATCTGCAGCAGGCTGTTTTCATAAAACGATAAGGTAATTGAAGAACCATCCTGTTGAATAAGACTCCTCTCTTCCGGGGAGTAGTTCATGCTTCCAATTGTAAAAATATCATTGTCTTTTGTGGAAATCTTCAGACATTTTTCGACTCTGATAATTAGTTCTCTAAGACCGAAAGGTTTTTTTAGATAGTCGTTGCACCCGATCTCAAATCCGTTTGCTACGCTGCTGTCGTCGCTGATAGAGGTTATAAAAATGATTGGAATGTTTTTGTCAACGGCACGAATCATTTTTGCAAGCTCGAAACCGTTTATCTCCGGCATATTTACGTCAAAGAGAAGAAGATCGGGGTGAAAAATGTGATATTGTTCAAACGCACTCCTCCCGTCATTCACGAATCTGAGCTCATATCCATTCATTTTCAGAAACTCGTTCATCGCGTAGCCGAAGTTCAGCTCGTCATCCGCGAGTAGGATTTTCTTTGCCATGTTCATTTATAATTAATGATAGTGTAAACTTACTTCCTTTTCCCACTTCACTGGTGAGAGAAATTTTTCCTTTATGGGCTTTAACAACCCACATAACATATGTAAGACCAAGACCAAAGCCCTTGCCTTTTTGAGAGTGTTCCCTCTTATTGACACGGTAGAATTTTTCAAAAACCTTTGATTGTTCATCCTTTGGAATGCCAATACCGTTGTCTTCAACTGAAACATTGCAGAAACGGTTATCGGCCAGTGCCGAAACTATAATATTCACAGGATCGTTCGAATATTTGATGGCATTGTCAATGAGATTTCCGATTGCATTTGAGATGTGAAGCTTGTCGCCGTAGAACATCTCGCTGCCTGGTGTGATATTTTTCGAAATTGTTACAGTTTTCTTTGCATCTACATTGTGCCGGGCGATATGCGGCTCAATTGCTTCATTAATGTCAAACAACTCTTTTTTAAGAGAAGACTGGCGTTTCTCAAATTTGTTAATATCCAGAATGTTTTCGATGAGTCCGTTCAAAAAGTAAAGCTGTTCCTTTGTTTTTTCCAGAAAATAGGGAGCTGTTTTGCTATCGGCCATTTGCCCCACTTCCAGATTGGTTATTGAAGACTGCAGAGGCGAACGCAGTTCGTGCGTAAGGAAGTGAGTGATATTCTCCTTGAGTTTGGCAAGAGATACCTGTTTGTACAGCATCCTCATTTGTAAAACTATGCTGAACAAAATAAAAATTGTTACACTAAAAGAGAGCAATAAAATAATAAGCAGGTCGCCCTTGAGTACCGAACCTGGATAAAATATCTCTGCCTTAATGGAGAGGTCCTTTGAAACGGTAAGGGGAATAGTGGTCTCATAAGAAGAGTTCAGAAACAGAATATTGGGTTTAAAAATTAGTGACTCAATAAATTTTGTGGTATCCGGTGATATATAAGTAAGTTTAAAGTTGGTCGACTTTTCCGCAATCGCCAGCGATCTGGAGAAAATTGCAGACAAGGTGTCCAGATTTAAAGGGAAGTCGTCTTTGTAAGCTAATTGAAGCGCCTGTTCCAAAGTGACTTTGGTATATGTTTGATTTGATTTGGAAACATCTAATTGTTGAACCTTAGTATTGGAAGATAGATTAGACATTGGGTCACTATTATAAAGAGTAACACTAAAATTATTATTTTGACTTATTGATTTAAGTCTTGAATTTAATTCTTTGTTGATTGCGTCTTTTAGAACAATTTCAACCTCATTGTTGAAATTACTTTTCTCATTTTCAATGATTCTAACGAGCCAGGCACCCTGCAAAGCGAGGAGAAAAAGTATTGCGATAATAGAAAAGGAGAGTACGCGATTTAGCATTTTCAGCAAACTATCAGTGAACAGTCAGTATTCTGTATGCAAATCTAACAATTATTATTAATTTATTTGTATGAACAAAAACAATAAATGCTATGAACACAACATTTGAAAAACTGAATGAACAAGAGATGACCAATGTAATCGGCGGCGACAAAGTAATCCAAGTAATAGATGCAGACGGGAACGTAATTTGGATCGTTATCCGTGACGGAAGAAATTAGGCTATCTTTAAGGTTTTATTGCAGTTTGATGATAAGTTGCTGATTTACAGCACTTAAGATTGAATTTTTGAAGGCATAATTTAATTATGCAAGTGATGTTTTTTTTCTGTTTCTAAAGCAAGTTTTAAAAATATATATTTTACTTGAAAGGATTTAAACACTTCTCTCAGCTCGATTCAACCGACTGCGGCCCCTCATCGCTCAGAATGATTGCGAATCATTATGGTCGCCATTATACTCTTGAAACACTCAGGGAGAGATGTGAATTTTCAAGGCAAGGAGTTAATTTATTAGGAATAGGCAAGGCTGCCGAGAGTATAGGACTTCGCAGTACCGGAGCCAGACTGTCATTCGAAGAGCTTTGCAAAGGAACCCTTCCGTGTATACTGCACTGGAACAATAAACACTTTGTTGTTCTTTACGGAATAAGAGGAAGAGGAAAAAATCGCAGGATGTTAATTGCCGATCCGGCAACAGGACTTGTTAAACTTACATCAGAAGAGTTTAAAAAATCATGGTTCTCAACTTTAATAAACGGAGAAGGAAGAGGAATCGCTCTTTTTCTTGAAACTACACCTCAATTTTATTCGGCAGACGGAGAGAGTGCTTCTCCGCGTGGCTTTTCGTTTTTGTTTTCTTATCTCAGGCCACATAAACAGCTCATTCGACAGGTAATTTACGGATTGATTCTGGGCAGTCTTTTGCAGCTATGCCTCCCTTTTCTCACTCAAATAATTGTAGATGTTGGGATAGGCGAAAGAGACATCAGTTTTATATGGCTGGTTCTTCTTGCTCAGCTCATGCTCACTCTAAGCATGGCCTCAGTCGATTTTATAAGGGGTTGGATTCTACTCCACCTGGGAACGAGAATTAACATTTCACTTCTGTCCGACTTTCTTACAAAACTTATGAAGCTCCCGATCGGGTTCTTCGACACGAGAATGACCGGTGACCTCCTTCAACGGATAGGAGATCACAAACGGATTCAAAATTTTCTTACCGGATCATCTTTAAGCATTTTGTTTTCATTGTTCAATATTATAGTTTTCGGAGCAGTAATGCTCTATTACAGTCCGTTGATTTTTACAATTTTTTTAGCCGGATCGCTTGTTTACGTCCTTTGGGTATCTCGGTTTATGAGGCGCCGAAGAGATCTTGACAACAAGTCGTTTACCCAGAATGCAGCCAATCAGAGCTCGGTAATAGAGCTTATAGCAGGTATGCAGGAGATAAAGCTCAACTCTTGTGAGCGCCAGAAAAGATGGGAGTGGGAAAGAATTCAGGCAAAACTTTTTAAACTAAATATAAAAGGTCTTGCATTGGGACAATATCAGGAGGCCGGAGCTACTCTTATCAATCAGCTGAAAAACATCTTTATCACTGTTATAGCGGCAAAGTCCGTAATTGACGGCGATCTTACAATAGGGATGATGTTGTCTGTTCAGTTTATTAATGGCCAGCTTAACTCACCAATTGCTCAGATAATTGGTTTTATGCAGTCTTCCCAGGATGCCAAAATAAGCCTTGAGCGAATGGCAGAAATTCATGATAAAAAAGAGGAAGAGAGCAGTAACGGGCAGCTTGTCGTGGATATCCCCAGGGGAGAAAACATTATTTTAAACAATATGTTTTTTAAATACGAAGGAGCAGGAGCAGAGTTTGCTCTCAAGAACATAAATCTCATTATTCCTTCCGGGAAATTAACTGCCATTGTGGGAACCAGCGGGAGCGGAAAAACTACTCTGGTAAAACTTCTTCTTGGGTTCTACTCTGCAACTTTTGGAGATATTTTCTATGGTACACACAAGCTACTGAGCTTAAGCATGGGTGCCTGGAGATCCAGGTGCGGAGTAGTTATGCAGGATGGATATATTTTTTCTGATACAATTGCAAACAACATAGCTCCGGGAGTGGAGGAAATTGATTTAGAGAGGTTACAAAAAGCAGTTGATATTGCAAATATCAGGGAATTCATTGAGTCGCTTCCGCTTACATATAATACAAAGATTGGACAAGAGGGGAATGGCCTGAGCATGGGTCAAAAGCAAAGGC
This sequence comes from Rikenellaceae bacterium, assembly GCA_003513895.1. GTDB lineage: Bacteria > Bacteroidota > Bacteroidia > Bacteroidales > UBA932 > Bact-08. Next base: position 6,127 of record DOSU01000032.1, read on the forward strand.
TCCTGATTGCAAGGGCTGTTTACAAAGACCCTGAATTCATAATTTTTGATGAGGCAACAAATGCTCTTGATGCAAATAATGAAAATGAGATAATGAAAAATCTCAACAGCTTTTTTACAGGCCGCACTGTGGTTGTAGTTGCCCATCGTCTAAGTACTGTCAGGAATGCCGACAAAATTGTTGTTCTGGAAAAAGGTGTGATAATGGAAGAGGGAACTCATTCTGAGTTGGTTGCGAAACAAGGGACATATTATGAACTTGTTAAAAATCAATTATATGTCTAATGAAAGAAAAATAGAATTTAAATCGGAAGACATAAACGATATTCTTTCCCGTCCGCCGAAGTGGATTATAAGGTGGGGAAATGTTATGATGATATTAATCGTAATATCGATGTTTATACTCGCTGCACGTTTTAAACTTCCTGAGAGTGTGGTCGCTCCTGTAAGTATCTCACCGGGAATTGTGACTACCGGAACTCTTGTTTTGTCTCAATCAAAAATTGAAAAAGTCAAAATAGGTCAGAAGGTGAGAATAACTCTTAAAAACTATCCTCATCCCGAATTTGGCTTTGTAAATGCTTTTGTTTCGGACATTTTACCTGAACCCGGCAATACAGGATTATATAATTTTTATACTGTTACTCTTCAATTACCTTATGGACTTGTCACAGTTAAGGGGTTAAATTTCAATACTCATGAGGTAATTGAAGGCGTGGCAGAAATTATGACAGGAGAAACAACGATTCTGGAAAAAGCATCCAAACCATTAAATAAAATTCTTAATGAAATTTAATTTATTCATACCTTTATAAGACTTTAGCATTTCAACCCCAAATGCATGACTATGAAGAAATTATTTAAAACGACAATATTACTAATATTAGTATTTAACTCAATATCAATTAATTCAAGCGCCCAAAAAATTCGGTTATTATTATCGCTCGACGATGTAATTCAAGCTGCAAAAGATCAATCGCCAAGTGCACTTGTGGCAAAACATAATTTTCTGGCCAGTTACTGGCAGTTTCGCGCATTCAAGGCACAGCTTCTCCCTTCACTCAACCTTTCAGCAACCCTTGGCCAGTACAACCGCTCTCTTATCCCTTTGCAAAACTCAGAAACAGGCGATATAAATTATATTGCAAACAATAATCTGAAAAACAGCATCTCTTTATCTATAGACCAGAATATAGCTTTCACCGGCGGAAAGGTCTCTGTGTTTACAAGCCTGTACCGTCTGGATCAGTTCAATAATTCCAATCCTGCAACCTACAACTCTCAACCAATCAACATTACCTACATCCAGCCATTGAGAACATACAATACTCTTAAATGGGAAAGCATTACAGAACCTAAAAAGTATGAAAGGGCAAAGAGAAGATATCTTGATCAGCTCGAAAACATCGTTGTAAGTGTAACTCCCATGTTTTTTGATGTTCTTCAGGCTCAGCAGAGGCTGACCATGTCCAGTAAAAACTATGAGAATACGGTTTCGCTCTATAAGCTCGCCAAACAACGGTATGAGCAAAATACCGTTTCAAAAAATGAACTGCTTCAGCTGGAGTTAAGAATGATTAATGATAACCTTGCAATTAATGACCACCATTTGTCTCTTGAGATGAAGATGCTCCGGCTTAAAACCTATCTTGGGTATAATGAGAATGTTGAACTGGAACTTATTTTGCCAAAGGCCGGCCCGGATGTTACCTTGAATTTCGAAGAAGTTTTGGCAAAAGTATATGCCAACTCCGCTTTTCTGCTTGATAACGAACTTGATCTTCTTGCGGCAAAGCAGGAGGTAGAAAGAACAAAAGCCAATAAAGGCCTTCAGGCAAATCTAAATGCTCAGTTTGGACTCACTCAGCAGGGGAGCAACCTTGGAACTGCATATTCAAATGCTATGGATCAGCAAATTGTGAGCCTTGGCCTAAGAATGCCTATAATGGACTGGGGCCTTGGGAAAGGGAGGGTTAAAATGGCAAAATCCCGTGAAGAGGTCATAAGAGCTCAGGTAGATCAGGAGATGACAGAGTACAAACAAAATATTTTCATCAAGGTAATCCAGTTCAACAATCAGGTTGAGCAGTGTGACCTTTCGGCAAGAGCCGACCAGATTGCCAGAGAAAGATACGAAGATACAAGGGAGAGGTTTCTCGACGGAACTATTGGCGTTACAGAACTCAACAATGCTCAGTCCGAAAAGGATCAGGCCTCAACCAGGCTCATAACTGATCTTGGAAATTTCTGGTCTTTTTATTACAATATCCGCAAGCTCAGCCTTTATGACTATATTTTAAACAGAGACATAACGGTAGAATTTGATAAAATGGTAGACAAATAAAAAAAAGAGTTAGCTTTGCAGAATGAAGAACACCCTTAAGTTACTATTTCCAGTCTTGCTCACGGTATTATACCTTGTTGCAAGTGTTGGAGTTGGGGTGCACAAATGTGATACAGACGGCACATCGACTGTAGTTCTGCTGCTAAAGGATGCGGCATGCGAAGATGTTCATAATCACGACAATGCCAGTTGTTTTGCAACAGTTTGCAATGAAGATCACCATAATCATAACTGCTGCCATACTGAGCTTCACCATTTGGAACAAGGATATGAGATTGTTCAACCTATTCACAATGTACAAACAGATCAACTCACTCTGCTTGCTTGTTTTCTAATTCCTGTCAATTCCAATATTTCAGAGGAAGAGCAATTCAATTCATCGGATTTTCTTAATGGCGGTCCGCCAATACTTATTCATAAAAATTCTCATTCGTATTTTGCTCAGTGGCGATTGTAAACTAATATTCATTTAAATGAATATTAACGTTTTACAATAAAAAATATGATAAGAAAAATTACCATTTTAACACTATTAATTTTCTACACTCTCTTATTGGGAGCTCAAACTGTATCCGGTATTGTCCGTTCACAGAAAACCGATGGAGGGATTGAACCAATGGCCTATGCTTCGGTATATTGGCTTGAAGGAAAATTGTCCCTTGAGTCCAACGAAAAAGGGGAGTTCTCTTTCAACAGAAAAGGTGCCGAAAATGTATCCCTGATTGCAACTTATGTTGGTTACACAAAGGATACATTAAAACTCAAAAGCGGCGAAAACAAAGCGCAATTATTGATTAAAGAGAGCAGCGAGCTTGATGCTGCAAGAGTCGTTGGCAAACAGCTGGGAAACTTCCTTTCAAAGGTAACTCCAGTCAAAACTGAAGTAATTTCTGCTGCCGGCCTTTGCAAAATGGCATGCTGCAATCTTGCAGAGAGTTTTGAAAACTCAGCAAGCGTAACTGTAGGTTACGCAGATGCAATTACCGGTGCCCGGCAGATAAGATTGCTTGGTCTCTCCGGCACATATACGCAAATGCTTGACGAAAACAGACCTGTAATGAGAGGTATTGCTGCGCCATTCGGACTCTCCTATATTCCGGGGCAGTGGCTGGAAAGCATACAAATTGCAAAAGGTCCCTCATCTGTTGTTAACGGACTGGAGGCAATCGCCGGACAAATAAACCTTGAACACAGGAAACCGACTGCCGAACAACCGTTCTTTCTCAATCTATTTCTCAGCAATACTTTGCGTACAGAGGCAAATGTTGCATCATCGCTACAGTTAAACAATAAATTGAGCACAGTTATTCTGGGACACTTTTCAACCGATCCGAAAGGACACGACGGAAATCACGACGGATTTAAGGATGAGCCGGTATCTATGCAGTTCAACCTTTCCAACCGCTGGTTATATCTTGCAGAAAACGGAACTCAAATTAGATTTGGCTTTAAGGCACTGAACGACGACAGGATTGCAGGTATGAACGGGTTCAAAAAAGGGATGGATTTAACTCCTGAGATGTGGGGTTCTGAAATCAGAAACACGGGTTTAAATTCATACATAAAAGTAGGCTTTCCTTTAAACGCAGACAACAGTAAAAATATTGCAACAGTAATAGACTACTCGTGGCACAGACTCAACTCATTCTTTGGATTGAACAAATATGATGCGATTCAAAACTCTGCATTTGTAAATGTTATATTTCAGAATGAGATGAGTGAAAATCACAAGTTAATTCTGGGGTTGAGCGGGCAGATTGACAATTTTGATGAAACACTCACTAAAAGAGAGTTCACAATTATTGATGAAAAGCTGAATGATGTTTCGGTGATTCATCCCGGAAGAAAGGAGCATTCAATTGGTGCATACGGAGAATATACATACACAAACGGAGAGAAAGTTTCAATTGTCACCGGAGTTCGCCTGGATAGGAACAATATCCATGGATGGCTCTTTGCTCCGAGGATAAATGTTAAATATGCTTTCATAGAACAGCTTGTTTTCAGGGGTTCTGCAGGCAGAGGTTTCCGGTCGCCTAATCAGATTTCGGACAATCTTGGAATTCTATCGACAGGCAGGACTCTGGTTTTTGAAAACAATCCCGACATTGAAGATGCCTGGACATACGGAGTAAACCTTACAGGTTATTTGCCATTCGGATTCAATGACAATGCGTCTTTGAGTTTCGATTATTTTCGTACCGATTTTAGATCTCAGCTAATTTTGGATCAGGAAAAAAATACATCTGAAATATGGTTCTACAACCTTGACGGACAATCTTACACCAATACATATCAGGTAGATTTCACCGTTGAGCCTGTGGAAAGGTTTTCTATACTTGCAACATTCCGGTACAACGATGCCAAAGCTACTTTTGAGGGCCAGGGACTGGTTGAAAAGCCGCTTGTAAGCCGGTACAAGGGAGTACTTAACTTCCAGTACGCTACAAGAATGAACAAATGGACATTCGATTTTACAGCACAAATTAACGGACCTTCAAGACTTCCTCAATTTATGGGAGGAGGTGTTTCACCAGTGTATCCGATGTTTTATGCGCAGGTTACCAAAAAGTTCAGAGACCTCGATGTATATATTGGTGGCGAGAACCTTGGCAACTACAGGCAAAAACACCCGATAATGAATGCAAATGACCCTTACAGCGAAGGTTTCAACTCGACACTTATCTGGGGCCCGCTCATGGGGCTTAAGATTTATGCCGGCTTGCGCTTTACATTATGGAAATAATAAATAATTACTTACTTAATAAATTAAAATATCATGAAAACTATCAACTCAATTATGATTTTAACACTCTCTGCCCTTATATTTGTATCGGCGGGAGCATTTGCTCAAAGTGACAAAAACGCAAAGAAAGTAACTGAGATTACATTCTCAATTCCGGACTTGGATTGCCCAAACTGCCAGAAAAAACTGGAGGCCAAACTTCCTTACGAAAAGGGTGTTCGTGACCTAAAAATTGACTTGGCAGGTAAAACAATTTGGTTTAGCTACGAGGAAGGTAAAACCAACAAGGAGAGCCTTGCAAAAGCACTTGACAAACTTGGATATCCTGCCAAAGAGATAGAAAAGAAATAACTAAATTTTAATATTATGAGATTTTTTATCTCATTTCTTGTATTTGTAACCACTTTTGGACCGCTCTATTCTCAGAGTCCCAAAAGTGGTTCTCAATTTTACGAAGAGATGCGCAATCTCCCTTTTAACGAAAGAGAGGATTTAATTGTAAAAGAGATAACTTCCGGCAATATTCCTGACTTCCTCAGGAGATTTGTCCCTGTAAAAACAGTTCAAAAAGACAGCGAGGGCAGGAATCACAAAATCACTCTCTTTGTAACCGCAGATTACCTTGCTGTGGGAAACAACCTGGACTACTTTACTGTCCCTATGAGTCCTGTGTCGGCTCAAAAGATAGCAGATTCAATGGGTGCATCACTTCCAACGCCCAAGGTTGTGGATATTATTTATGAAAAATGTGAGTTAAAGCTTGAGCCTTTCAATTATATTCCAAGAGTGAACAGAAATGAAACCCCTGATATTCTTAACGACCATTCAAGAGTGATTCAGGCTCAGATAAAGGCATCAGGAAATTCTCCCGGGATTTTTGTGGCAGGAACAAAAAAAGACATTGTAATATCTTCAAAACTGATTGACCCGAAAAGGACACATCACGTTACAATTTATGGATGGCACCGTTTGAACGGAGTGGCAATCCAGCCACCAACCAATGTACATATAGACATATATGTAGATTACAGCCATGGCGTAAGACTTATTTCAAACAGGGTTATCGTAGACGGGAAGGAGTATGAGTACCGCAAACTCTTAAGCGATCCCCTCCTTCATACTCTGCTCAGCGGCGAAAAAGAACCCCTTTTGCGAACTTCCTATTTGGTAGAAAATCCTTCGGAAAAGAGATAAAAATATGTTACTTTTGCTTTTATCATGAAGAAACTTTTTCTAATTCTTTTAGCAGTAGCTATAATAGCGCCCGGCTGGTCGGCCGGCCGTGCAAACTCTTGGATAAGAGTGAATCAGGCAGGTTATCTGCCCGGTGATATCAAGGTGGCAGTGGTAATGTCGCTTGAAGAAAAAGCCTCTCCGCTTTTTGAAGTTTTTGATGCTATTTCAGGGAAACCTGTTTTCAAAGGTACCGGTAAAATGGTAAATGCTTCGTCATGGGGCATGAAAAGCGCATACAGGCTCGATTTCTCTAAAGTCGAAAAGCAAGGAGGATATTACATTGTATCAAACGGAGAGAAGTCGCCAAATTTCCGGATTGCAACCGAAGCCTATGACGGCCTTGCAGACTATATGCTTGTTTATATGCGCCAGCAAAGATGTGGCGACAACCCCTATACAGGCGAGCTATGCCATCAGGACGACGGTTATATTGTAGATCATCCAACAAGAACTGGCGAAAAGATAGATGTGAGAGGCGGATGGCACGATGCAACAGATTATCTTCAGTATCAGACAACATCGGCCACTACAGTATATCACCTTATGTTTGCCTGGGAGCAGCAGAAAGACAAAAGTGTTTTCAAAGACCTGTACAATGCCGCCGGAAGAGCCGGCTCAAATGGAATTCCGGATATTCTTGACGAAATACGCTGGGGTCTGGACTGGTTAATGAGAATGAATCCGGAAGACAAGGTAATGTTCAATCAGATTGCCGATGACCGGGCCCATGCAGGATTCCGCCTTCCGCAAAAAGACAGGGTAGACTACGGATGGGGCCCGGGAACAGGCCGTCCGGTTTATTTTGTTACGGGAAAACCGCAAGGGCTGGGCAAACACATCAACAGAACAACCGGAGTTGCTTCGACCGCAGGAAAGTTTGCATCAAGTTTTGCAATGGGAGCCGAAATTTTTAATGAAAGGGACCCGCAATTTGCCGCTCAAATGAAAACAAAGGCTCAGCAGGCATTTGACTTTGCAGTAGAAAAACCCGGCAATACGCAAACAGCATGTATTGCTTCTCCATATTTCTATGAAGAGGATACATATACCGACGATATTGAGCTGGCAGCTGCAACATTTTACAACTATACCCAAAACGAACAGTGGAAAACAAAAGCCGACTACTGGGGAGAACTGGAACCGGTTTCTCCATGGATGGAACTTGGAAGAGGGAGACACTATCAGTATTACCCTTTTATTAACCTCGGACATTACTATCTTGCCACATCTTCCGATCCTAAAGTGAAGGAAAAGTACACCGGATATATGAAACAGGGGCTTGAAGATCTTCTTGAAAGAGCAGGGGACGATCCTTTTGTTTATGGCATTCCATTCCTTTGGTGTTCAAATAACCTTGTCTCCGCTGCAATAACTCAGGCTCATCTTTACAGAAAGGCTACAGGAGACAATACTTTTCTTGAAATGGAGATGGCTCTAAGGGACTGGCTGTTTGGTTGTAACCCATGGGGAACATCAATGATTGTTGGCTTCCCTAAAGGGGGAGACTTCCCCGATTCGCCCCACTCATCATATACCGCAACTAACGGCGATTTAACTTATGGCGGCCTGGTAGATGGTCCCATTGAGAGAAATTTATTTATTACAAGGGCCGGCAACGCTCTAAGAAAACCGGACTCTTATGCAATTTTCAACAATGGCCGGGCGGTTTATCACGACGATATGGGAGATTACTCCTCAAATGAGCCAACAATGGATGGCACTGCCGGGTTGAGCTACTATTTTGCTTCAATGGAAAATGAAGGGAAAGATTTCCGTACAGCAAAAGCAGAAAAAACAACCACAGTTGTAAAAGATTCTCAGGGAGCAATAGTTAGGATTAATCCGGACAAAAAGATTATTTATTTGATTTTCTCGGCCGATTCAATGTTTCAGGGAGGAGAAAAAATTCTCAACACCCTTGTGAAAAACAAGATCAAAGGCTCATTCTTTCTTACAGGAAACTTTGCAAGATTATCGCAAATGAAACCTGTAATTGCCCGGATTATTAATGCCGGTCATTATGTTGGAGCCCACTCAGACAGGCACCTGCTCTACGCGCCATGGGACAAAAGAGATATCTCTTTAGTGGCAGGAGACAGCCTTATAAATGATATAAAAAGAAATATCCTTGAACTTGAAAAATTTGGAATTAAACCATCGGACGCTTCATGGTTTCTTCCACCTTACGAATGGTACAATAAGGAGTCGGTTTATACCGCATCCGTGCTTGGGTTTAAAACTGTCAACTACACACCGGGAACAGCTACTCCTGCCGATTACACCGAACCATCCATGAAGAGTTACAAAACCAGTAGTGAACTTATGGATAAACTTTTTGCCTTTGAAAAGGAGAAGAATCTGAACGGAGCTTTGATTTTAATTCATCCCGGGGTTGTTGCGGAAAGGCCGGACAAACTTTACGACTCTCTGGATTCAATAATCAAAAGACTAAAAAAACTGGGATACACATTTGAAAAGTTATATTAAAGTTATTGTTTAATGTATAAAATATTAGTAAAGAGGGATCTTACCCCAATTATTACTCTTATGGAGGTTGAAGCTCCAAGGATGGCCAAAGCGGCAAAACCGGGACAATTTCTAATTGTAAGGGCACACAACAAAGGGGAGAGGATTCCTCTCACTATTTGCGATTATGATGCAAAAAAGGGGACAGTAACAATTGTTACTCAGGTTGTGGGGGCTTCAAGCCGCCAGATATGCCTCCTGAACGAAGGAGACTCTTTTACCGATTTTGTTGGCCCGCTTGGGCTCCCATCCGAATTCATCCATCTTTCCGACGAGGCGGTTTCAAAAATGAGATTTCTTTTCATTGCCGGAGGTCTGGGAACGGCTCCTGTTTATCCTCAGGTAAAATATCTGCATTCGAAAGGTGCATCAATTGATGTGATTATTGGCGCAAAGACAAAGGATCTCATTATCTATGAAAGTGAGATGAGAGCAGTTTGCGACAATCTTTTCATTTGTACCGACGATGGTACTGCCGGCAGAAAAGGTCTGGTAACCGAATTAATGAAAGAATTGCTTGAAGAAGACAAGGCAAAAAGTTCTCTGCCCGGCCATAAAAAGTACGACCACGCAGTTGCTATCGGGCCAATGATAATGATGAAATTTGTTACTTTAACTGCAAAACCATTTGACATTCCTCTTATTGTGAGTTTGAATACACTCATGGTAGATGGTACGGGAATGTGCGGCGCATGCAGGGTTACCGTTGGAGGAAAAGTGAAGTTTGCCTGTGTCGAAGGCCCCGAGTTTGACGCCTATTCTGTCGATTTCGAAGAGGCAATGCGCCGCCAGACAATGTACAAGTCAATAGAAATTGAGGCAGACCATAAATGCAACATCGGTCTTGACAAAAAGTAAATATTAGCTTAAAAATATGAGAAATAAGATTCCAAGAGTTCCTGTAAGAGAACAGAATCCTGCAGTCAGGGCAAAAAATTTTGAAGAGGTGAGCTATGGCTATAATGAAGCTGAAGCAATTCTTGAAGCTTCAAGATGTCTTTCGTGCAAAAACCCGCTATGTGTACCATCTTGTCCGGTGAGTATACAAATTCCGCAGTTTATCCGCGAGATTGAGCTGGGTAATTTCAAGGAGGCATCTGCCATAATTGCAAAAGACAGTTCACTGCCCTCTGTTTGCGGAAGAGTGTGCCCTCAGGAGAGCCAGTGCGAAGGAACTTGTATTCTCGGAATTAAGGGAGAGTCAGTCGCG
>DOSU01000032.1:16249-17653 GCA_003513895.1 Rikenellaceae bacterium
AATTAAGGGAGAGTCAGTCGCGATTGGTAAACTGGAGAGGTTTGTCGGGGACTGGAGCAGGGAAAACAATATCAGATTTACAGATAAAGCTCCTGCCAACGGGAAAAAAGTGGCTATTGTGGGCAGCGGACCTGCCGGGCTTGCCTGTGCAACCGACCTTGCCAGGCTTGGCTACAATGTCACTATTTTTGAGGTTCTTCACGAACCGGGCGGGGTGCTTCAGTACGGCATTCCGGAATTTCGTCTGCCAAAGGAGAGTGTTGTAAAAACAGAGATAGACAATGTACGGGCGCTCGGAGTTAAAATTGAGACAAATGTTGTTGTGGGAAGAACCGTAACAATTGATTCGTTGATGGACGAAGAGGGTTTTTTGGCAGTGTTTGTAGGTTCTGGTGCCGGTTTGCCTAAATTCATGTCGATCCCCGGAGAAAACCTGAACGGAGTTGTTTCTGCCAACGAGTTTCTGACCCGTAACAATCTAATGAGGGCTTATGATCCCGAACACGACACTCCAATTTATGTTGGAAAAAGAGTTGTTGTGGTTGGCGGCGGAAATGTTGCCATGGATGCAGCAAGGACAGCTCTAAGGCTTGGTGCAGATGTTACAGTTGCCTACAGAAGAACAGAAAAAGAACTTCCGGCAAGGGTAGAGGAGGTTCATCATGCCCAACAGGAGGGTATAATATTCAGGATGCTTACAAATCCTGTTGCCATTCTTGGAGATGAGCGGGGATGGGTAAAGGGAATCCGTTGCATATCAATGGAACTTGGCGAGCCCGATTCAAGTGGCCGTCGTTCTCCTGTTCCAATACCGGATTCCGATTTCGAAATTGAAACAGATGTTGTGATTATGTCGCTTGGAACATCGCCAAATCCTTTGATTGCATCAACAACACCGGGGCTTGATACCAATAAATGGAACTGCATTGTTGCAAATGACGATGGCCAGACCTCCAGACCGGGAATCTTTGCCGGAGGAGATGCAGTAACGGGAGCGGCAACGGTTATACTTGCAATGGGTGCCGGCAGGAAGGCAGCAACAGCAATTGACCGTTACATTAAGGATTTTTCTTAACTTTGCGGCTCGTTAGATAATCAGAATTAAAATGGCACAAAAACCGTCTATTCCAAAGGGGACAAGAGATTTCGGACCTGCAGAGATGGCAGGCAGAGACTATATTTTCAACACTATACGCTCTGTTTTTCGTCATTACGGCTACGCTCCGATAGAGACTCCTTCGATGGAGAATCTCTCAACCTTGCTTGGAAAATACGGAGAGGAGGGAGACAAGCTTTTGTTTAAAGTTTTGAATTCGGGCGATTCATTTGCGGGAATAGAACCGGAAATGCTGGGAAACAGCAACTCCCTTTCGCTTAAAGTGTGTGAAAAGGGTCTTCGTTATG
>DOSU01000096.1:0-786 GCA_003513895.1 Rikenellaceae bacterium
TTGGAGGCTGTACATACTGCGACAACGAAGCATTCCACCCATCATACAGTACTCCCGATAAAAGTATTCTGCTTCAGATAGAGGAAGGCATTCAGTTTCACCAAAACAGGTATCGAAAAGCATCACATTATCTGGCCTATTTCCAGCCTTTCTCAAACACTTATGCACCCATAGAAGAGCTTCGGGAAAAATATGCTCAGGCTCTCTCTCACCCGCTTATAGCAGGTCTTGTTATTGGAACCCGGCCGGACTGTGTTGATGCAGAAAAGCTCGACTGGCTTGCAGAACTTTCAAAAGAGAAAATTGTGATAATCGAATACGGAATAGAATCGGTTTACAACAAAACATTGCTCAGGATAAACCGCGGTCACAATTACGAGAAGGCAAGAGAGACAATTGAAACAACTGCCTCAATGGGAATAGACCAGGGTGCGCACTTTATATTTGGCCTTCCGGGAGAGACGAAGGAAGAGATGATGGAAATGGCCGGTTATATTAACAGACTGCCCGTAAATTCCTTAAAATTTCATCAGCTGCAAATAGTAAAGGGGACTCAAATGGAGAAGGAATTCAGAGAAAAACCGGAAGATTTCGTTCAGTTTGAGATGAATGAATATATCGATTTTTTCATTGATTTTCTTGAGCGGCTCCGGCCCGATCTTTATATCGAGCGGTTTGCAGGTGAGGTTCCTCCCAGATTTGTAAACCACATGCCATGGGGAACCATACGATATACCGAGCTTCACAGGTTATTGGAAAAGAGGCTCGAAGAGCGCGACACTTATC
>DOSU01000096.1:862-9118 GCA_003513895.1 Rikenellaceae bacterium
CGGAAGAGCGCGACACTTATCAGTCCCGCCTGTTCAAGCCTCTTAATTAAATTCCTTTTTGTATTAGTCTTCCAGCATAGGCTTTGTGGAAATTTTCTCTCCAACGGCCTCCATCATCCACTGCTGAGGTGTAAGATTTCCGAGAGAATAAATTCTCATTACCTCTTTTGTCCAGTCTTTTCCTGCATAGAATTTCTCAAGCTGGTACTCGATTATGTGCCCGAAAGGATAGTTAGCCAGGTAAAGAGGAGAATTAATCATATGTGAATAAATTGCCAGCAGCGGAGAGTCTTTTCCTCCCAGTACCGGTTCGTAATATTTATTCCAGACATCTTTCGCAATTGAAATTACAGCGTCTTTAAGCTGGGCCGGAGTTGCGTCCGGGTTTGCATACAACCATTTCCATACATTCATATCCACAAGGGCAACGCCCATGATTTCGTATGAACCCCAAAAAATATCGAGTTCGGTCATCTTTGCCTGAGCGTCATCTGCCGGTTTATAGCCAAGCAGCGTAAGGTCCCTTTTCTGAAAAACAAATGCATTCGCCTCTGTAAAAGCAGTATTTGGAACACCGTTAAGAATATAAAAGTCTACATCCCTCATGCTTATTGTCTGTTCTACATTATGTCCCAATTCATGGACTGCAATGTTGAATCCCTTATAATCCATTCCTCCCGGTGATAGTCTGGTCCTGAGGCGGGCAACATCATCTTTTGAGGAAGCGCCCCATGCATGCCCCGATCCTCTTGCTGCTTCTACAACAATTGCATCGCCAAGCTGAGCCGATTTTTCAGCCGGGAAACCGAATTTTATGAGCATGTTCGGTATATCTTTATCAAAAGCCCCGGCATTGGGATAAAGTATTTTAGTCTTAGCTGTGAGCAGCTCTTCAGAAATTGAGCTTCTCGATTTGAAACCGTCATACCAGATATCATAAGGTTCGAGTGACCGGCCTAAACGATTTTTAATGATTTCGGCAACTTTTTTAACCTTAGGCGAGCTCACATATTCAATAAACAACTTCTCAATATCTTCCTGCTTTATTTGCATTCCACCTTCAAATGCTCTTTTTATTGCTGTTGGATATGCGAATGAGTATATATCCATAGCTTTCTGGGCTTTAAACTGGTCGAGGAGAATTTCATATCTTTTAGTTCCCTCCTGCTTTACCTCTTCGGCCGCTTCGCCTTTGGCAATTGTATTTGTATACGGATTCCAGTCATAATCGGGATTGTTTATCACCTGTTGAGGAATAGTCTGCTCCACAATGTGCAGCATAACCTTGTAAATCATCTTCTGCTTTTCAATGTTATTTGGAACAGGAGCATAGTTGGACTTTAACTCATCTCTTAAGTTCCAGTGACTAAGCAGCTTCATCTCCTGAGGGAAAAGTTTCTCGCCTTTTTCGTTTAAAAGATGACCCATCATGATATTGTACTCGGCAATATAACTCTCTGCCCTCATCTCGGCATCGGCTACAAGCTGTTTAACGGCTGCAGGCGGTTTAGGAGTAAAAATATCTCCCATTCTGGCATAGGCCCAGTCCAGCCTGCTCCATCCAGAACCAAGGCTATCCTTTTCTTCCAGTGTGTAGAACGGGAAATTTAGAATAGTTATAAAGGCAATTTTGTTGCTGTAAAAATCTTCTGTTACATGCCCCGATGGATCGTAGGCACCAAGAATATAATCTACGGAAGTAAGTGGTTTACCGTCTAAATGCAGCGGCATTTTAAGCTTAACACTCATTTTATTGTACTCTCCCCATACCGATTCAAAAGCAACTGAAAGCTTATCAAAAAGTTCTCTCCTTTTTTCCGGCGAGGAAGCATAATTTTCAATGCAAAAAGCAGTAAAATCTTTTTCGGAACCAAATTCGGATTTCCATTGCTGCGCTGCCTGTTTTACCCCTGTTGCCATAAGTTCGGGAGAGAAAATGTCCGGGACACTATCCCTTATTTTCTCAATCGTGGAATTCACTACTTTTTCGCTGATGTTGGACATGTCTCCTACATTTGTTGTTTTTGCCGGGCCGTCGCAAGATATTGCTCCTATTATAATCGCCGGTAAATAAAGAAAAAATCTCTTATTCATATTACTGTATTTGACCCCTAATATAACCAATTTTTATCTATCTTTGTTGATTATAAAAAAAACACCATGTACTCATTAGCCAACAAAACTATTCATGAGGGACTTACATTTGACGATGTATTGCTAATCCCTGCAAGAAGTGAGGTTCTTCCCCGGGAAGTAGATGTTACAACACAATTTTCCCGGAATATAAAAATTTGCTCTCCAATTGTATCCGCCGCTATGGACACCGTTACGGAGGCAGCAATGGCTATTGAGATGGCAAGAGAGGGCGGGATTGGCGTTATTCACAAGAATATGCCTATTGAAATGCAGATGGAACATATCCGCAAGGTAAAGAGAGCGGAGAATGGCATGATATACGATCCTATTACTATCCATAGAGATTCAACCGTAGGTAATGCCCAGATGCTCATGTCCGAGAATAAAATTGGCGGAATTCCTGTAGTTGATGAAAAGAGAAGACTTGTTGGAATTGTAACCAACAGGGACCTTCGTTTCATAGACAATCCAAAGACACTCATCGATGAGGTCATGACAAAAGAGAATCTGATTACCGCAGTTAAGGGAACCGACCTTCAGCAGGCCAGTGCAATTCTCAAGCAGTATAAAATAGAGAAGTTGCCGGTTGTAGATGAGAACAGAGTTTTGATAGGACTTCTCACCTTCAAGGATATCACGAAGATAAAAGACAATCCAAACGCAAGCAAGGACGAAAAGGGACGGCTGAGAGTTGCTGCTGCAGTTGGGATTGGTGCAGATACAATTCTAAAGGTAGAGAAACTTCTTTCTGTAGGGATAGATGCAGTTGTTGTTGATACAGCACACGGGCATAGTATTTATGTGCTTGAAACAATAAGAAAAGTAAAAGCTGCTTTTCCAAAACTGGATGTAATTGCCGGAAACATCGCTACCGGAGATGCCGCAAGGGCACTTGCCGAATGCGGAGTTGACGGTGTGAAAGTGGGGATAGGTCCCGGATCTATTTGCACAACAAGGGTTGTAACAGGTGTTGGTGTTCCTCAGCTTACTGCAATAATGCTTGCAGCAGAAGCTTTGAAGGGCACAGGTATTCCAATTATCGCCGACGGAGGAATAAGATACTCCGGAGACATTGTAAAAGCACTGGCAGGCGGAGCCAGCACAATTATGGCAGGGTCTTTGTTTGCAGGAGTAGAGGAGTCGCCGGGAGAGACAATAATTCTTAACGGAAGGAAGTTTAAAACATACCGGGGAATGGGCTCGCTTGAAGCAATGCAACAGGGATCCAAAGACAGATACTTCCAGGACATGGAAGAAGATATTAAGAAGCTTGTGCCGGAAGGCATTGTGGCTCAGGTACCTTACAAAGGGACGCTCACCGAAGTTATTTATCAGCTTGTGGGAGGTCTCCGTGCAGGGATGGGATATTGCGGAGCTAAAAACATCGAAGCTCTCCGTGAAGCCCAGTTTGTACGGGTAACTGCTGCCGGTGTAGTAGAGAACCACCCTCACGATGTTACAATCACCAGAGAGTCTCCCAACTACAGCCGTTAAAGAGAATTTCTTTACATGAAAAAAATAATTTTAATTGCCTTGGCCTTTCTTGCAGTTTCATGCAAATACCTGGAACGTAGTACCGGTGATGCAGTTGTTGCGGAGGTGGGGAAAAACAAACTTTACGAGTCGGAGATCCGGGCACTAATACCTCCCGGCAAATCACCTGCAGACAGTCTGGAGATACTCAACCAGTATATAAACAGATGGGCCATTAAACATCTACTTATTACAAAAGCAGAGAGCGAACTTTCCAGTAACGACAAAGATGTTTCGCAAGAACTGGATGAATACCGGTCTTCTCTTTTAATGTACCGGTTTGAGAAGATGTATATAGATCAGAGGCTCGATACCGTAATTACAGAGTCGGAGTGCCGGGATTATTACGAAAAGAACTCCTCCAATTTTATTTTAACAAATTCTGTGGTTAAAGCCAGGTTTGCAAAAATATCTTCAACATCTCCCAACCTGGAAAGGCTTAAAAGGATATATAAAGCCGAAAGCATAGAAGATGTGGAAGAATTTGAAAGGCTTTGCTACTCTTCTGCCGATAAGTACAATAACTTCAACAACGAATGGATTGATTTATCTGTCGTTGCCAAAGAGATTCCACTGGACATATCTGCCTCCGAAAAGGAAATCTCATCAAAATCCACAATAGAAACAAGTGATTCTCTATACACATATCTTGTATTCTTTCCCGAAAAGATCCGGACGGACGAAAAGGCTCCGTTCGAATACTACAGGACAAGAATAAAAGAGATTATTTTAAGCAAAAGAAAACAGGATCTAATTGTAAAACTTGAACAGGACCTCATTCGGGAAGGACTTGACGAAAACTACCTTAAAACCAACATTAACAGAAAGTAAAATGAAAAAAGTATTATATACTCTCTCTGCACTCATTATGATTGCTTCTGCAACAACTCTTCAGGCACAAAAATATCCCGGTGGTCTGATAGACAAAACAGTTGCACTTATCGGAAACGATATGATTCAATTGTCTTCAATAGAGGCTGAGGTTCAGATGATGATGGTTCAGGGTGTGACTTCCGATAAGAACATCCGCTGCGAAATTTTAGAAAACATGCTCACTCACAAGCTTTTTCTTACGCAGGCCAGGCTTGACAGCATTAATGTGAGTGCCGAAAATCTTGAAGGAGAAGTAAACAGTCGTATTCAGCAGGTGCTTACCCAGCTTGGCGGGGAAAAAGCTGTTGAAGAGTATTTCAAGAAACCGCTTTACAAAATAAAACAAGAATGGAGAGAAGCTCTTAAAGAGCAGCTTCTGGCGCAGGAAATGCAAAAAAAGGTAGCTCAGGGAGCACCTGCCCTCACCCCTTCGGATGTTGAGAATTTTTTTGATAACGCACCAAAAGATTCACTTCCAATAATTTCAACTCAGTATCAACTCAAACAGATTGTTCTCTATCCAAAAAAAGAGGATGCAGTAATGGCCGTGAAAGAAAAGCTGCTTGAATTCCGTGACAGGGTAATGAAAGGTCAAAAATTCAGCAATCTGGCTACAATATATTCCCAGGATCCGGGCAGTGCAATCAAAGGTGGAGAATTAAGGATGGCTTCAAAACAACTCTACTGGCCTGCCTTTTCCGATGCGGCAATGTCTCTTAAACCCGGACAAGTATCACAGATAGTGGAGACTCCGGACGGATTTCACCTTATTCAGCTAATCGAAAGAGACGGAGATATGTTTAATGCAAGGCATATCCTTCTCAAACCAATTTATACTTCCGAAGACAGGACAAAAGCGTTCGTAAAGCTGGACAGCATAAAAACGCTTATTGTATCGGACTCCATAAAATTTGAAGATGCAGCTCGCAAATATTCTCAGGATCCTAAAACTTTTATAAACGGAGGGCTTCTTTCCGAAGAGAATTCCGGTTCTTCTTTTTTCGAAAAGGATTTGCTTAAACCCACCGATTATGCCATTTTAAAAGACATGAAAGTGGGAGATGTATCCGATCCTTTTGAATCAAGCGACAACGAAGGGAGAAGCGGGAATACAGTTTACAAGATAATCAAACTTGTTAAGGTAATCCCTTCACATGTTGCAAGCTACAAAGATGACTTTAATGTGCTTTTGACCGAAGCAAAAAACAAAGCATCCCTCGAGGAGATAGACAAGTTTGTTGTCAAAAAACAGGCCAGCACATTTATTCGCATAGACCCTATGTTCGCAAAGTGTCCCTTTAAGCGCGAGGGTTGGATTAAATAATGTTTGCTCCACTACTGGCATTAGCAGCGTTAGCTCTTCAGATATCCCCTTCGCCTGCAGACACTACCGGCAAAGAGGACAAGCTGCTTCGCCTTATTAGCGCACAATCGGCACAATTAATTGAAAGAAACGGGATAAACTACCGAAAAGTCTCCGGTCCTGCTCAATTTTTACACAACAACACCTATATAATTTGCGATAGTGCTATCTGGAATATTGAAAACAATATTATAGATGCAATTGGAAATGTTCAGATAATTCAGGAACAAACAGCACTTTACGGCGATCGAATTCACTATTTAGCCGACAGTTCTATGGCTCAGGTAAGGGGGAACCTGGTTCAGCTTGTAGACAAGGAGAGAAACAGGCTCCGAACTCACTATCTTGATTATCACACAAAAGACAGTGTTGCCAGGTTCTTCCGCGGCGGAAGCATGATAGACGAAAAGGGCAACACAATTGAGAGTCTTGAAGGTTTTTACGAATCGAAAATTAAAAAATTCCGTTTTCTTAAAGATGTTGAGATGAAAGTAGATTCATCCACCATAATTAAATCCGATTCGCTTTCATACCTTTCTCAAACAAAATTGACAACATTTCTTGGAACAACTCATATCTGGCAGGATTCCATTTATCTTCGGGCAAACGCGGGATGGTACAACAAAGAGAACGAACAATACTACTTCAAAGACAATTCTTACATTTTAACCGATAAACAGGAAGTTTGGGCAAATTCCGTTTTATACGATAAGAAAAAGGGAGAGGCCCGGCTTTTTGACAACATCCAAATCCTGGATACTACCCAAAATGCTCTCTTTTTCGGAGATTATGGTCAATACAACAAAGATCCTTTCAACGTCCTTTTAACCAAAAAACCCTCCGTTGGTTATTATACCTCCGACAGCACATCCCGGGACACGCTTTTTATTGCAGCAGATACTCTTAAGTATTACACACAAAAAATATTTGAACTTGACTCCTCATATGTGTCCGTTTCAAAAAAGAGGCTGGAGCAGTCTAAAATAGATCCAATGGTATCTTTGCTGAAAGGCATAAAACAAAAAAACAAGCTGTCAGACCGCACATCTTCTCAGCCCGGGCCGCCTAAATCCGGAAAACCCGCTGTCAAAAACAGGCAATCCGGCTTACCTCCGGTGCCGACCTCAGACAGCCTAAAATTAAATGTACTGCCGGCAAAACCCCCGGAAAAAATTCCTTCAGACACCATAGCAGCCACTAAGGATACATCATTAGTGAGGTTTGCCCTGGCATACCATAAAGTAAGAATTTACCGGAAGGACATGCAGGCAATTGCAGATTCTCTTGTTTTCAATTCAATCGACTCCATTGCCCGTATGTATAAAGACCCTGTAATGTGGAACGAAGGCAGCCAGTTCACATCGGACAGTATGCAATTTGTCACATCCAAAAATAAGCTTGTAAAGGCCGAGTTAATCTCTTCGGCATATTATATTTCAAAAGAAGATTCACTTTACTTCAATCAGATAAAAAGCGCCGACATGATTGGATTCTTCAGGGACAACAAACTGTATCGCTTTGATGCTCTGGGAGGTGCTTCACTTCTCTTTTTCCTTGCCGAAGACAGCGTTATTACCTCTATGAACCAGAAAGATTGTAAATTTTTGAGTGCCAGTGTAGACAGTGGAAAATTACAAAAGGTGAAGTATTTCGACAATATTAAAAGCGATGTGCTGCCTGTGAAGAAGTTGGACAAGGGAAAAGACCGGTTAAAGGGATTCACATGGAGAGAATCCGAAAGACCGGCCAACAGAATGGAAGTATGCAACAGAGTTATAAGAGTTAGCGAAAGAACAAAAGCAGGGTTGGAAATTCAACCTCTTTTCCCTAACACAAAACGCTTCTTTGCCGAAACGATGAAAGACGAAACAGTTAAGCCTGAGACTCGGGCTCCAATAAAAAAACAGACCGGTAAAACCGATCTGCCTGTTAAAACTGTACCTGTAAAAACTATACAAGGAGAGTTAAAAAGAGCCCCTCTACCAGATGTTAAGCGGTAGCCCGTGCATCTTCTTTCTTGCCTGTTCTTTAACCTCATCAATTACCTGTTGATTCTCTGTATTGGAGAGAACTTTATCGATAAGCTCAACAATAAACGGCATATCCTTTTCAATCATACCTCTTGATGTGATAGCAGGCGTTCCCACTCTAATACCCGATGTCTGGAAAGGAGAACGGGTATCGAAAGGCACCATGTTTTTATTCACAGTAATATCCGCGGTTACCAGAACCTTTTCTGCCACCTTGCCGGTGAGATCCGGGAATTTGCTTCTCAGGTCAATTAACATTAGATGATTATCGGTTCCTCCGGAGATGATTTTGTATCCCTTCTCCACAAAAGCAGCAGCCAT
>DOSU01000096.1:9186-12444 GCA_003513895.1 Rikenellaceae bacterium
TCCACAAAAGCAGCAGCCATTGCAGCAGCATTTTTCTTAACCTGAAGCTGGTATAACTTGAATTCCGGCTGAAGTGCTTCAAAAAACGAAACAGCTTTTGCAGCAATGCAATGCTCAAGCGGACCACCCTGAATACCTGGAAACACACTTGAATTAATCATCGCAGACATCATTTTTATTTCGCCTTTAGGCGTTTTAACACCATACGGATTTGGAAAGTCTTTCCCAATAAGAATGATACCGCCTCTTGGACCTCTTAATGTCTTGTGAGTTGTTGAAGTAACAATATGGGCATGTTTAACCGGATTTTCGAGCAGACCGGCAGCTATTAACCCTGCAGGGTGAGCCATGTCGACCATTAAAATTGCTCCAATTTTGTCTGCAATTTCTCTCATTCTGGCCCAGTCCCACTCTCTTGAATAGGCAGATGCTCCACCTACAATAAGTTTTGGTTTAAACTCAAGAGCTTTTCTCTCCATATCGTCGTAATCGACAGTTCCTGTCTCCTCCTTTACCTGATATGCAATTGCATTATACCACATCCCGGACATGTTTACCGGAGAGCCATGGGTAAGGTGACCTCCGTGCGCAAGGTCAAGCCCCATAAATGTATCGCCCGGTTTAAGGCAGGTCATGAAAACCGCCATATTTGCCTGAGCTCCTGAGTGCGGCTGAACATTTGCGTATTCTGCTCCAAAAAGTTGACAAAGACGATCAATAGCAAGCTGCTCAACCTGATCGACAACTTCACAACCTCCGTAATATCTTGCTCCCGGATACCCTTCGGCATACTTGTTAGTTAAAACAGAGCCAAGAGCAGCCAGTACCTGTGGCGTTACGAAGTTCTCAGATGCTATTAGCTCTATGCCGTGCAGCTGGCGATTCTCCTCTTTCTTTATTAATTCGGAAATTTGAAGATCTTGTTTCATATTGTTGTATTTTGACTATAAAATGCTTATGATTAAGTCTTCAAAGGTACGAAAATTTTCCGGCAAAATTCTTTTTATTTACTTTTTCAGGGTAATCTCAATTACTCCGTTTTTCCCTTTTTTGCCATATTTTTTTATAGCTATTTCGTCTTTCAGAACAGACATTGACTTTATATTCTCCGCGTCCAGCGAAGTGGCGTCAAATTTTTTCATAACCTTTCCGTCAACGACGAATAAAGGATCTGCATCCTTCAAAGATTTACTCTTTATGACAATAGTATTCTTAACTATTGTAGTGTCTATATTTACTCTTTTTATGACAATCGGTTTGTCCGTCTTTTCGGCCCGGGATAAGTTGTCTTTTGAGTCTGGTGTTTTTGTAGAAATTAATACAACCCCGTTTTTTGCATCCTCCCCGTAAAGCTTCATAGCTGCCTCACCCTTAAGCACATCAATAGTCGCTATTGTTTTGGGATCTATTTTATTAATGTCGCCGCCTTTTTGCCGGATTCCATCAACAATATAGAGGGCTTTGTTCATCCCGTCATTAACGTTGAAGACAATTTTTGCTTCTGATTTTAAATTCTTGTTGCTGTTTGTATTTATGACTTTTGTAGTAACGATAATTGCACCGTCTACAGCTTTGTCGCCATATTGTTCTATTGCTTTTTCACCTTTGAGTACTCTTATCTCTGCAATATCTTTGGAGTCCATTTTCTTTATAATGTCCATATCCTTTTCAACACCATCTACAAACACGAGAACATTTAAACTGTCTCCCATCTTTGATGTAACCGTAGAAACCTTTACATTGGAGGAAGAGTCTGATTTATTATTCATTACAAAGACCCGTACATCTTTCTTAACCTTAATTGTGTCTTTTTGAATAAAATCTGTAATTTTGATTTCCGTAACAGGTTCAAATACATTTGATGCTTCTTCAGTTGCAAATGCTACAACTGCAAACATAGATAATGGCAGTACAAACAACACTTTGAGAGCTGCCCATTTTGGGGATTTTTTCTTTGAGATCATGGTAATTCTGGTTTTTAATTTACTGTGGTTAAAGCTGTTGGCTATAGTGTAGAGCCTGTCGCCAACAGCTTTTTTAATTAATAATAATTGATATTGTTTTGCATCGATGCCTTTGTTGATAACTGCCTCATCGGCCTGATATTCATGGATATTCTGCAGCTCCTGCTTAAGCAGGTAGGCTGCCGGATTGAACCAGTGAATAATTTTTACGGCTTCGGCAATGAGTATGTCTGCCGAGTGTAATTTTGAAATATGGGCAAGTTCGTGTGTAATAATCTCTTCTCCGCTCTCCCGATAATCTTTTTCTGAAATTGCAATAAACTTCATCCATGAAAATGGAGCAGTTTTATTATTGTGAATAACCAGCCTCACTCCATTTGAAATGGTTTCGTTTCTGGCCCCGGCCGATTTAATAAGCACTATCATTTGAATAATAGAAGCAAGGACTCTCAGCAAAGAAAATGAAAATCCGACAATATATACTCCCAATATTATCAGGAGCCAGGTATCTGTTTGCCTTGCAACTTCTCCGGCACCATTTGAACCTGCCATTGCAAGCAAAGTCTCTAAGTTCAATGCAAGACCGGAATATGGCGTTTCGCTTTTAAGGGAGATTTCAATGAATGGTATAATGAGAGAAATTACAAAAAGTGAGACCAGAACAATCCTGTTGAATCGATGGAAAGTTTCCCTGCTAAGCATTACCTTATAAAAAAGGTAAAAAACAGCAAGACAGAGAGAAGACTTAAGAATATATACAAATATATCTCCCATAGCTATACAGATTTTGCCGATTTTTCAACCTTTTCTATAAGCCTTTTAAGCTCTTCCAGGGAGACCTCCTCCTCTTCTATGAGCGATGAAACAACTCCGAGATAGGAATTTTTGAAATACTTGTTCACTACATTTTGGAGAGCTCCTTTTTTGTAATCTTCCCTTGATAAGAGAGGGAGATACTGATATGAGTTCCCAAATGATTTGTGACCAAGAAAATTTTTCTCTTCCAAGCCTCTTACAATTGTAGATAATGTATTGAAATGCGGTTTTGGATCGTCATAAAAGTTCAGAAGTTCACGGACAAAAAGATCTCCTTTCTCCCAGAAGAGATTCATAATCTCCTCTTCCTTAGAGGTTAACTTTTGTATTGTTTTAGAATTATTTTGCATAATGAAAATGTTTATGCAAATATAACTAAACATTTTAGTTGTGCAACTATACTTTATAGTTACTTAACTAATATTTTTAGTTTGTTCAAAAGACAAAGTTTAATATCCTAATTCCGGACACATCTCAC
>DOSU01000096.1:12465-13395 GCA_003513895.1 Rikenellaceae bacterium
TATAGTTATATAACTAATTCTTTTAGTTTGATAAAAGATTAATGTTTAGGAGCCTAATCTCTGACGCATCTCACTGTAAAACCGAATGCCCTTCCGTTGTATCCCGCAGCATATACTCGTCTGTTGTCGAAGTTGAGAAAGAATGCGTATTTCTCGGATTGAGATCCTGACCAATAGTTACCGGTCCATCTGACATGGTTGAGCGATCCATCGCTGGGTTCACGATTGCCTGCAGCCGGAAGAAAGATACTTCCTGTATGGTCTCCATCGTGATTGCCGGCAAACCACCTGCCCGGCAAATAATCGGGGCCGCCACTTTTAACCCATGTGCTACCATAGGAGTATAATTCAATGAGTTCGGAAGTAGAGGTTACGCGCCATCCTGCCGGGCACGGATTATGATTAGACATATTCCACTCCATTACCTGCGGGTTGCACCAGTCATGAGGGCTTACTTCTCTTTTAAAGAACTTGTCTTTGTTGGCGATGTCGTTGCCAGCATCAATTGTAATCATTCCGGCAACCAAAGTTAATCCCGGTGTTTCTGTCGTATTGTAACCCTGACCGTACTTCCTCCCCCACTGGTATAACAATCCGAATATATGATCTTTATCGTAACCTGCATTTACAGGTGCCCACCAAAGATTTCCAATCTTGACTGCAGGCAAAGATGTTCCGGGATACATAGGGATGTCTTGCTCCTCATCATTTTTAAAACTGCTGGAGATTACCACAATGGCTATCATTATCGCTAATGAGAAAAACCAAAAATTTAGTCTCTTTTTCATGATATTGTAACTATATTAGTTTCCGGTGTTTATAATTGGCTTAGCATCTTCGTTGGCGCAAAGTACTACAAGAAGATTCGCAACCATTTTTGCCTTGTCCTCTTTGGAGAACTTAACTATTTCGTCCTTCTCAATTTTATCA
>DOSU01000096.1:13477-14659 GCA_003513895.1 Rikenellaceae bacterium
GATTTTATCAAGAGCCATCTTAACCATGGATACGGCACCCTCTACGATCTTTTCACGGGCGGCAATAACTGCTGTTGCCTGCTGACGGCGCAACATCACTGCCGCTATCTCGGGTGCATATGCAAGATAATTAAGCCTTGCTTCCGATATCTCTATTCCTGCCATTGAAAGACGGTTGTTAAGCTCAGAAACAAGGCGGTGATTGATCTCTTCGCCTCCTCCTCTGAGGGTAATGTTTTCGCCCTCGTTTTCGTTGTCGTCGTAGGCATATTGACCGGCAACCTGCCTCAAAGCTGCATCTGACTGAACTTTTACGAAATTTTCGAAGGCATTCATTCTACTGCTTACAGTTTGGCCAATAGGAGATGTAGCGGAAACAGGTTGCATAGTGGCCATTGTCTGAGAATCAATTTCGAACATAGCCTTGTATGTATCCCTTAGTTTCCATACAAGCACAAGACCTATCATAATTGGATTGCCTGCCTTGTCGTTTACTTTAATGGGCTTTACGTCCAGATTTCTCGATCTTAATGAAAGCTTCTTTTTGGTTATAAAAGGGTTAACCCAAAAAAATCCAGTTTCCCTAAAGGTACCTTTATATTTTCCAAAAAAAACCATTAATCTCGCCTCATTTGGTTCAAGTTGAAAAAATCCTGCCCAAATGAAAAAAGACTTAATTAATCCTAATACTCCAAGAACAATAATCCAAACACTAAGTTGTGATAGGAATATGATCATTCCGGCACTGGCAAGCAGCAGAATAAAATTTAAAAACAGCATTAAAAATCCGTTTACTTTTAATCCTTTAAACGAGAACTCCTTTGTTTCCATAATGAAAATTGGTTTAAGATTTAATAGTGTATTAAAGTTTACATAATTGTTTTGATATACAAAAAAAAACTGCCCGATTTCACGGGCAGTTTTTAAAACATTCAGTCCTAATAGACTTGTCTCTGAAGAGATATTAGTTCTCTACGATTACAACTCTGTTAAGGATTGCTTTGTCGTAAGGCTCGTTTTCGTCACCTTTGGCAATAATTTCAAGTTTACCTGGATCTACACCAAACTTGTTAACAAGAACATCAAGTACTCTCTGTGCGCGTTTTTCGCTGATTTCCTGATTGAATTTCTTTGTACCGGTTTGATGGTCGGCAGAACCACTGATTCTGAATTTTTTGCCAG
>DOSU01000112.1 GCA_003513895.1 Rikenellaceae bacterium
ATATGCAGAGAAAATTAGCGTAACATCTTGAAATATAGTGAAATAATTGAGTATGCAACTTGAAGCCAAATTGAAAACATATAGAAAAAGTATTATGCAATTTTATGCACCATTATGCAAGTACAAAACAAGTTAATCAACTATAATCACTAGGTATTATTCATATAATATGCTTATGCGCTAATCCTCTGCTACAATCAAGACCTGCTCTTGGAACGATACCGGGGGCAGGGATTATTACCGGAGGAAAGAATCATGGAACACGTGGTAGTCGGCTCCAGTGGAGACCTCAGCAATAAACAAATAACCCCGGCCATCATCAATAACAGATTGGCGGGCAATGGCCTTTACTCATTGATCGATGGTCTCAAAGGTGAGAATATTGGATCGGAGAGTATCGGTCGAACAGCAAACAAAATTGAAGATTATCGAAAACGAATATCTCTACCTGCAGGAGCAGATTTATTTATAGATTCGGGAGGATATAGCTTTATAAAAGGTCTACTTGCAGAAAGTAACTTGGATTTTGCGATATCTCTATACCAGAGCTTTTTACAGCTAAAGAGTGAGACATATGATTTTATCTTCTCCTTAGATATCCCGTATAGTACAAAATTCCAGGAATTTAACACAATAAAAAAGGTCTATAAATACAACAGAATATCAATCGAACAGTCAATTCGAGTTTTAAAAGCAGACCCAAAGCTGGTAGAAAAATTCTTCTTCATTTATCATTTCAAAACAGATAGCCATTACAAGATCTGGCAGGACTTAGGTGGCGAACTATCAATAGGAAATTATATAAAGTATAGAGCTATCGGCGGGATGGTGTCATTAAAGGAAATGGCTGGGATCAATATTGCTCCATTTATCGCTACAACTTTTCAGTGTTTGTTCGATTACCAAAACTCACCTTTTAACGGGGAAGATTTTAGGATTCATTTTCTGGGCATCAGTGTTGCGTATGACCGTTTCATAATTGCCTTCCTTGAACGGTTGATTCAGCGTTACCTTGGACCTTCAGTTCCGGTGTTATTGACCTATGACACCATTAAGTTTAAACGGGCTGCAATGTACCGGCAAGACTATATTTGTGAATTCGACGGCGGTACTCTACATGCTCATGATCCCCTGAACATACCAGATTCTTACTATCGACATATCTACCAGGGTAACGAGGAGATTATCTATTTAACAAAGCAGGACCTCATCAGGAAAGCCTCTGGGAAGAAGCACCAAAACCAGGAGAATATGGCACCCTTGACCATCTCTAGCGAATTAGCAATCGACCAATTTTTCGAACATGTGATTGGAGCTAATGAAATGGTCGAAGGAATGATTGGAAGTCGAAATTTAATTCACTCGAAGAATATTTTCAAAAGAAAGTTGCCAGAAGTGTTTGGCGAGTACAATGACATTTTTTCGAGGCAAACGATTAAAAGTATGATCGAGAGTCTAACTCACGTATACAAATTTCATCTTTGGTACAGGGATCTACACGATGCAAAGACGCTCGATCAGATGTCGCTTGAATTCATCAACAAAGACATCAATTTTCCCTTCCGACTCAGTTGATGATGCATTTACTGAATCACGACTAATCAGCCTTTTTTCAGTCTATTGAGCACTTTGGGACCGTATACAAACCCTGCCT
The DNA here is from genome assembly GCA_003513895.1 of Rikenellaceae bacterium. Taxonomy (GTDB): domain Bacteria; phylum Bacteroidota; class Bacteroidia; order Bacteroidales; family UBA932; genus Bact-08. The sequence continues at coordinate 1,655 of DOSU01000112.1, forward strand.
CTCAACTCACAACAGGAACCCTGCTCTCAATGGGGGTTCCCATGTACTATCCCTCATTTTTAATGATTTCTTTCTTCCGTATTATCCCATCAAGTTAGTCAATTCGAAAAACCTGTTATGCCCATTACTAAAGACCTTATGCTTCATTTCAGGAACAATAATATATAAATATTAACAAGGGTAAGGAAGTGAAGAAATATGAAAATCAATTCATATCAAAATTCAACAAGAACTATGGAATACCAAAAAAGGAGGCCAAAATGCCAACAAAAATCGAATGGACCGACGAAAGTTGGAATCCAATAACAGGTTGCACGCCAATATCACCAGGATGCCTAAACTGTTATGCGAAAAAAATGACAAATCGACTCAAAGGCCGTTATGGATATCATCACGAAAACCCATTTCAAGTCACAATGCACAAAGACAAGTTTTCATTTCCATTAAGTCTCAGGAGACCGCGTAAGGTATTCATTTGCAGCATGGGTGATATTTTTCACAAAGACGTGCCGGATGCCTGGATCGATGCAGTTTTACATGTTACATCAATCGTTCCCAGGCACACATACATAATTCTCACGAAACGTCCGGAAAGAATGCAATATTACATCAATGCTATTGTCGACAAACATGCAATAGAAATTCCATCGAATCTATGGTTCGGTGTCACAACTGAGAACCAGGAAATGGCTGATTTCAGGTTGCCATTATTGATCGATACAAAGATTGCAAACAAGTTTGTCTCTATTGAACCAATGCTTGGACCGGTTGATCTGTCAAATTACATCGACTGCCTCAATTGGGTAATAGTCGGTGGTGAGACTGGGAATAAAGCGCGCGATATGAAGGCGGAATGGGCAATGAAAGTAAAATTTCAATGCTTACAAAAAGGTATTCCATTCTTCTTCAAACAAATGTCGAACAAAGCACCAACGCCTCCAGATTTAGCAATAAAACAATTCCCGTCAGGAATGCCAGTATAGTTTTAAATCTGCAGCACAAGACAATCTAAAACCCTGCTTCAAGCTCATTTATTTCAACATATATTCCCAGTTTTCTATTTGCACCAACTCTCCCAAGCTAAGCAATTAAAACCGGTACATTCAAACAATTACCTAGGGTCTCCCAACCTTTTAGGATGTTTCGAACGTGTTTTCATAATATTCATTTCGATGATCGAAAAACAGGAGAAAAAATATATATATATAACAATTGCAGGTGAATATAAATTATTAACTCAATTCTAAGGAGGTGATTTTAACAGCAAATGAAATGTAAACTATGATCGATAATTGAATTCTCTGAAGAGAATTGCTAGAAACTTAAATACCTTTAAAAGGATAAATAAAATGAGTCAAACAAATAATACAGTCTGTGTTAATTATGAAAACAAGAATAATTTTAATGAACAACTTTTTAGTAATTTGAATTGTTATACAATCGAATTGGAAGAAGATAATAAAGAATCAACCAAAGTTTACGAATCAATTATCTGCATTACGATTCCAATTAAAGATATCATAATGATATTTCAGGTTGATGGTTTTGATGAAAATGAAAATATTAAATATAAACTCTTTGGAAAAGTTCAACCGGAACACTTTTCAAAAGATAATGTAGCCATTGTTCAAGTATCAATAATTAATAAATTCAAAATAACCAACGTCAAAGAAGTTTATAGATCTCGTCTTCGAATTGGATACAGCAATAAAACAAAAAACGGTAAACATATAAATAATTTCGGTTATATTTATGATATTTGTAATTTCTTAATAAGAGGATTTTTGGATGAATCATGTGCTAATCTAAAACAATATATTAATGGAAGTGATGAGAATTCGTTGGTGTAAAAGTAAATATTTACTTGATTATGTTCTAATTATTATTAGCTATTTATTTAATTAACGGCAATTTAAAACTTGATTAGGATTGGTTAAAATTAATCATCTAGCATTATTCAATTATATTATATTAGCTTTATTATAGCCGTCTTTGCTAGCGACATTGACGGCTTTGTTGTTTGTATTTATCGCAATAAAAATCAATTTAATATTTTCTATTATGGAGTTCATTATGAGAATTTTTGGTAAACAACAAAAGAGTTCAACACTTGTTAAAAATGTTGTTAGTAAGATGGATATCTATCAGTTTTCATTAGATGATCCAGATAACTATGATGATTTTGATCCAGTAACAAATTTTTGTGTAATTTTTCCCTTTGGAGATAAGTTACTATTAGTTGAAGTTTCAGCTGTAGATAGAACTTTGAAAATTCATCTCAAGTTGAGAGGAGTTGTTGAGAATGATTTAGATATCAGTTTTAAAAATGGTATAATTCCAAATTATATTTCAGTAGGTGAACTCACATTACATGAGAAAATCATCGTCAACTATGATGCATTATTGACTATGGAAATTCAGAATTCTAACGGAAATAAAATAACAGTTAATGCTGATTTGTTCACTATTCGTGAACTCGAGATAATTTGTTCCCAAGCATTAGAACTCTTGTTGTGTGATAGAATATTTGTAGTTAATAAGAATTTTTATCTAGATGGTGGGTTCGGTCTAATTCCTAAATTTTCTTTAATATAAACTTAATTGGCCGTTATTGCTTTGATCAATAACGGCCACTCTCATTAAAAGGAGTAGCAAATGACATTAGTAAATTATAAACAATATGGACCTTGGAATTTAGAAAAAATTCATACAAACTTCGGTCACAAACAGCTTTGTGAAATTGAAGGTTGTGGCCAAAAATCACGCTCACAATTCAAAATCTATTCAGAACCAACTGGAACATTTCGTCACGTTTGCAGCTATTGCGCGTCGTATCTAACTGGGTTAGATATCGTGAAATTATCAAGTGTCGAAACTTATATTGAAAGTGTTAAAAATCAGTTTAAAAACTTAAAGAATCTTGTCGGTATGGGTCCAGTTTATAACCACCCTTGCAAGGATCTCGTAGGCAAGTTAGATACAACAATTGGTGCACATAGGATCATTATCACCTCGTTTAAAGACAGAAAATACAATTTGATTATAGATGGCAGACCAATTAAAGCCTCTCTTAATAAATCGTTTAGGAGCAAAACAGAAGTTACTGAACATGCAATAAATTGTATTAATAATCTGAACAAAGACAAATTATATTATTTCATTATCAATAGTTAGAAACAAATACTACACCACATAATCGTTTTAATTTAATCTTATAAAGGCACGATGACTCACGATCATTGCGCCTTTTTTTATTGGAGAACAAAACATGAACAATCCAAATCAAAACAACTTCCCAATATCCGGAAATTCTATTTCAACCACAAATATTAACCCTTCCGAAGACCTCGGAACGCAACTTGAATATCTGTTCGATCCTGGTGATGTTTTCGAAGTTACTGCTTTCAATTTCAAAGAATCAAAGCATCCCCTCTGGAACAATGAGTGGACAAGTGGAGCTACAATTACCGGCTATTTCGATGACATCAGTAAAGCTATCAACGTCATTACACAGCTTGATGGTGATGTGAAACCTGAATCCATTACCGTCAGCTTAAACCCAGTAAATCCTGAACTTTTAGGCCGTGCCTGTAACCGCTTGAAAGCATCAAAAAATCCAATTAGAGCTTCGGATAAAGATATATTCGTTCGCAAGAATATCCTAATTGATATCGACCCGGTAAAATCAACAGGAGTTTCATCTACCGATGAACAGGTGAAAATTGCTGAAGAAGTCGCCGTTAGAATCCTTCAAAAGACAAAAGAATTGAATCTACCTGAACCCTTGAAAGCACTTTCTGGAAACGGTTTTCATCTCATCTTCAAAATAGACCTCGATAATTCCGACACTACTACCAAACTGGTGAAATCTTTCATAGAAGCATTGTCGGAGGAGTTCAGCAACGATTTCGCAAAAGTTGATACGATGGTCACAAATCCTAGTCGTCTCGTCAAGGCGTATGGCACTCATGCCAGGAAAGGTGATCCAACTCCTAACCAACCTCATAGATTAGCATCCATCGTCTCCACGCCTGAGGATCCACAACCGATCAGTAGATTATTCCTTGAGCAGGTGGACGCATCTTTCAGTCAAGAAAAAACTGCCAATATAGTAGCCCAAGGTAAAACAACCTCAATATCCGCAAATGGAACCATTCCAAAACTTGACGTTTCTCTCTATCTGGCAAGCTACAATAGAACGGTGGTCAAAATCGAGCAACATGGTGGTGCAACATTCCACTGCCTTGATCAATGCCTTTTCGATACGAATCATGGTCAAGGAAAAGCAGCTGTTTGCATCAGCGAAAATGGTACTCTATTTTACAAATGTTTTCACAACAGCTGTAAATCTCACACCTGGGATGAAGCCCGACAAATAATCAGTGGTGACGATAAGCTGCAAAAATTTCTCATCGGATTCGAAGGAGATTTTGAACCTATCCTTGGCACTCAACTTACCGGCGCTGATATTCTCAAACTTCAACTGCCGCCAGTAAATGACCTTGTAGAAAATATGATCGGCCAGGAAGAGGCAACCATTGTTTCTGGTCCTGCTGGTGTTGGAAAAAGTGTATTAACATTAAATATTGCACTTGCACTTGGTAGTCCACAGATAGGTAAATTGTGGGGTCTTGAAGTTCGTAATGAGGTTAAAACATTGTTTTTCCAGTCAGAAAACAGTGCTCGTGCTACACAGAATCGGTTGCATTTGATTAGCCGGGATCACTTTCTTTCTAACGGCATTAAAAACATTGTCTTTCCGTCGTTTGGTACGGACGATATCAGGGTATCGAAAGGGTATCTTGGTGATCCTGCATTTATAGAGTTACTGCTCCGTCATATTGAGATGAGTGGTGCTGAGTTGGTTGTAATCGATCCTCTCATCAGCTTTCATAACGGCGATGAAAATGACAATAGCGAAATGCGTCGTTCTTTGGATAACATCACCGACGTGATCAGCAGGACCAAGTGTTCTTTTCTTGTCATCCACCATGTAGGAAAAATCTACATTGGAAAACGAACGAGTTTTGCAGGTCGTGGAGCCAGTTCGATTGGAGATTTTGCTGACAACAATTATCTCTTTGAAAAGAATTACAGCACTGGTCACCTGCTGCTGACAAATCAGAAGACCAGAAATGCAGAAGAAGTTGATGCAATGGAGCTGATGATGGACGATAATCTGGTGTTACATCACCTGCAGGGAAATTCCAGTACCAAATCTTTAGCCAATAACAACACTGCCATTCAGGCCCTCAGCTTACTCGGTGGCAGAGTCACCAAGCAGAAGGATCTGGTTGACCAAATTTCTAATCTCACCGGTAAATCATCAGGGGTCAGTAGAACAATTGTTACGTTGTAAGACCACAG
>DOSU01000169.1 GCA_003513895.1 Rikenellaceae bacterium
GCATATTCGCCTCTGGCAACAGGCCGAGCGCTCAATGACAAGTTTTTGAACGCAATTGCAGGCACATACGGTGTTTCAGTTGCACAATTGCTCATACGGTTTGCCCTGCAGAGCGGAACTCTGCCTCTGCCAAAAACAACTACATTCGGGCGAATGGTAGAAAACACAAAAGTCGACCACTTCACTATCACTTTTGAAGACATGGAGAAGCTGAATTCAATTAAATCCGAATACAGATAAAATTGATGAGTGAATTTTTTAACCAGTTGTTTCGCCAGTTAGAGCTGCCATTGAGCAATCCGGTGCTCATTTTTTCTTTGCTGCTGTTTATTATTCTCCTGGCACCTATACTTTTAAGGAGGCTCAAGATTCCCGGAATTATCGGGCTCATTTTATCCGGAGTGGTCGTAGGCCCTTTTGGATTTAATTTCCTGGCAAACAACAGCGCAATAGATCTTTTTTCCACAATAGGCTTGCTTTATATTATGTTTATTGCAGGGCTGGATCTTGAGATGAACGATTTTAAAAAAACCAGGAATAAAAGCATCCTGTTTGGATTCCTGACTTTCATTTTGCCTTTGTCTATCGGGTTTCCTTTTTGCTATTTTATTTTAGGGTACGGATTTAATGCAAGCATGTTGATTGCAAGCATGTTTTCTACACATACTCTTGTTTCATATCCTATTGTAAGCAAGCTGGGCATTTCAAAAAATCAGGCGGTTGCGGTAACGGTGGGTGGTACAATCCTTACAGACACGGCTGTTCTTATAATTCTTGCTGTGATAATAGGCAATAATGAGGGAACTCTGGACCAGGCGTTCTGGATTAAACTTGGGGTTTCGCTGGCTGCGTTTTCGGTAATTATGTTTTTTTTCATTCCAAAAATCACGAAATGGTTTTTCAGCAAGCTTGAGAGTGAAAAGCATGCACACTATATTTTTGTGCTGTCTGTAGTGTTTTTTGCAGCTTTCCTTGCCGAAATTGCCGGGGTAGAGCCAATTATTGGCGCATTTGTGGCCGGTCTTGCACTCAATACTCTTATTCCCAAATCCTCTGCCCTAATGAACAGAATTGAATTTATCGGAAATTCTTTATTTATTCCGTTTTTTCTAATTTCGGTGGGGATGCTGGTAGACCTGAGTGTAATTTTCAAAGGCCCTATGGCAATAGTTATTGCAATCTCTTTAACCATTATTGCAATTTTTGGGAAATGGCTCGCAGCTCTTTTTACTCAGCTCATTTTTAAATACTCCAAAGCACAAAGAAAACTTATTTTCGGGTTAAGCAGTTCACACGCCGCTGCTACTCTTGCTGTGATTCTTGTTGGATACAAGGCGGGAATTTTGGACGAAAATATTCTGAACGGAACTATCATTCTTATTTTAATCACCTGCATTGTTGCATCATTTGCAACCGATAAAGCAGCAAAGCAAATTCTTTTATCCGAAGAGAGTAACGAATTGTCGGAGGGAGAGATTGAATTAATAAATAGCGAACACATACTGCTTCCTATTTCGAATTTAATGAATATTGAAAAACTGCTGGAGTTTACTCTTTTAATAAAAGACAAAAAATCGCTCAATCCGGTTACTATTTTATCGGTAGTGCCTAATAACAACGAAGCAGAATTGAACATTATCTCTGCCCGGAATAAACTGGAGAAATTTAAAATGCAGGGTGCTGCTTCCGAAGTCCGGGTTAAGACCATTGCAACAATAGATTATAATATAGCCAGTGGGATTAACAGGATTTCCAGAGAAATTATGGCCGACATAATTGTACTTGGGTGGCCAAGGAAGGCTGGAATTCTTGATATTGTAATTGGCGAAAAGATTTACTCAATTATTGAAAACAACGACAAAAATCTTTTTATCTGCAGCTTTAAAAATCACTTAATAAATCAAAAGAGAATTGTTGTAATATCACCTCCATTGGCCGAGAAGGAAGACGGATTTGAAACCTGGATTCAAAAGATTTCAAAACTGTCCAGTGAGCTTTCTGTTCAAATAATCCATTTCGGAACCGAAGGCACTCAGGAGTCAATGAAAGAGGTGATTAAACAGAAAAAGCTGAATTCTCCAATTCTTTACAATAAATTTAACGACTGGGAAGATTTCGGTCTTATGTCCGGCAATATTAATGAAGGGGATTTGATAATTTTAATATCGGCAAGAAAGAATTCTGTCTCTTATACTCACTACCAGGACAGATTGACTTCCCGGATTGAAAAGCAATTTGTCAACAACAATAAAATTGTGATTTTCCCCCGACAATTCACTTCATCACAAACGATATAATCTATGATAAAAGTCAGTGGGTTAAATTTCACCTATAAAAAGAGTCAGAAATGGGCTGTCCGCGATATGAGTTTTGATATTCGCGAGGGTGAAATATTCGGTTTTTTAGGACCAAGCGGGGCGGGAAAAACTACTACTCAGCGTCTGATCATTGGTTTGCTCAGAAACTACAGTGGAAACATTGACGTACTTGGCAAAGAGAGGAGCAGGTGGGGAAAGGACTTTTATGAGCAAGTTGGTGTTGCCTTTGATTTTCCAAATCTGTACACAAAATTAACAGCCCGCGAGAACTTACTGCTAATTGGAGCTTATTACCGCAATTTTACCGAAAATCCGGATATATTGCTCGATCGCGTAGGCCTGTTGCCGGATAAAGATGTGCGTGTGGAGAATTTTTCCAAAGGGATGAAAATGCGCTTGAACTTTGTCCGTTCAATAATGCATAATCCAAGGCTCATGTTTTTTGACGAACCTACATCGGGGCTCGATCCGGTGAATGCCCATATTATTAAAGAGATAATTCTGGAACAAAAGAGAGCCGGTAAAACTGTTTTTCTCACAACTCACAATATGACAGTTGCCGAACAACTATGCGACAGAGTTGCATTTATTGTCGAAGGCCAAATTGTGGTTACCGGCTCGCCCAGGGAGTTAATGATTGAACATGGGAAAAGAGTTATTAAGGTAGAATATGAACATGAAGGCAAGTTGCTGGAACGGGATTATGAGATGAATGGAATTGGCACCAATAATGAGTTTATCGATATTCTTAAATCGAGCGGTTTAAAAACTATTCACAGTTGCGAAGCTACTTTGGAAGATATATTTATAAAATTAACCGGGAGGAATTTACTATGAGATTGCTGCATGCCGTTTGGGCGGATATGCGCTTTCAGATGAAGCAGGGAATTTACTTTGTTTATGTCATTATAACCATAATGTACCTGATAATTCTGTCGTTTTTGCCCGCCGACATATTGAAAATTGCTCTGCCTTTGGTCGTGTTTTCCGATCCTTCAGTTTTGGGACTGTTCTTTATAGGAGGAATAATCCTGCTGGAAAAAATACAGGGAGTGTTAATGGTGGTAGTGGTTTCTCCATTGAAAACGATTGAATATATTTTTTCTAAAATCATTTCACTGGCTGTGGTTTCGGTATTTGCAGCATTTATTATCACAGCTTTCAGCAATTACGAGAGTGTCAACTGGCTTATTTTTTTGATATCTACTTTATTGACATCGGGCATTTTTTCTTTATTGGGAATTATGATTAACGCAGGATGTGAAACTGTTAATCAATACATCTTAAAGACCATTCCTTATATGCTCCTTTTTGTTCTGCCTTGTTTCTCGCTTATTGAATTTCCTTATTCCTATTTGTTTACGGTTGTACCAAGTGTTGCTGCTTTACGGCTCATGATTGGGGCATATATGGGAATCTCATGGTATGAAGCACTTGGATTGATTGTTTATTTGTGTGGAGTTTCCTATTTTCTTTTAAGATGGACTGTACGGGTGTTTGAAAATAAAATTGTTTATCAGGATTAGAAATTATGATACAACTCATTCATTTTAAAAACGATATAAAACAGATAATGCGTGATCCCATTATGGCAATATTGCTTGTGGCGCCGTTATTTTTGATTGTATTGTTTAAGTTGATGATATTATTCCTGATACCTTTCATCGATTCGCAAATCGGTTTTAATGCAACTCCATATTTACAATATGTTTTGTCATTTGTATTGCTGGTAAATTCCGGCATTTTGGGTATTGTCACCGGATTTATGATGCTGGATGAGCGGGATGGCAATATTGCAGAACTGATGTCGATAACACCTCTTGGCAGGAGCGGATATTTAATCAATCGCCTCTCTTTCGCCTCCGTATTAGCTTTTATATACGGTATTATAAGCTGTTATGTGCTAAATATTGCAGAACTTCAATTGCATGCAATCTTGTTTTTATCACTGTTATCAGCTCTCTATACTGCAATTATTGGATTGCTTATCTATTCCGGCGCCGGCGATAAAGTGAAAGGTCTAACCTTTGCAAAAGGCTTAAACTCATTAGTTCTATTTGCTTTTACCGATCTTCTCTCGCTTGAATGGCTCACTGTCCTGTCCTGGTTTTTCCCTCCGTACTGGGTAACGGCCATTATAAAATCACCGGATTCCTATTTACAGTATGGAGTTGCCATCTTTGTAAATGTTTGTTGGTTAGTGATTTTAATTGTGCGCTACTGGAGGAAAAAATCTTAGTTTCAATTGGTTTGATCAGAATCCCAGATGCTGTCCGTATACCATTCTTGCGAAGATAAACAGATGCTGGTCAAGTGCAAATTCCCAGTATTTCCAGGTGTGGTTTCCCGGGCTTATTATAAGGATATTGGGGATTTTGAATGAGTCGCATTTAGCAGTAAAATTATATGCGCTTTTTGCAAGCCCGTCCTGCGCACCGCATGTAATGAGCATCATTTTTCCAAATACTTTGTCTGTCTTTTCCAGCTGGGCATTGTATCCCTCAAGCCTGTTAATTGCCGAATTTGACTGATAAACTGGCGATTCCGGAGAATATGGGCCAAGAATTTTTGGAATATCCGATGTTTTAAGGCGGGTGTCGTCGAGTCTCAATACTCCCGACATACTTCCTGCACCGCGGAACCTTGAGATGTCGTCAAGAAAAATATTAATTGCTCCGTGCCCTCCCATGCTCAAGCCGGATATGAATGTTTGCTCGCGCAGGATGGCTCTCGGTGTTTGAGTTTGCTGGAAGGCGGTGCCAGCCCGTATGTTATTTTGCTTGACATCGTGATGCCTAAAATGGACGGGCTGGAACTACTCACTTTCCTGAAAGGCAATGAAAAATACAAAGGTATTTCGGTGATTCTTCTTTCCAATCTGGGGCAGGATACTGATATTAAAAAAGGCATGGAGCTCGGCGCGTTGGACTATATGATCAAGGCGCATTACACTCCGTCGGAAGCGGTGAAGAAAGTGGAGGAAATACTAAATAAAAGTTCGTAAAGTTCGTAAAGTTCGTAAANNCTCGGGAACCAGTTTGTACTCTTTCATCATCATCGGGTAGAGTTCTTTGTCGAAAAAGGTTCTCCATTGCATTTTTGCAGGGTCTATATTGTTGAAATACCAGCTGTTATAGAAGCCGTCCGGAGTAATGATTATAAAATTGTATTTGTCGCAAAAAGCCTGGATGTCCATTTTGTTCCCCCAGTTGCTGTAGTCCCCGCTCCATCCGTGGAGAAGGAAAAGGGCAGGGGTGGAAACTTCTGCATT
>DOSU01000081.1:0-773 GCA_003513895.1 Rikenellaceae bacterium
AGGATTACGCGCAAGCTGATATTCAAAAAATTGAGAACCAAATAGCGGATGGGGGAGCTGCCATAAGCCAAGCGGAACAAGGACTTCGGGCAGGGGAACATCCAGTCAGGATCATTGAGTCAATTCTTCAAAAATCTGCAATCCTTTCAGACGCTTTGGCCTTAAATGGATATATCTTTAATGCTCTGAAGACAGATTCCGACAAACAAACTGCCTCAGAGCCTTCTTTATATGAATACGCTGACTCAAATTTTGATGCAGCAACTCGAGATAAGCTTTTTTCTCCAGATGTTTCAGAAGGGGATATAGTAAGAATTGGTCCTACCTCAGATAGTGGTGGGGAATCTGTTTTTAAGATAGCGGAGAAAAAGAATGAGTCGGGAACGGAGAGCTACAAAACTTGGCTTAACAGACAAAAAGACTTACTTGTAAACATAAAAACTCCTTTATGAAAAAAATAATTTTATTAGGCCTTATCTTTCTTATTCTTGGACTCCTTTTTAAAATTTATACATTTCCTACAAGTGCACTGGATCTTATAAAAACCGATCCGGGAAGCGACTCACGATGCCTTCAAATAAAAGTTAAGTTTACATCGGACACGCAGTGGAAGGAGAGTGGCAGTAATAGATACATAATGGTAGGCTGCGACGGTCAGGGTACAATCACAAATCCTGCAAAAAATCCCCCCGGCTGTACAGGAGGACTGGCTAAGTTAAAGCCAGGCGAGGAAGTTACACTCGGGAGATGTTCTTGTTTTTTTGATCCAGATG
>DOSU01000081.1:862-3043 GCA_003513895.1 Rikenellaceae bacterium
GTGTTTGAAAGTAGGAAAAGAACTTACGATAGAGGATAGAAAAGAGGGTTCAAACAAAAGAAGAAACGTAACAGTTGTTAAGAAATTAGAAGACACAACAGATATAAAAAGCGGCATATGTAGTTATGATCTTATAGATAGAGATAAAAACAGAAAAGTTAACCTAGGTTCTCTCTGCGGATCGAATAAGGATAAGTTTGATCTTAGATTGAATATAACATGTCAAGGACCGAGTCCAACTCCTACCCCGACAATTACAATAACTCCAAGTCCGACGCCATCAATTTGTCCAGTTCCATCTCAAGTTACAAATGTTAAAGTAACTTGTCCAAACTGCTCCGCCACTCCAAGTCCGACACCAACACCAACGCCAATCAATAGCCCAACTCGGGAGGCACAAACGCAATGAATAAAATAGTTTTTTCAAAAAGAATAACGTTAGCATTATTAGGTTTAGCGATTTTAGTCGTTGGCTTAATTGTCGCGATATTCTTAACAGGAAAACAGCAAGAATTAAGACAAAGGGCTGAAAGAGCGACTAAATTAAGTCTTTCTCCTGATAGAACTACTGCAACACCAGGACAAAATCTAGAACTCGAAGTAAAAATTGACCCTGGCACAAATCAGGTAAACTTCGTGCAATTCGAAATTAACTATGATTGGAACTTATTCAAAGCTGATAGTCAAAGTTTCAAATTGAATACAAGTTCAGGCTTAAGTCTTCTCAAAGATCCTGAAGCGCCGATCGGTCCTCCCGGAACAATAACTGTTACTCTCTCTATTGAGGGAAACCCATCAAATGTAATTACATCTGCCAAAAGCATCGGAACATTGATTCTCCATACTAGAGAAAATGCAAAAGGGCAAAGTAATGTTAGATTTAATGACACAAACACAATAGTAAGGTCGATTGGAGCTGTCGATCCTTCTACGCAAAATGTACTTTCTTCAACAACCGGTTCTCAGGTTACAATTGGAGCGGGAATATGTGTTCCTAACCAAGGGACTTGTGAATGGTCTGCGGTCACAGGTGCTAACTCCTATCACTATTTAATAAAAGATGATAAAGGGGCAACTATAAAGGAAGGGGACACTAGCGAAACTAAAGTTACATTTCAAACAAATACTCAAACTAAGACTACTTATTCCTGTAAAGTTACTGCTACAAGTGTTTGCGGAACCGGTCCTGCGGGAGAAGCATCAGCAACTTGCGAAGTAAGCCCCACGCCAACGCCTACACCGACACCCACTACTACTCCAACACCTACGGCAACCGTAACTCCAACACCTACGCCTACGACCACAGTGACACCAACTCCAACTGTGACCCCGGGTCCTACCGAAACAGTTACACAAGTAACAGTGACTCCTGTGCCAACGGAAATAGCGCTAGCGCCAACTGTGACACCTACACCTCTTCCCCCTACGGGTAATATTCAGACAACGGTTGTCGTTACTCTTGGAGCAACTGCTCTTCTTGTTCTAGGAGCAATACTCTTCTTCATTTTCTAATAATACCTATTGACAGATAATTTTGGCATATGATATATTCGAAATATCGAATATGAATTATTTTGAAGTTTTCCTCTCACATGCAAATCTTCTTAAAGCATTAGCAAATCCAAAAAGACTTGAAATAATTCAACTCATAAGAGATCAAGAGCTCTCGGTTACAGAAATTAAAGAAATGCTTGATTTGTATCAGGGGAACTTAAGTCAGCATCTCCAAGTGCTAAGATCCGCTGGTGTCGTTAAAACCGAAAGACGAGGTAAACAGATTTACTACAGTATTGCGCACAAAAATTTTATTAAAGCAAGTGATCTTTTTAGAGAAATTCTCTTGGAGCGAAATAAAGATGAAGTGTCCGAAGTTATTTCAAAAAAAATGATTGATCTTGTTCCATTAACGCAGGATCCTGTCTGCGGAATGAGAGTTAGTCCAAAAACTGCTGCTTTTGCAACTGATTTTGCGAATAATCATTATTATTTCTGTGCCTCCGGCTGTTTTGATTATTTTACAAAAAATCCCAAAAAATACATGCAAAATTAAATGAATACAAAAACTCTTTTTGTAGTAATGGCAATCACGATGCTTGGAATAGCAGGGCTCGCAATCCTGGTATCTAGTTTTTCAGGATCCAGCACTAAAGCAACAGTTTCCAAAACATCAGGAGCAAAAAT
>DOSU01000081.1:3140-3267 GCA_003513895.1 Rikenellaceae bacterium
TTGATCACACTTCAAAAATTGTAGGAAACATTGGTTATTCAAAAGGAATTTTATACCACAGTTTTCCAATCAAAAACGTAGGTACAGATAATCTTGAAATAGCCAATATTGCAACTAGCTGTATGTG
>DOSU01000081.1:3371-3494 GCA_003513895.1 Rikenellaceae bacterium
AAACCGGGGACAATGATGGCCCGAATTTTGGAATGAAGGGCATGAGTGCTCCGTCTAGTTGGAAGGGTGTTTTAAAACCGGGGGAAAAGGGAGAGATAATTGCTGCATTTGATCCAGCTTATC
>DOSU01000081.1:3585-6518 GCA_003513895.1 Rikenellaceae bacterium
TTTGATCCAGCTTATCACGGCCCACAAGGCACAGGACAGGTAACAAGATCTGTTAGTTTTGAAACAAGCGATCCAGACAATCCTTATGTAGAGGTTATGTTTGAGGGAGAAGTTATAAAGTGAAAAAATCAAAATATTTAACGAGCATAAAAAGAAATAGATATCTAAAAAAACATTTATTTAAAGGTGTTTTAATTTGTCTTATTGTTATTGCCTCTTTCTTAAGCGGTATTCTATTCAACAAAATAATTCTTCTTAAAGAACAGGCAGTAACTCCTCCTGTTGCGAATGATAAATCGCAAGAGTTAAGCGATATGCAGGATAAGGTTCTTAAAGAAAAATATGTTTTTAATATAAAATGGGGCGATCTTGGAAGAAGAATGGTTGAGGATGGTGTAATTGATAAGACAAAGCTCTCTCAAGCAGTTTCTGGAAGCGATGAGCTTCCACCCGACCTTGAACAATACTTTTCTAAATCTATGAACAAAATAGAAGTTAACCAAGAAAACGCGCATTTCTGGGTAGACATCTTATGGGGTCTTGGGCTTGCAAATAAAAATAGGATTTTGGAAGAAGGAGATATGATGACTGAGGGTGACGCTTCTAATTTTGCTTCAACCGGCGGCTGGACATTGGGAGTTTCCGAACCAATGAATTATTATTCAAAATATTCATATATCAATTTAACTGAGAAACAGCAAAAGATAGTCGAAGAAATTGCCGGAAATGTTTATCGACCGTGTTGTGGCAACTCAACTGCATTTCCAGACTGTAACCACGGGATGGCAATGCTTGGGCTAATTGAACTTATGGTTTCCCAAAATTTCTCAAAAGATGAAATATATAAAACTGCTCTGGCATTTAATACCTATTGGTTTTCGCAAACTTATTTAGATACAGCATATTATTTCAAGCAAAACGGTAGAGACTATATTAAAATACCGGCAAAAGAACTTCTTTCAAAAACATTCTCAAGTGCTATGGGAGCCGAGGTTATAAATAAAAAAGTAGGACAACTCGATTGGCCGGCACTTAAGGGTGGGGGGAGCTGCGGTGCTTAAATGGAAGGCATTTTCCAAATATCGCTAATTGCAGCCTTCGTTGCCGGAATGGTAGCACTTTTTGCTCCATGCTGCATAACTTTTCTACTACCTGCATATTTAGGAAGTATTTTTAAGGAAAAAGAAAGAATACTTCTTATGACTTTAATTTTTGGAGCAGGCATCTTTGTTATTTTAATGCCGGCAGTTCTGGGTGTGGCAATAATCTCTAAATTTCTTTTTAGATATCATGACGCTATTTATATTTTGGGCGGCTTAATAATGATCCTTGTTGCCATAGCTTCCCTTATTGGATTGAAATCTCCCTTAATGATTCACGCTCCAACCAGGGTTGAAAACGGTAAGGTAGATGCCTTCTCAGTTTTTACACTTGGAATTTTCTCAGGCATAACGAGTGCCTGTTGTGCTCCGGTTTTAATAGGAATATTAACAATGGCTTTCCTATCTCCGACTTTTTTTGGCTCACTGTTGATTGGCGCAGTCTATGTACTAGGCATGGTTGTTCCACTCCTTTTATTGTCAGCATTCCTATCTGATAAGGTAAATAAACTTTATATTTTGAAGAAAAAAATTACTTCCCTTAAAGTTCTGGGAAAAGAGTATTTCATTACAGTTAGTAACCTTATCGCATTTGTTATCTTTTTTACTGCAGGGGTGTTCACTCTGATTTTAACGCTAAGAGGCCAGCTTTCAATGGCAAAAAGTGAAGGGTTTGCAAAAATGATTCAGAATGCAGGAGGAATAGTTAACCAATATGTCGGAAATAACCCTATTTTAAATATTTTATTCGTAATAATCGTAATTTACTTAATTTATAAAGTTTCGAAAAAGATTTGAAGGAGGTGAGAACATGAAAAAAGAATATTTATATGGAATTTTAGGATTAATTGGGGGCGCCTTAATAGTATTGGTTTTTGCGAATACAGCTGTCAATTCAAATAATGCTGGGATGATGGGAATGATGGGCATGCGTCAAATAGGAAACCAACAATCCTATTCTCAGGGCATGAATCAAATGCATGAACAAATGATGGGGGATCGGTCCATGAGTATGGAGGATATGGTAGGAAATCTTGAAGGAAAAACAGGAGATGAATTTGATAAATCCTTCATTTCGGAAATGATTGATCATCATCAGGGAGCAATTGATATGGCAGAGCTTGCTAAGCAATATGCTCTACACGACGAAATAAAGAATCTTGCCAATGACATCATTTCTGCTCAAACAACAGAAATTAATATGATGCGGGAGTGGCAAACAGGTTGGGGATATTAGATTTTCAAAAGAATGGAGGTGAGAAAATATGCATAGACCAGTTCAGTTGGCGAATGCGGCAACCATAGTAGTAGTAGCGTTTTCATTAATTTGCTGGCTTTTTGTGGTCGTTCTACCCGATTTTTCATTCTGGGTAGCGAATTCCTGGTTTCATATGATTAATTTGGATGTTGTTCGTGCAAACCAGCCAGTTAGTTTTGTAACTGCTATTCTGGGTGCTATTGCTTTGGGAGTAGTTACGTGGGCTTCATTTTACGCATTTGCCGAAATCTACAATAGACTAATTAAAAAATAAAACTAACCTTTTTGATAAAAAATTATCTATGAAGACAGACTATAAGTATATTGCTTCAAGAAATGGAATAGTCGCTAGCAGTATTCTTCTTGCTATATATGTTTCGCTGGTCTCTTTGATTTCTGGCTTTGACTTTATGCTCTCCCAGTTCTCTGAGTTTTGGTACTTTATTCTGAGTCTTGCGGTAGGATTCGGCATTCAGGTCGTGCTTTATACTTATCTTAGAAATGCAATCAAAAACAATGATTCCCCGGGGAACCTGCCTGCCGGCAGGCAGGTTCTGGCGGTTTCGGGAACAACG
>DOSU01000136.1 GCA_003513895.1 Rikenellaceae bacterium
CGCCCGTTTTCGGGCGGCTCTTCGTATCGACTCTGTAACTCTCGCAGACAAATGTCTGCCGGAAATGAAATCACTATACACTAAAAACTAAACTATAATTATGTACTTGAGAGTACAGAGTTCTTGATTAACCAAAATCAAATCGTAGAAACTATTTATCCGAAAACTTCATTTCGTTTAGCAGGTAGCCGGCGCCACAGTATTTGTCGATTACCCACATTATGTAACGGATATCTACGTTCACACACTTGTTGTAGTTTTCTACAAAGTATGCATTGCCTGCCATTGATTCACGGTTTCCGTCGAATGCCAATCCGATTAGTTCGCCTTTTCCATTGAGAACTGCACTGCCGGAATTACCGCCGGTAATGTCGTTGTCCGAGAGGAAGTTTACGTACAAGTTGCCTTTCTCGCCCCATCTGCCCCAGTCGGCACCTTTAAGTGCTGCTTCAAAACTTGGTTTCGCTTTGAATTCGTAGTTTGTAGGGTCGATCTTCTCGAGAATACCATCGGTTGTTGTACGGTAGCCATAATAAACACCGTCGCGGGCATTGATTCCGCTAACCTCGCCATGTGTAAATCTCATTGTTGAGTTTGCGTCGGGGTAGATACTTTTTCCGGTTTCTCTCTTCATGTCGTACATCGCATGGGTGTAGTTGGTTCGGAGGTTTGCCATATCAAGTCCGGCCTCTTTGAGCAATTTGTCTTCGGTTCGGTTGTATGCCGAAATACCGGAAGTCTTGACAATTGTAATCATAGGATCGGCCAGTATTTCATTCACGCCTCTTTTAACCTTGAAAAAGTTATCCAGCCTGTTGATATCTGTGAGTACACTATTGTCATAAACATAGTCTGCAAGTTTGTCGGTACTGCCTTCGCATTTCGCGAGCAGGTCTTTAAACTCTTCTCCCATATATGATGCAGGAACTTCTTTTACATAATAGCGTAGCATCACCTTGAACAGTTCTCTATCGGCTGTAAGATCAATTTTTTCAAATGCCGGTCTCGCGATTTTGGTATAAAAGAATACAACATTGCTGTCTGATGGCGAAATAGAGTCTCTTTTGGCTCTTGTTGCCGAAGATGCAAGAGTGTTGAAGCGATTTGCCATTCCTGTAAATTCTGCACCCCTCACAATAGACTCCCTGAAATATTCCGTAATCTTTGTAATTCCGGCTATTGTCTCGTATCCCTTCTTCATGTTTTCCAACAGCTTTCCGTATTTCGCCACTCTTTCCGGATTTGCATTGATCCATTTCTGAAGTTCTACTTCGTTTGCCTCAAGTTTTTCGATTATGTCAAAACGATTGATGCAAATGTTTTCCCACTTTGCATAGTCGGTGTAGTTGCTAATTCCAAAATACTTGTCGGAATATTTAAGACGAACATCATCCGATGCGTCCATATATTTTTTCCATACATCAAGTTTGGCTCTTCGTACACCGCTTATAACAGGATTAAGGATATCATACTTCTCTTTCAGTTCGAAAGAAGATGTATACCTGTTTGTTCTTCCGGGATAGCCCATAATCATTGTAAAGTCATTTTCCTTTACGCCTTTGGTCGAAATTGTAAGGAACTTGTTTGCCTTGAGAGGAACGTTTTCGGCAGAATATGTAGCCGGTTTGCCCTCTTTGTTTGTGTAGACACGATACATTGCAAAGTCTCCCTTGTGCTGAGGCCATCCCCAGTTGTCGGTTTCTCCGCCAAATGCGCCTATTGATACAGGAGGTGCACCAACAAGGCGAACATCGGTATAGGTCTCAAAAAAGTAGAGATAGAATTTTTCGCCTCTCCACATAGAAGATAAGCCAATTTCGTAACCGGAAGATTTATATTTTTCTTCGATTACTCCGGAAACTCTTCTCATGAAAAAGATTCCTTTTGGCCCCAATTTACCCAGGCTATCTATTATCTGAATAGTCTCTTCGGTAACATCCTTTACTCTGCGCAGGAAGGTAACGCTCTTCCCTGTTATGGGTTTTTCGTCGGCCATTTTCATTGCCCAGAAACCATCTTCAAGATAGTTTTTCTCAGGAGTGCTCAATCCATGAACATCGCCATACGCACAGTGGTGATTGGTTATCATTAGACCATTGGGAGAGATAATGCTGCCACTGCAGCTTCCTCCGTCAATGGCAATAATAGCATCCGAAAGTGCGCCTCCGTTTTCGTTGTACAATTCGGCAGGAGACAGTTTCAGACCCTTGCTCTTCATAAGCTGGTACAGCTGCTTGTCAAGCATGTTAACCATCCACATTCCCTCATCGGCAACTGCATAACCTACAGTCAAAAACAGAGCTGCCGAAAGGGCCAATATTTTTTTCATCATCATATAAATTTTATAAAAATTTTAAAAGTTTATGCCAACTGAGGCAGAAATCGTAGAGCGATACTGTCCCGGAAGTACTCCTGAAAGTGAGCTGTCCAGCATTCCTCCGTCATTGAGGAACTGATGCCTGTAGTTCACGCCGCCGAAAACAATCGATCCTTTTTCGGCATTCAGGATACGGCTGTATTTTATACCGCCGCCTGCTACAAAACGCTCTGCCGTTTGGTATGCAAAATCATGCTCAAGGATATTGTTGTTCAGCTTGAGTGATCCTGTAGTCATTGGATTTACAGTAGAGAGCATTGTTCCATTGCCCATAACATAACCGCCGTTAATATTTATGTCCAAAAACGACTTGCCGCCCAGTATAAAACTTTTTTCGGCTTTTGCATAAATTTCGGTGTTAGTATAGTCCTGATGGTATTTTGCCGGATAAATTCTGTAGTCTTTTACAACCTCTCTTAATGTTCCGCCAAGAGTAAATATCCACGAGCAATGCCAGTCGTTTCTCTTTACATATGCTTTGTACTCAGCTCCGTATTGACGAATATTTTGCATGTAGCGGAGAGTTTTTCCGTATTCAAAATAGGTCCAGGTGTCAATTTCTCCCGGAATTTCTTCGTAAACAGAGACAACGTTATATGAGAACTTCTCGTCGTTGACAAATTTAAGTCCCAGGTAATGATCAAGTTTGGCTCCTTTTATAGTGAAGTCGCCCTTGTATTCATACTTCAACCCGTCTACAAAAGCATATCTTTTTAACAGATTATCGTCTTCAAAATCACTCTCTCTGTAGTAATCTACTTTAAATTGATTGAAAAAGCTGATGTTTTTGTTTCTTAATTGCAGTTGAATAGCACCGCCATAAATGTTTGTAAAATATTCTCTTTTCATAATTGTGGACCCGGTAATTCCCGATTGAGAAAAGAACCACAGACCTTCTGAGTAGAATATTCTTTTGCCTGTAACGTCGCCAATAAAGTCATAATTCACCTTTTCGTTGTTGTGTTGGTATGCAAGGTTAAGGCCGGCAGTAAAAATACCCGAATTGTAAGTAATACCCGGAGAAACACTAAGTCTCGACATTGTGTTGGCGTTTCTTCCGTCAACTCTTTTGGCCGCAGTTGCTGTGTGATAATTCATTGCTGCGCCAACCGAAAACCTGTCATTAAGTTTATGACCAACCTTTCCCGCAAGGATATAAGATTCGTTAAGCACCTTTCCCGGAATTGAATCAAGTATAGGATTCAAAGTTGAGTTTTGGAAAATTGTTCCAAGCCAGGCCTGGTTTTGCTTAATTCCGTAGTCATAGTTGAATGAACCATAAAAATATGTTTTATTCAGCTTGACATATGACTCGGTTTTAACCCCAAAGTTCTGGAACTTTTCGGGATCGTTGAAGTTTCTATAGTCTCCTCCGGTCGATCCGTAATATGCATTTATAGTAGAAAAGTCCAGCGACTGATTGTATACAAGTCCTGCTCCGTTGTCGGAACTAATCCATGGATATCTTTTTTCCATCCTGTCAAACGAGTAGACAGACTTGTCCGAGCGCTTCTGAGCCATAAGGTTGGCCGGCTGAAGGCAGATTATTAAAAACGCTGTTATGTATATTAATTTTTTCATAGCAATTCAATAATATTAGTTTGCCAAAGATGGTTTTGATTTCACTTCAAAGTCGTTCGTAGAGTTATTGGAATCCATATAGACTATTCTGCCTCCTGCAGCAGCTGTTGCTTCAACATCAACTTTCCTGTGTACGGTTTCTCCTGTTCCGGAGCCGTTAGTTTTTATATAGCCATTATCGATTTCCGGTCTAAGCCTTTTTGAGTCTGTAACCGACCTGTAGCACTCAACCCCATCCAGAACCAGATCCTTGTCTACCATGAGGCAGTCAAAGCTTCTGTTTGTTGCGTATCCCGGATTCCAGGTATAAGTGTCAAGAACAAATTGTGGTGTGGTTTTTCCTCCCAGTGAATAAATGAATAACGCAGGGCTCAATTGAGAAATAATGTATTGAGTCGCAGTTCCCACCTTCCAGTACCCTTGCATCAGTTTTACTCCCGGTTGAGGTGTAGATTGTCCTCTTGTAAGGATTGGGTCGTAAAGCGCCCAGTAACCTGCTTTGCTCAAATCAACAGAATTTGGAGCAGTGAGTGTATGATTAATTCCGTTTGTACACACAACTACCTGCTCTCCGGGAGCAAGCGGGTTGCTTGTTCCGGTTCCCGGGAACATCCATCCTATTGATGAATTAGGAACAGAGTCTCTTAGTTCTGTAGTTCCGCTCTTTACCCAGTTTGAAGACTTGCCGCTTGTGGGTGCGTTAAATGGATCGGCCATTCCTATGCAAAGAGAATCCAGGTATGCAACCTGGTCGGAATTATTATACAAAATAATGTATTTATCGTTGGCATAAGTTTTCCCGGTAAGAGGATTAAGACATCCTCCGTAATAAAACTCTTTTACCACAATTTGACCGGTCTTTGAAACGTTCAAAGAAAGAGCGGCAGAAACAACCTTTGCATCGGCAGGAGTAACCCTTATGCGATTTGATGTGCCGTTGAAGATGTATATAATTCCCCCTACAGCGGTGTGTTTTGCCTCTGAAGTAGCAATATACGATCCGGGAGCTACTTTTATCTCTGCTTTTCCTGCAGCATTTGCAACTCCTTTAAACTGAAGACCTGTAGAAGGATCTGCAAGTTTTATCTCCATACCCTCAACAGGGTAATTGTAACCCGCAGGCATAGCTATGGTTATATTTATTGTAGAGCTTAAGGCATCATCGGTAAATTGGGACGTCTTGGAATCCTTCATACATCCCGAAATTGTGATAGACGCAATGAGCAGCAATAGTATTTTAAAATTTCTCATAATATCAGATTTAGAAGGTTAATTTAATTTCCGCACCAAAATAGATTGGAGTATTTACTCTTCCGCCGGAAGCATTCGGTCTCGAATTCTGTTTCATTATAGGAGTCGAGTTTGTAAAGTTGTTGGCATAGAAAGAGAGTGCGGCGTGATTTCCTATCTCCTTGGTTACACGAAGATTTGCCATGAAGTAAGGCTTCACTCCCGAGTTCTGGAAGTAGAATGACTGATCGGTAGACAGTATGAGCATTGCAAGTCTTCTTTTCAGGTCCTGATCGGTTGTTGTGTAGTAGTCGCTGAATGGTTTTACGATTCCATCATGGCCCATATAGAATTCAGGATTTCGGTACAATATATCCAGACTGGTTTTTTTGTCATAATCTCCAAACACAGGATTTCCGCTGCTGTCCAGTTTGTATACCCTGTCTTTGTCAAACACATTCCAGTTGCTGTTTACCCAAACGCATTGCGTAACAAGAGAAACGATCATTCTTATTGCTGGAATGTGTGTTACTAAACTAATGTTTGTGGACAATCTTTGACTTCCGCTGCCAGTCGCTATACTTACAGAAGAATTTCCTTCTTCATAAATTCCAATATATGGAAGTTTTTGTTTTGAATCAATCGGGTCTACACGGCCTGTATTATAATTAACCAAACCGGGTTCACGATCGGTGCTTCGTATGTATGCGCCGCTAACAATAACGGAAGTGTTGATGGCTTTTATCTTGCCGAAGTTAATGTCGTATTCAATACCCCATTTGTCTACCTGGCCACGGTTGTCCGGCCTCAGGTAACCCTTGAACTCTTTGTTTGTTACAAAAGTGAGGGGTACATATTCTCCCAGAGTATTCTTTATCCATACTTTGCCACCTTCAAATTTTGGCGCTGCATCAGGATCGGTTACAGGAGTGTAATAGTCGTAAGATTCAGTATGGAAAGTTCTGTTCTGAGAGATACCGTTTCTAAGCTTTTCGTTGAAATATGTAAACTGAGCCTCTATTCCCTTAATGTTAATGTCAATACCGGCCTCAATGTTTCTTGTTCTTGCGGGTTTGAGGTTGTACGGCAAAAGTTCGTCGATTATGCTTGTTTGAATAACAGCAAGAGATTCTCCTGTTGCAGAGTTTCTGTAAAGGAAAAGAGGATTGTCTATATAGCTTGGAGAAGGATACAGGAGTCCTATTGATGGAAGCCTCTGAAGTATTCCCCAGCCTCCTCTCAACGAAAGAGAGTATATGAAGCGGTCTTTTCTGAGGGGCAAAATATTGTACTTTCCGTTGAAACGAGGGTCAATAGTAGGATTATAGTCATAACCTGCAATAATCATCTTGTTTAGCCTTGCTCCTCCGCTAAGTTCCAGATTGCCCTTGCCTACTGGAATAGTAACCTTCTCTTCGATGAACAAACTCAGGTCGCTCATGAACGGAACGTCTGTATAGTTCCTTTCGCGGAAGTATGCCGGCGCAGCAGAAAGATAATATTCTCCTCGTCCATTGTTCCCTTTTGTGTTGAATTCTATCCCGAGCATTGTTTTAAAACGGGTATTTTTAATGCTCTTGTTTAGGTTTGCAGTAATTTTTGCAGATGCATAAATCGGAAGATCTTCGCTCCTGGAGTCTCTCTCTTCGAGTACGCCGGTGAATTCTCCGAGGCCAATTCCTTCAATTTGTGTGTCTGTTGTTGGAACAGGCAGTCCGCTGTTAACTGTAAACTTCTGGATATACTCGCTTCCAACATTTCCGGAGAGATTGTAATTAAGTGAGCTGATCCAGTTCTTATTTAGAAGCCAGTTGCCATAAATTGAAAGGGATGCATTTCTCTCGGTTCTTTTTGTAAAGTCCAGTTTAGAAACATCCGGGTCGCTGGTTGTGTTGTTTGTTGTAAGGTATCCGCTTAACCTGACATTCAGACGCAGTGGAGTTTTATCTTTGTTGAATGTATTTGAGTATGTAAGTCCGAGAGTAGTTCTGTCAAAGATGTCTACAGGAGATATCCAGTTCTTGAATGCTCTCGCATAGTCGGCATCAATATTCAGGTTACCCGCATTTTTACCAAGGCCGAAACCTTTGCTCACAGAGACGGCTTTTGTGTTTGGGTCCGATTTTACCCTCACCTCGAATGGTGTGCGTCCGGCTTTGGTTGTAACAAGGATTGCGCCTGATGTAACATCTCCGTATTCGGCAGACAAAACCCCTTTTAGAACCTCAATGGATTCAATGTTGTCGGTAGAGAATTTCCGGAAGTCCATCTCTTTGAAAGTTTCGGTAGATGTCTCCAGCGTTAGCGATGCATCATTTGATACCCTGGAGCCGTTTATCAACAGACCAACACCTCTTGTATTATTGCTGGTGTAGTCGTTTACAGACCTGATTGTAATCTTGTTTTGAGTTGTAAGAGAAGGATTCGAAATAAGCGATCCCGGCAAAAGCTGCATAACGTCTGCAAGACTGGATGCCTGAACGTGCTGGATTGCATTCTTCTCAATTTTGGAAGAAGAGTTTATGCTGGAACCGGCTTTTGCCGTTACTA
>DOSU01000042.1:0-2327 GCA_003513895.1 Rikenellaceae bacterium
GATTCTGCTTATTGTTTGCAATGGAGCTTCTGAGACCAAAGATTTTACTATTAAAGTTTCTTTCTCATCTGGGATGTACTTCTCAATTAAGTCCATCGTAGGTTCTATAAACACAGAGAATCGATTCTCTTTTAAATAATAGAAAACTGATTGCGTAGAATCTTTATCCACCTCAACAAGCAGATAGAATCTTCCCGGTTGGTGAACCATAAATTCATTTAAGGCAGAAGTATTCCAAATGCAAACTTTCAAATATGGAAATTCTTTTTTGAGTTTTGAATGGATTGATCTTAGTTTAGAAGAGATTTCCGGAACGTAAATTTTATTTCCACCAATAGTAAACCGGCCTCTTCCAATCCTATTTAGAACGCCTGTTTGAACTAAATTATATACTCTCCAATTTATTGTAGTTGGTTTAACTTTGGGTTCTATTTGTAAATAGAACTCCATAATATCAGATGTTTCAAAGTTTTCTTTGTCTCTGAAAAAATCTAAAAGTTGGTCAATATATAATTTAACTGTTGCGATAGTTGAAAAAGTTTAAGTACAAATATAATAAAAAACTATAAATTGGCAGCAATACACAAATGCTGCCGAAATATAGTTTGGAAATTTGGGAGTTCGTTTGGTTTAAAGATTTTGATTTGGGTCTAATTTCGACCCCTAAGTTATTACAACGCTCAACCATTGTGGCATATTCATTTGGTTTGAGGCTCACCCCTACCTCTCTTCTCTTTCCGTTTCTCAAAGAAATATAAAATGAACTTCTGTTGAATAATTTAAAGAATTTGATAAACTCAATCTCTGACGCATTAATTTTACTTTGACTTGTAGTTTTGTAAATAATAAATAATGACCTTTTTATTACACCGAATACTATAAATAGAAGTAATATTATCCAAAGCCAAAGTGGAAAATTTAATTCTTCTGAATTGTATTTCAATATATTCCACCCAATGAAAAGTATGTTAAAAATCATTGTAATTCCTAAGAGAATATTTCTCCTTTTAATATTATCTATAATTGTTATCGTGTTAGATTCTTTGTCGAACAGGATTTTCATGAGAGGGTGGTTTAAATTGTTTCAAAGTTACAAAATTTATCTGCCAGTTTAATTAGCAAGTGATTGGTAATTGGCCTGTTAGAATCAAATTATTTGGAAATAATTTTGGAAAACGCTTTGCAAAGCTCAGATATTGAGATAGTTGCTAATTAAACTGGCAGATAGAAACAGCACCAGCTTTTGCGGGTCAAGTTGCCGGTTTGTGCGTACACCGCTGCAGATATCAACCCCAAAAGGCTGTACTTGCTCAATGGCTTGCCGTATGTTTTCCTGGTTGAGCCCTCCGGCAAGGAAGACGGGAACTTTAGATTGTTCGACAATTTTCACGAGGCTGAAATAATGAAATGAGTTAGCAAATAAAAAGAGCCCGGCAATTTCTTGCCGGACTCAGGAAAAAAGTGGGTTAGTTGAATATCAGCCTACCAGCGGTTGGAATTTTCGAGTTCGTCAATTACATGTTTTGAAGGAGAGTATTTGTCCAGAATGAACAGAATATATCTCACATCAACTGCAACAGATCTCGAGGCCCTGGCATCGTAACGGTAATCCGAAGCGACTCCCTGCCATATCCTGTCGAAGTTCACTCCTATCAGTTCTCCTCTGCCGTTGATAACCGGCGAACCTGAATTACCGCCTGTTGTATGATTATTTGTGAGGAAGTTAACAGCAAGAACTCCGTTTTTATCGGCATATCTTCCAAAATCTCTATTTTGCAAAAGTGTCTGAAGCTTTTTAGGCATGTAAAATTCCTCGTTTCCGGGACTATTTACAAACTTATCCTTCGCTCCATCTAGTGTTGTGCGGTAATTATATGTAAGACCATCGGATGCATTGCTGCCGGTAACCTTTCCGTAGCTAAACCTAAACGAGCTGTTTGCATCAGGATAGATCTCCCTTCCGCTTTTCATTTCAAGCAAACCCTCCATATATAGATCAAAGAGAGCCATCTGCTTCTGTTGAAGTTCGCCTCTCTGCCTCATGATTCTCTCAACATTGACCATATAGTAACCTATGGAAATCTGGTAAAGAGGGTCACTCTTAACAGAGGCAACGATATCTCTGTCCGGGTCGTTCAGAAAGGCGTTGAGTTTCTCTTTGCTTGTGAACATGGAGTTTTCGAAAATTGTTCTGGTGAGCTTCTCTACATCCCCGTCATACTCTTTAATATATCTATCCATAGCCTCAGCATGGAACCTTGCAGGCATCTTCTCATAATAACGCTTAAACATATTCCTGAACATCTGTCTGTCTGTCTCGTAATCCC
>DOSU01000042.1:2392-10772 GCA_003513895.1 Rikenellaceae bacterium
TGTCTGTCTGTCTCGTAATCCCAGTTGTCGAAAAACTGAACAACAAGCGGAAGAAGCCTTTTCGCCTCTGATTCTGCGGTCTTGAGGTCGGGCGTTTTTCTTGAATAGGTTGCTGCCAGTTTCTCGAACTTCCCTATGAAGGGTACAATCTCTGAGCCGTTGATTCCTGCCTCGTTGAAGTAAAGGTCTGCCATATTGTAAAGTGAAACCTCTTTGTATAGCTCCTCCATCTCTCCAAGTACCCTGCCGTACTTTACTTTTCTGGCTGCATCTGCCTCTGCCCATCTGGCAAACGCCTGCTCCTCAGCTCTCTTCTGCTCCACTAGGTTCATCTTTGTGACCCCAAGAACCTCTCCTTTCCAGCGCAGGTATGTGTTTCCTGCAGAGGATAGTCTTGTGCTGTAACGGAATTTTAGGCTTTCATTAGAAGCAATTGCATCCTCCATGATACGCATCTTCTCTGCACGTATTGCAATTCTCTCAATATTCTCCCCATAGATAATCTTAGCCAGAGCAAAAGATGGAATATACTCCCTTGTTGTTCCCGGGAAACCGGCAATCATAGCAAATTCATCCTTTTTTGCCCCCTGAAGAGAGATGCTTAAAAATTTAGCTGGCTTAAAAGCCACATTCTCCTTTGAATAATTTGCAGGCTGATTCTCTTTCCCTGCGTAAACCCTGAGTATTGCAAAATCACCTGTATGGCGAGGCCAGCTGTAGTTATCTGTATTGCCCCCGAACTTGCCTACAGCAAACGGCGGTGCCGCCACCATGCGAATATCTTTGTAAACTGTGTAGATACTCATGATATATCGGTTGCTGCCAAAGATAGCCTGCATCCTTACCTCTCTTTTGGTACCCTTGGTTACAAGCTTTGCATGAGCCTTGCCATTTTCGTTAATTTTACTCTGTCTGGTAACTCCCACAAGGCCTTCAGTCCCGGCAAGCATTATATCAGTAACATCCTGCATACTCTCCAGAACCTTCATCTCAAGACCTCTGCAGAGAGACTCCTCTGAATGGTTTCGGGCCCAGTAGCCATATTTGAGAAAATCGTTTTTCTCATCCGAAAATCTTTCCAGATATGAAAGAACAACATGGTAGTTTGTTAACACAAGTCCGTTTTCGGAAATAAAACTTCCGGTTCCGAAGCTCCTCAGGTTTGCACCCTCTCCCATCAGACCACCAACAGCCTGATTAAGCGACGGATTGATATCTGAATAAAGAGCATCCGCAGGAAGTTTCAGCCCCATACTCTTCATCTCCTTATATTTTTGCTTCTTGATAAGAAAAGGCAGCCACATTCCCTCCTCTCCTCTGGCACCCGAGGGAATTAACAATATTAAGGCAATGACTGCTGTAAGTAGTTTCTTCATGTATCTTTATTCTGTTATTGACAGCAAAAAGCGGAAGTGCTATCCCCCTTGCCCTTTGCCGGCTCTTGTATTTATATATTTTCTTGTTTTTAAAAGCTGATTATGTGCTGCCGATGCTATAATTGTGTGAACACCAGTTGCGGTCTCCTCCTGCTTTTGGGGAAGGAGAGAAATCTTTTTCAGCAACTGAATATATGCTGACTGAAGGTTTCTGATAAAGGGATCGCCGGCAGAAGACTCCTTTATAATATGATTATGAGCCATCTCCAGGTACTCAGCAACCGTAAGCGCCTCTGCAGACTGATGCTGCCATAGTGCAATTCTTGGCAGAATGAAATTACCCAGCATTGCATCCATTACATCACTCTGTCTCTTCATTATAATCTCCGTAAGCGGACCGTATACTGCAGAAATGCTTTCAATATTAAGATGTTCCGGAGCAGCCGTTAACTGACCAAGTGCAAACAACAACGCCTCTCTCTGCTTTGGGGCCCCGACAGCTACATTCCTCTGGGACATGTCACCCTCTGAAAGCTGATTCTGATACGCTCCTCCTGCGTAGGAGAGCGAAAGGCTGATATATCTGAAATATTGCTTCACCAGCGCATCGTACCTCTCCTTTACCAAAGAAGCACTTCCGCCTGCCTCAGATGTCCATTGTACAAGATTAGAAACAATGATTCTTGTATTCTCAATTCCGTAATCCGATGACCTTACAACATCGTCCCCAAGAGATTCGGACTGTGCAGATGGGTCGGGCGAGATTGGCGAAGCAATGAAGGAGGCAAATTTATATTCAGGAGATTTGCTCTTTGCAGTCATGAGACTGTCGAGCCATTTGTACTCCAGAGCAGGTGTATACTTATTTTCGAAATATCTGTAACCATATTCAATTGACAGGTAATCAAAGGGTCCCAGAACAGGAGGAGTCATCTTTACTCCCCTTTTGAAATCTTCTGAGTTTGCAACATGATTATTCCTAGCATAGTCCATAACTGAAGCTGTAGTCCCGTACTTTGTTGTAAATGAAGGAGACTTGAGAGAATCAACCGGATATGCATATGAGCTTCTCATGTTATGCTGAATTCCCAACATATGACCAATTTCATGAGCAATAGCATATCTTATCATCTCTCCTGTCATATCTGTGTCGTACTCAATTGCCCTTGCTGCAGGATCTGCAGCAGCAGTCTGGGTAAAGCGCCACATTTTTACCAGTTTTATCACATCGTTCCACCAAAGCACCTCTCCTGTGAGTATCTCTCCGCTTCTTGGATCTGACCATATCTGTCCTGCGGCATTGGCCTCTTCAAGAGGCAGATACCTTACCAGATTATTCTTAATATCATAAGGATCAAGATCCGGAGTTTCGGAAAACTCCCTGGCTACCATCACATTTCTGAAGCCGATTTTCTCAAAGGCCTTGTTCCAGTCTTCAATTCCCATCTTGATGTATGGAATCCATGATGAAGGAAAATATGGCTCTACATAGACAACAATCTGATTCTGAGGAGTAACAGGAATTCCGGCTCTGAACTGAGAAATAGAATCTCTGTGTGGCTCTATTCTCCATCTGGTGATGTATCTGTTTGTAGATATCTCTTTACCCGAAGCGTAATGCTTCCGGTTATGAGGCTGATACCCCATCCTGGGATCGTTGAAGCGGGGCTTCAGAATCTTATCGGGCAACTGCATCAGAAAATACTGAACAGTTATTGCAAATGTCTCCTTAGGTCCCAGAAATTCGTAATGGCTCCTGATATTTATATGATCTTCGTGCTCCTTAACTGAAACAATCCCGCTGAGTTTTGGCTCAAGCCTTCCCTTTTTGACATTGTCCGGCAAAGGCCAAGCCAGCGAAACCTCTTCTGAGAAGAACTTTGAAACATCAATGGTTGAAACTCCATGATTACTTGAGGATTCTATCTCAAAGAAATAAACTCCTCCTGTAACTGAATTTCTAGCCAGTGGATCTGCAATTGCATCGTTATTTTCAACATCCACAAAATTTTCTCTCTTCTCCATAACAAGCAATCCGTTGCGCTTTACAAAACGAACAAGAACAGGAGGAGTTCTCATCTGACCTGCCGAATAGACCTTGGCAGATGGATCACTAATATCCACAATCCTTGAACCGAACAAAATGTCCTTTCCAATAAGAGTGTCGGGTATGTGCAGAGCAAGCCTCTTTCCTTCGCGGCTCATCCCAATGAAACCTCCCTGTGCAGGGAGGATTACTGATGAGATAAACAGAAACAAAAGAGTTGCTAGGATTCTTTTCATAAGCTGTGTTTTATTTAGGAGTGTACCTGTATGAAACTTTGTACAAATCTCCCTCTTTCTTGATATCAAGCAGTGCCGGCTGAATTCTCATAAAGTACGGCGATGTGCTTTTGAACCATGCGTCAAAAATTATTTCAGGTTCTGTTGAAGAAAAATCATATGTTCCCTCCAGTTTCACAAGTTCCACAATCATTGTTGCTAAAACGGGATAGGTGCAGTTTGCAATAATACCGTTTGTAGTTTTTGAGTCAAGGTGCCACTGTTTATTACCGTTTGTACCGGTTTCCCAGTCTGCTTTCAATATAATATTTGCAGAGAACTCCTGTGGGTTTGCGGTTACAGTACCTTTAAGAGGATTATCATCTTGAGCAACAAAACGAAGTAATGAGTCCGAGGGTGAGAAGAACCTTGTAGTCTTGCCAACTCCGTAGTCTGCCATTACAGTATCTGTTGTTGCAAACAAAAGCATATCAGAAAGCCTTAGAATATCACCACCTGGCGAGTTTGACTGGCAACCGAAATAGGTGTTAAAACTCATGTTTTTATAGCTTCTCATATAGTTCTTTGCAGAAGAATTGGGACCGGCATTTATTACCACTTTGCCCGACCACGTACCATCGCTTGCTTTTATTGCCTGCAAAATCTGAAATCCGCTTCCACTTAGCAAGGCTGCACTCTTCATAACCGGAGTAAAGTCAACTTCGGGATCGTTTACCCTTACATTAAAAGATCCCTTCTCTGTAGAGACAGCAAAATATTTTGAAGTTCCTCTGTCAAGAGTAAACTTTAGATTTTTGCTAATTCCTGCAGCATCCCTTTGTTTGATTTGAACCTCGAAAGTTTGGCTGAGCTGTCCCTTTGTTAGCGTAATCTTGTTTGTGTTTCCTCCGTTTATCAGAAAGTCTGCTCCTATGGTAAGGTCTCCCTCAATATTAAGGGCAGCCTCACTGTCATATGCAAGCGGGGTATCAAAAGCTACTGTGAATATCAGCTTCTCTGCCAGAAACGGATTAGTATGCTCGTTTTCCGGCTGAGTTGTGAAAGACAGCATTGGAAGCACAATCTCTTTTGTAAGAAGAACAGTATGTTCTGGATTGATTTTTGGGTCAACTGCGTAATCTGTTCCGGGGACTATAGTTGCCTTTAGGGTAAGTTCTGAGTCCCAGATATTATCGTTTAATAGTGTAACCGGAATAACAGCCTCACTCTTTCCTGCCTCAACAACAATCTCTTTTGAAACAAGAGTGTAGTGTTCATTCTCAATTGCTGTTCCTGAGAAAGCAAACTTAACTGTAAGGTTTTTAGGTGCCGGTTTTGATAACTTTACATTTATATCAAATGTTCCTGTTTGTGTATTTATAGTTGACTGTCCAGTTTCGAAGTATATTGAAGGAGAGTAGCTTCCCTCAAGTTCAATTTTTTCGCATGAAGTGGTGCCTGCAACAATTGCAAATAATGCAACAATTGCCAGGGTCCATTTTAATGTTAAAGAATTTTTCATCGTATAGTTATAAGGTTAGTATTCCTATTGAAATTCCGGCCGTATACCAGCCAGCCTTGCCCTCTGCGAATATATTGCCTCCGTAAAGGGATGCATATCCCAGAATAGGGGTGCTTTTTATCATACGGAGCGGGAAGGTATATCTCATCTCTCCGTTAATCCGGAAAGTGTTCTTCTTGTGATACTCAAGATCAGGTGAAAGGATCTCTGTTCCAACTATGCTTTCAGCAGCCATGTTAAGCTTTGCAGAGGTATTGAGCGACGCACCCGCCGAGGCAGAGAGAATCAGCACACCCTTACTGCTGTTAAGAAGCCTTATCTTGCCATTGACACCGGCTATAAGCTTACCTGAGGCATATTCTGAATGGGGCAGATAATAGTTATTTGAGAATCCCTCGTATCCAGCCTCTGCTCCTGCAGCCCAGCGATAGCTGTTCTTGCCGGAATCTATTGCGGTTGTACTCCATGAAAGGCGGAAATCTGAGGTTTTTACAACAAATCTGTTTTTGTAAACATAGATGGTCTCCCATGTTTCTGTTGTTACTCCTGTGATAGTGTCTCTTTCTGAGATAAGTTCTTGTCTGAACTCGTCTGCTCCTCCGTCTCTAAGAGTCGCTTCTGCTCTGAAGTTATGAAGCATGTTGTTCTTTTCCAGAAGATAGTCTGCAAGAAATGAGTACGTGAACTCATTGTAAGAACCCGGACTCTGGCGAAGATTGCCTAATGTCTCCTCCCATCTTGCGTCAAATCCCGCAGAGAGAAGTAGTTTACTCTCCTCTCCCCTGAAGTTGTACTGGAGTGCTCCTCCGTAGTAATCGCTGAGGAACTGGCGAGAAAAGCCCTTGTACCCGCCAATTCGTCCCTCTGCGTGCTCAAGGCCCGAGAAGGTATAATATTGAAGGTTGGGGTCTGTCTGGATTGTTGTGAGACCGGGCATTTTCTCTTTCCCAAATCTGTAGCTCAGGTTTATACCTGCAGTGTGTTTTTCGGTTATTTCAAATATCACTGAAGGGATAAGTGAGTAGTCCAGGTGGTAGCTCCTTGAGCGCGGATCTCTTTGTCTTGCTATGTCAGCAACATTGTAATCAATTGTAAGACCATAATTTACCCTACTCTTGTATTTAGTATAGACTATTAAACCAAGGTCAAATTTTTGTGTCTCGTAGTTTCCTCTGACACTGCTTCCATAAATAAATGGATTGTTGTTATAGGAATTAGAAACGTCTGACCATCCTTTGTCGTACTCCTTGTCCATGTTGAAAGTGAATGTTCCCTTTACAAAGATCTTTTCACACAACTGGTCATATCGTTCTGTTTCGAATAGTAGTCCTCTTACTTCAGATCCCTCCTGAACGCGGTGATAGTCACCGGCACTATTGTATACTCCGAGGGTTGTGAAGCTTCCCCTCTCAACAACTCCAAATTTCATTCCTGCAGCATTGGTTGTTTTCTCCCACTGCATTCCTGTTTTTTGCATCTCTCTTTTTTCTAGAGATGGAAATGTTTTGAGTGTGTCGGCACCGGCTCCCTGAAGACCTGTGCATGCCAGTGTGGCAATTATTATAGCTATATAGTTTATTGTCCTCATAGTTTCTTAATTCAAAAGTTCCGGCTTATCGTATTTTCTTGGAGTTGGATCGAGTGTTATCACAAAATCCTCGGTGCTGTTGTTTACATCCTTAAGGATAAATCTGTTCCCTTCAACTGAACTTACTTTACGTTCAATGGACTCGTGAGTGTATCCCGAAGTTGCATTAGTGAAAGCAAAACCTGCATCCACAATTGTCTGAAACCTCTTTAGGTTAATATCGGGTCCTGTTGAAGCATTGTTCTTAAGACACTCTACTCCGTCAAGTACAACTGTTACTGGAACTCTTCGGAATCTCTCTCCCGATGTCTTTCCTGGCGCATAATACTGAGGCCACGAAAGAATATCCTCATTTGTCTCAAAAATGAATACCGCATTTCCGCCACCTGTCATAAGATTGAAAAACTTAATCGTAAGAGAATTAGACAATATTGGAAGAGCCTTTACATCTGGATTCCCCATCCCATCTGTCTCTTTAACTTCAAAGTCGGCATTAGACAGATCAATTGATGTGGAGGCACTTGTTGTGTGATTTCTTGCATTCTTTGCTGCTATAACAATAGATTTGCCGGGCGCAACAGGATTGTCGTTGCCGTATCCCGGGAATTTGCATATTTGTCTTGCATATATATAATCTGGGTGATCTTTTGCAGGATACGCAGGAGGGGACATTGATTCTGCAAGTGCCAGGTATTTCCCGTCAATGTATACCGTATCTTCAGAATTATTATATATCTCTATATAGGCATCTACAATATAGTTCTTGTTTGCATTATCCTTCGTACCTGTGTAGTATACTTTCGAGATAAGCAGGCTCTTGAGAACAAGTTTATCCAGAACTAGCTCTATATCCTCTTTGGTAAAGAGTTTCTTTCTGCCTATGCCTGCCTTTAATATTACGGTCGCCTTATCTTCAATAAGCTCTCCATCTGTAATGAGCTCTTTGTACTGAGCTCCGGTCATCTCCCAGCTTGTGGAGATGCTGTACTCATCCGGAATTAGTTCCGGAATTAACAGCAAACCGCTTGAATTTGTAGTAAATTTATATTCGGCAGAAGCACTTGTGAAAACAACCTCCTGATTTGCATATTTAATATCGCTCCTAAAATTTTCAGGCATTTTGAATTCAATATTCATGTTTCTGATCGGAAGAGGGAGCTCTCTGGTACAAGAGAGGGATGTCAACAAAATTGCCAGAATTCCGGTTATAATTGTGATTTTTTTCATATTCCAGGTTGTTATATTTTAACTATTAGCTCCATACCAAATGAGAATGTTCCTACATTTCTCTCTGTGAGTGTGCCTGACTTTGTAGTCGACTGATATGGGGTGTAGAAGAATGCATTATTCACGAAGAATGAGAATCCGAGTGACTTAGAAATATCCTTCTGAAGTCTTCCGTTTACAATCCATATTGGTTTCTGAATTGTAGGGTCGATATCTTTTGGATCTCTTATCTGATCCTGAAGCAATATGCCCTTTATCCGGTATTCAGAATCGTTTAGCATACCCGGAGTTATCTCATGATAACTGAGGTCTGTGTCAAACCATCCGATAGGAGAACTCTTTTGATTGGTAGTATTTGAGTAGTTGTACCATATAACCTGTCCGGTAAATGAGGCTACCATCTTA
>DOSU01000042.1:10847-33499 GCA_003513895.1 Rikenellaceae bacterium
TGAGGCTACCATCTTAAGCTGAGGTATATTGCAGACAGCTCTCACTACTGTACTGAACCTGCGCTGAATATCTTTCTGAAGTCCTGTAGGATACTCAAGTTTAAACGGAGGGGTGTTTACTCCTCCCTGTCCGTATGTTGACGAAGGCAGAATTCCTTCCGGATTTGAATAGTTTGGACCTGTTTGCCAGTTGGATGTCTCCATGTATGCACCGCTCAGGTAGAACGATGTTCTGATAGCTTTTATCTGACCAAAGTAGAAGTCGAATTCTACGCCTCTGTCAAGGCTGGCTTGGGTATTGCCGATTCTACCGGTAGTTGTATAGACAGTATCTACCCTTGCCGGATTGCTCCAGTCAACCGTTGGTTTTTTGCCAGGTTCAATGATAAGTCCGCTTTGAGCAGTATAGAAATTTGAAAGGAAGGTCTGATATTCAGAGAAACTTCCAAAGCCATTAGGCATGTAATCGCGGTAAGCAACCATTGAGAAGGTCATATCATTTGGAAGCTTAACGTCAAAGCCCAGTTCTGCTTTTGTGTTTGTAGCATTCTTAAGTTTGTTGTTCCTCTCTACATATGTAACATAGGTCTGATACATTACAAGCTGAGATGCTATATCTACAGGCAGGTACTTTGCAACCTCCCTGTCTGTATATTTTGCCTCAGGATAAAGGTGTGATAATCCCGGAGTCTTTGAGTTTCTTCCCCATCCTCCGCGGAATTCCAACCATTCATTAACCTTGAGTGAGGCGTTGAGCCTTGGTGAGATTGAGTAGACATACTCAGGCTGACCCGGTTGAAGCATATCCATTCTCAAACCGGCCTGAATCTTTAAGCCTGCAATTTTTCCGAATTTCCAACTGATATTGTCCTCAAAATAGGCCGATACCTGATTGATGGGTGGAATATCATAGTATGGCCTTGGTCTTCCGTTACTATTCGGTCTGAGTGGAAAATTATCGTTGTCGTTATAGAATCCCCTTGCCCTGTTCTCCTCGTACCTGTACTCTACACCCATATTGAATCGCTGACGGAACTTGTTGATGTTTGCAGTAAAAGTATTAGATACTTTGGCATAAATATTTACAGGTTCTGCAATTGTCCCTCCAGATGCCTTGTAAGAATTGGCAACATAAGGTACTTCATAGTAGCCTGTTGACATTGCAGAAATTATTGGCATTCCGCCTCCTGCCGACACAATGGTAGAAGTGCGTGATTCGTTGAAGGAGTGATTGTATCCGAATGAATAAGAGAGGGTTCTCATTAGTTTCTTATTGAAACTAAGCCTTCCCGAATGGCTGAACCTTAATGAGAGGGCCTTCTGGGTAGTCTCGCTTCCTTCAATTATCAGGTCGGGATCGTTGCCCCTGAAGTCAAGCAGACTGCTCACATTAAATTTGGTGTTTGTATACCAGATTCTGCCGATTGTCTTTGTATATGCAACACCTCCTGAAACTCTGTCAAAGGAGCTGCTCTTTTGTCTTGGATCGCCCCAAGCCTGAACGTAGTCAAAGTTTGAGTTTAGGCTACCGCCGTTTTTGCCGAGTTTCCATCCCTTTCCCACAGAGGTATTCATTGAAATTGGATTGATCTTTGCCCTGATTTCGTATGGAGTATAGCCTGCTTTTGTATTCACAATAACTGCTCCAGATGCAAGGTCTCCATACTCTGCAGATGGAATACCCCTAATTACTTCAACGGACTCAATGTTATCTGCACCAATTTGCCGGAGGTCTACACCTGTTGCACCAACAGCATTGACAGAAGTCTTGTCCATGAGAGAGGCATTGTCCGACACAGGAACCCCGTCAATCATCACAGATGTTCCGAATGCATTGTTTGCATTGGATGTATTAAGTGTTCTGATCGTAATCTTCTCTGCCGATGTCATATCGCTCACGCCTGTTACAAGCTGACCGGGGATAAGCTGCATAAGGTCTTTGAGACTTGTAGCCTGAAGGTGGTCCATGGCTTGTCTGCCAATTTTTGAACTTGTAGATGTTCCGGCAACACTGCTCTTTGCAACAACTGTCACCTCTTCAAGCTCAAGCGATGTTGGTTTTAGGGAAATGAGCAGGTTTAGCGGAGATACGAAATCAAACTCAAGAGTATTGATTTCGTATCCCAGCATCTGAACTTCAATTGTTGCTTTTCCAACGGGTACATTTTTCAGTACCATTGATCCGTCAATGTCTGCGACTCCATAAATGCCATATTGCCTGATAACGGCAGTAGCGCCAATAACAGGTTCTTTGGATACAATGTCTAAAATTTTAAGTTTAATGGAGACAGGCTTCTGATCGCCGGCGGCAGGTTTTTCTACGGCCTTCCTGGGAGCCTGGATAAGGAGTATAACTCCGTTGTCAATCTCAAACACAAGCCCTGTTTTTGCAAGGATTACCCTGAGGACTGTCTCGACAGAGGTATTGGAAGCTGAATAGGTTATACCCTTAATGCTCTTAAGGTCACCCCCTTTGTACAGGTACCCCAGCCCGGTTTGTTTTTCTATCTGCTTAAGGCACTCATCAAGGGTTGCATTTTGTACCCTGAAGGATGTTACCTGCTGCGCATACGCAGTGACAGCCGAGAACATCAGCATTAACAGTGCGAGTAGAAGAAAATTTAAGCGAACGGTTCTTTTCATCGTTGGTTTAGTTTTGGTTATGAGGATTGCTGCAGAATATGATTAATTACTTTCTGTAGCTTACATTTATTGTATTGCCGACTGAGGCGAATTCTACCTGAGATACTCTGGAGAGTTGCTTTAGAACAATCGACAGATTATCGTTCAGAGGGATTTTTCCTGTAAACCTCTCCTGCTCAAGTTTGATATTGTCGAATACCACTTCTATATCGTATCTTCTCTTAAGTACTTTGAAAATGTCTATGAGTGGCTCCTCCTCTATACTCATAAAATTGTTTATCCATGATGTGTAGAGGTCTGTGTTTACTTTAACTGTCTCGCTCTTGTCGTTCATCCTGTCATAACTATACTGCTCTCCCGGTGCAATTACACTCTCTCTGCCATTCTCAGATGGTATTGAAACAGCACCTGACACCAAAGTGGTGACAGTTTTGCTCTCTTCCAGATATGAACTAATATTAAAAGATGTACCCAGAACTCGTACTTTGTAATCGTTTGTCTCGACCGTGAATGGAGCCTTTTCATTTTTTACAACTTCGAAATATGCCTCCCCGGTTATTCTGACATTTCTCTCTCCTCTTGCAAATCTTACCGGATATTTGATTGAACTCATTGCATTGAGCCACACTTTTGTTCCGTCACTCAATACAACAGAGTATGATCTACCCTTTGGAACATAGAGCTCGTTATATTCAATTTTAGCTGCAACCTCTCCGGGCTGAACATTTACTTTTGCAGCCTTCTCATAGGAAATTTCACCAGCCTCTCTGTCTACCTCAACTCCAGATGCTTTAACTTGATTACCTCCTATTGAATCAAGCATAAGTTTTTCGCCCGATGCCAGGGTGAGAACAACGTTCCCGTTTGCGGGCATCAACTCCTGACTTGTAACAGAAACAAGTTGCTGAGTTGTGTTTTCATTGTTAATATTAAAGAGTATTGATGCTGCAAGAACTATTGATGCCGCAGCGGCAGATATTCCGTAAATCTGTTTTTTGTTTGCCTTGAACCAGAATTTCATCCAGCTGCGCTCAGGATTGAGCCTGTCTGTGAACTCCTTTCTCTCAATATATTTGCGTGCATCCTCCCCGGAAATCTCATTCAGCATCCTGTTTGCCAAATCCTTTGCCTCCTCCATCGCCTTTTTGTATCTCTCTTCCATATAATATCATCATTACTTTCTGACATATAAACGCAGAAAAGAGAAAAAAGGGTGACAGGAAAATGAAAATTATTGAATAAAAGGGAAGACCAGGAGGACGAACATCTCCCCGAATTTTTCCCGCAGGATTTTATATGCGCGCTGCTTGAGAGTCTTCACCGTGTTAACGGTTATCTTGAGATTGTTTGCAATTTCACTTATTGAATTACCCGAAAGTGTAAGCCTGAGTATGTTTCTCGTCTGAGGAGGTAAAGTTTCTATAGCCTTGTCGAGGAGTCTGAACGCCTCCTCTCTCATCGCTTCATTTGCCTCTTCTTCAAGATGTGCAGCCTTATCCATGTCAGTAATAATATTCCTTTTTTTGCGAAGATGATCTATGCAGGCATTGCGGGTAGATATGTAAAGATATGACTTGAAGGCAATTTCATTAGGAAATTCAGGATTACCATTCCATACCTTTAAAAATATTTCCTGAACGATATCTTTGGCATCCTCCTCACAACCCACAATTTTACTGGCAAAGTGAACCTGCGAAACAAAGAAATCCACAAAGATATCTTTGAATGCAAACTCTTTACTCTCAATTATGATATAGTGTCTCAGCATTATCTTTTCTTACAATCTCTCAAAGATAGCGATTTTGATAAAAAAACGGCAGTCGTATTTACAAGTCGTTCAGAAAACAGCGAACAAAATGTGATATGGCAGAATAAATCATAAGTAATAGATGTTGAGCTTGCTGACAAAATATTATTAAGAGACCTCTTGTTAAGAAAAGTGCTAATAAGTATATAATGCGCTGGTTGTTAATCAGTTCCGTCAAAGTACGCCGTTACCGCCCTTCCTCGTCCAGAACGGTTGTGTGGTTTTTGAGCGTTTTGAGGATGATGTACAATACGGCAGAGGCAATAGTGGCGCCGATAAGAATATAATTATAATCTGTGCTGCCTGTTATGTATTTGCCTACTGTGTCAAAAAGGCAAAACACAAGGAAGGTCTCTGCAAATCCGTTCTTCTCTTTTTTAAGTACTTTCTTCCAGCTGAAGGAGACAGATGGTTTTACGAAATTCTTAAAAGAGGGGATAAAAGCAGGTTTTTTGCTTGACCAGTTGATGTAAACTTCGCCAAATTTATTTCGAAGGTAGCTCTCTTCGGCATACATTATTCTTTCGTAGTATATCCAGTACATAAGGCAGATAGATACTATGAACCAGAGATTTCCCGTGAGCAGGGTAATTCCAAACCACATGAGGAAATTTCCCAGATAGAGCGGGTGCCTCACTGTTGAGTAGATACCGGTTGTGTTGAGAGTATCTGCCACCTGTTCCTTCACGTTTCTGCCGGAAGTGTTTGCAGGTGTGTGGCCAACGGTATAAACCCTTATGGCAAGTCCAAGAAGACTAACGGCCAGGCAGAAGTATAAATAATAGTCCCTGGAAAACTCATCGTTTAAAATGCTGTAGTCGGGGTTTAATATGGATCTTAGATAAACTAAAAGGCCAATTACCAGTACAATAATTGGCAGATAACTTCTGTACCTGAACAGCCATATTCCTTGTTTTTCGAATTCTTCTCGCAGTGCCATGTAGTTTCTTGTTTTAATTAACGGCAAATCTATGAAGAATTTTGCAATTCACGTTATAAAGAAAGTGTGATATCTTGTTTGTCCGGTATAGTAAAAGAGAATGTTGAGCCAATGGCGGGTTCGCTTTCGACCCATATTCTGCCACCGAGCAGTTCCACATATGCCTTTGCAATAGAGAGCCCTAATCCTGCACCCTCGTATTCCCGTGCAAAGGATTCGCTACCCTGGCGAAATCGTTCAAAAATATACACTATTTGTTCGGGAAGAATTCCTATGCCGGTATCTTTCACAAAAAATTCCAGTTCATCAGGATTTCGGCTGCAGCCTAATTCAATAGAACCCGATGGAGTGAATTTTATAGCGTTTTTAATAAGATTTGTGAGTATTGCATTTAATTTTTCTCTGTCGGTATTAATTTTTCCCTCAGTTAACGGCAGGCTGTTATTAAGAATTAGCTTAATACCCTTTTCCTGAGCCTGAGGTTTGAGAGATTTGTAAACGAGGTTAATTTGCTTGTTTACATCCACTTCCGATATGCTTGTTTTCATCAGTCCGGCTTCAAGTGTGGAGATGCTCATAAGATCATTTATTATGTTGAGCATTCGGGTACCACTCTTTTCAATTATTCCTAAATATTCCTGTTGTTCGTCTTCGGATATCTTTACCTCTCTTAGAAGTTCGGTAAATCCAAGAATACCGCTCATTGGAGTGCGAATTTCGTGGCTCATGTTGGCAAGGAATGCACTTTTAAGCCTGTCGCTCTCTTCTGCCCGATCTTTTGCTTTTATGAGTTCCTGTTGTTGAGCAAAACTTTCGGAGATGTCTCTGATAATTACAAGGCGGCTGCCCGGTTGGTTTTTAATTCTCTGCTTTATAATCTTATAAGCGATTAATTCATTTCCCCTTTTAATTTCTACTCTTTCAAACGGTCCTTCCTTTGTTATGGCATTAAGTAGTGGAATAACGGTAGCCCCGGAATCGTCGGCAAACAAGCCGAGACTGTTTTTGTTTGTAATCCCAAGATAGCAGAGGGCAGCAGAATTCACGTCCTGTATTCTGTTTTGATCGTCGAGAACAATTATTCCATCCTGTAATGTCTCAACCAGAGTTTCTCGTGCAACAGGAACAAGATCCAGAAATCTGTTGTTAAAAAAAGCATAAATGAGCATCACTCCGCTTAATGCAATGCTTGCGGGAGTTAAATCCAGGCCCGGAGTAATGTTTATATCTGCAAGATATAAGAGGCTTGCGCTCCAGGGCAGTAAAGCACCAATAAAAATTATCCATCCCTGATAGAGGAAAGCCTTTCTATGACGGAAAATAAATTTGAAAATATATACCGATCCTATAAATAGCAAAATATAACTATAGAGAACATATCCAACCCAAAAGCATATTCCATGGTAATAAACTATCAGGTTTGACTCCGGGGAAATTGCCGAATAACCTGTCCAAAAAAGATTGTGTTTATCGTTTGTGAAAATGAGAGCCAGCGTGATAAGCGGAACGACTATGAGAGAAATAATATGTTTTGGTAAGAGGTATTTGTCATGACTTGTATACCGGAGAACAAAAATTAAGTAAAAAACCGGTACAAATGTTCCTCCAATAAATTCCAGTTTAGACCAGAAAATCTTTTCAGATACTATGGATGCAGAAGTTTCGAAGATTAAAAAAGTTGCTCCAATTCCGGATGCAATTAGCAGCAAGGCAACCTCTAACGCACCTTTTGCATGTTTTCTCCGCAAAGCAATATATGCTGCAAAAAAAGACACTAATGCCGTTATCAGGAAAAAGAGGGAGTATATGGTAAAAGTCATGATCATACGCTGCCGGAAAATATTGCTCGCATTAGTGTTGCTGAACTATTAACATCAAATTTATTAAGAATAATAAATGTATTTGCCCATAGATCGCTTACCAAATGCTGACCGTTTGCTGATTTTCTGCTTATTAAGTATACAGATACATTTAATAATCATCTGATTCACATCAATAGTTTC
This sequence comes from Rikenellaceae bacterium, assembly GCA_003513895.1. Lineage (GTDB taxonomy): Bacteria > Bacteroidota > Bacteroidia > Bacteroidales > UBA932 > Bact-08. The sequence continues at coordinate 18,241 of DOSU01000042.1, forward strand.
ATTCTGTTACTTAATAACAAAAATAATGAGTAGATTTACAAAAAAATACATTTTATTGCTTAGTATTTAAATAGTTAAACTGTCAAATAATTTATGTTAAAATGAAATCAATCAATTATTTGTATTTTGCCTTATTGTTTGTTGTTTTTACTTCAAATAGTGCTCTTGCACAAATCGAAGTTGCGAAAAGTGACACAATTATTACCGAACAAACTCCGATAGCAGACAGCCAGGCCCTTCTCCCGAAGAAATACTTAATTACCCAGCGATTGCTCTGGGGAGAAAAGGGGCTTATGCGCAATTTTAACAGGTTTGAACTAACCAGGGAAAATCGCAACTTTGAAGAAGATATACGGGAAAAAATGCTCAAAGCCCACCGCTACATTGGTTATGCCACACTTGCCGGTATGGTAGCTCAGGGAATTGTGGGAGAAAGGTTATATCGTGGGCAAACAGATTTAAAAGATCTTCATGCCGGAATAGGCGCAGCAGTAAATATCGGCTATTTTACAACTGCCGGTCTTGCTTTTTTTACTCCGCCGCGTATGGGAGAAAGACCAACAGGGTTCAGTACATATAAGCTGCATAAGTATCTTGCAGTTATCCATTTTTCGAGTATGGTGGCGACAAATATTCTTAGCGAGCTCGCCGAAGACAATCCGAAATTGAAATCTGCCCACAGAGCAACTGCATATGTGGCTTATGGTTCGTTTTTTGTTTCAATGGTGGTTATCCATTTTTAATTAACACAAATTTTATTATCATGGAATTCTCAATTTTTAATATTTCTCTTTTTCTGGGAATGGCCGGGCTTCTTGCGTTTATTATTTCATTCCTCACAGGATTGCGTTTTATTAAAATAAAGGCGAAATATAAATTGCACAAACGTATTGGAATAGCGGGGTTTATCGCGGTGTGCATACATGGATGTGTAATGTCTTATTATTATTTTTTCACTTAATTAACTTTACAATATTTATATTATGAAAAGAGTTTTTTTCTCTTTAGCGATTCTTATGCTTTTACCATTAATAGTAAAAGCAGATCCTCCCAAAAAAATCAACTTGAGTTATAATGCCGAAACGCAGAAACTTAAAATTGAAGCTGTTCATCCTGTACCAAATACAGTCAAACACTATATTGACGTAATTTCTATCTATGTAGACGGAAAAGAGGTTAAAGTGTTGAATCTCCAAAAACAGTCTGACAAACAAGCCGAGATTATCGAAGTGGAAATTAAGCAAATTGTAAGTGGAAGCGAGGTAACTGTAAAAGCAAGATGTAATGAGTTCGGCTCAAAGAAAGTGAGCAAAAAATTCTAAGAAAAATTCAATAACTTTATGAACTAAAATTTTAACTGGAGGGAATATTATGTTTATTAAGAATCATTCGATTTATCTTTTATCGGTACTATTAGTTTTAAGTTGCACCTCGGAATCTGAGAAACTGGAGTCGGCACTTCAAAGCATTTCGGTTCAGGATATCCAAGCCAGGATTGAAACTCTCGCGTCAGATGATTTTGCCGGCAGGGCACCATCAACCCCTGGTGAGGTTAAGACAATCAACTATCTTGCACAGCAGTTTAAAGAGATAGGACTAAAACCGGGAAACGGCGAGAGTTATTTTCAGGAAGTTTCATTGATAAAAATCTATGCCGATAAATCGATGGTTTTCAATATATCTAATGGTAAAAAGAAATTAAGCCCCGAGTTTGCTAAAGAATTTATTGGCGGAACACCACAGATAGGCGATTATATTATGGTAGACAACTCAGAAATTGTATTTGTGGGTTATGGAATTAATGCTCCCGAATATGGATGGAACGATTATGAGGGGCTCGATGTTAAAGGCAAAACAGTTCTTATGCTAATAAATGATCCGGGCTATGCAACTTCCGACTCAACCCTGTTTGAAGGCCGGACAATGTCGCTTTACGGCAGATGGACATACAAGTTCGAAGAGGCTGCGCGCCAGGGAGCAACAGCGGCAATTATTATTCACGAAACAGGAGCAGCGGCATATCCTTGGGGTGTGGTCCAAAACAGTTGGTACGATTCAAAGCTTTATCTGGAAGACAATATGTTCTTAAAATCGGACCTGCAGCTGCAAAGTTGGGTAACAACAGAGTGCGCCCAGAAGTTGTTTGATTTAGCAGGCGTTAATTACAATGAAATTTCAGTTTCGGCTTCCAAACGCGGTTTTAAGCCCGTTAAGATGAACGTTACGGCATCTGTAAGCATCAAGAACAAAGTAGAATATGCAAAATCAAACAATGTTGCCGCTGTTTGGCCGGGGAAAGACAAATCCGACGAATATTTAATCTATACGGCACATTGGGACCACTTTGGAGTGAATCCGGCCTTTGAAGGTGACTCTGTTTTAAACGGGGCGGTCGATAATGCCACCGGTACCGCTGCGTTGCTTGAAATTGCAGAAGCTTTTACAAAACTTGCAAAACAACAGGATCGTTCGGTGCTATTTCTTGCGGTTACCTGTGAGGAGCAGGGTTTGCTGGGCAGTGAATTTTATGCAAAGAATCCACTTTTCCCTCTCGAAAAAACAGTAGGAGTTGTCAATATTGATGCTCTCAACATTTTGGGCAAAACAAAAGATATGACAATTACAGGTATGGGGAAATCCAATCTTGACCATTATGCTGTTTCTGTTCTGGAAAAATACGGAAGATATGCCGCTCCAGATCCAATGCCGGAAAAAGGCGGATATTTCCGTTCGGATCATATCAGTTTTGTGAATGCAGGAGTACAGGCGCTTTACCTTTCAAGAGGAGTCGATAATGTGGAGCATGGTAAAAAGTGGGGCATGGAACAAACAGAAAAATGGATTGTCGAAAACTATCATAAACCTTCCGACAATTATGAACCTGAAAAATGGGATTTTGAAGGAATGATTGAAGATCTTAAAATCTACTTCGAAGTCGGGTATTTAATAAGCAATGCCAAATAGAAAATTATTCTTGCAATAAAACTAATAGGTAAGGATTTGCTTCATCTTTTTAAGTAGGTTCACGACAGTTCTTCCCTGAGCATTGTTCAATGCCTGATCTTGTGGGTAAAACGTTGATTCGGATACAATCATGAAATCTTTTTCCGGATCGTAATATGCGACGGTGAGGTATCCCAGATGGTCGCCGGTGTGGCCATACCCTAGTCCCTCAGCGAATTCAATGCCGAGACCGTATGACTCATTGAGTGGAAGGCATTCCATCATTTTGGTAACTTGTTCAGTGTTCAGCCCAGCCTTGCCCCTAAACAAATTCCTGTAAAATGTGGCAAGATCACTGAATGTAGATACAATATTGCCTTCTGCAATTCCCCAGGACATATTAAACATTGTAAAATCGGTATTGGTATTATCCAGAAAATAATACCCGTGAAGGAAGGGTGCCGGGAGAGAGGTGTCTTTGCCGAGGTATGGGAATGTTGTTTGGTGTAAATGATTTTTGTCAAGTATCTCATCCTTTACAAATTCGTGATATTCTTTTCCGCTTACCCGTTCAATAATTGTCGCAAGCAGTGTATAGCCGTTATTGCTATAGTGATGTTCGATACCGGGAGGGCCATAGGTGAGCTGGTGCCTTGAAATGAGCCCGTGAAGTTCATCCAGTGTAAACTGATGATAGCGGTCTTTTTGCAAAAGGATGGACATATAATAAATCTGCCCAGCATACCAGGTGTTCACAGTATCCGGTATCCGCGAATTTACCTGATCGAAAATATTTGCCCTGTGCTCTAAAAGCTGACGAATTGTGATTCTGTTTTTGTAAGGGATATTGTAAGTGATATCATTTGGAATATATGGGATTATTGTTCCCGGAATCATTGAAGAAATAGTGTCCTCGATATTCAGTCTCCCATCTTGATCGAGCATCATTATGGCAGTTGCAGTGAAAGATTTTGTTATGCTGGCTCCACGAAAATGAGAGTTGGCAGTTGCGTCCGGATCGAGACCGGAAGAGACGAAGAAATTACCTTTGGGGCAAACTATGTAAATTCCGAGCCCGCCTTTCCATCCATCTATTTCGGCGGTGTAATTCTGCCAGGCAGTATCTATTGAATTCTGAAGAATCTTTGTATATCCCGATCTCGATGGATTATAGGATTTGTTACAACCAAAGATTATGGCCATAAAGAATGCAAGGAAAACTAAATGTTTTGTTTTCATTTGAGCAATTCTTAATAGAAACACTATATTTTGATACGAGTCAAATTTAAAGAAAATATGCTTACCTTAATACGATAATTATGTAATTCTTTCACAATGAAAATAAGCATTACCGGAGGCGGAATTTCGGGTTTGTCGCTCGGCTGTTTTTTGCAGACGAGGGGGTTTGAAACCGAGATTTTCGAGAAACATTCTGTGCCGGGAGGATTGTGTACGAGCTGGAAAAAAGGAGAGTTTACTTTTGATGGATGCCTTCACTGGATACTCGGATCGGATTCCGGAAGTTCTTTTTATAAGCTTTGGTCGGAATTGCTGGACATGAAATCCATCGAATTCGTGAACCACGACATCAGGGTTGCGATTGAACTAAAAGAAAACGAAGATAAATACGGCAACAAGGTATTTCTTTTATATACCAATATCGGCAAGCTGGAAACCTATTTGCTGGATCTTGCACCCGAAGACAGTGTGGCGATAAAGAGTCTTGTAAAGTTGATCCGGATAATTCAGAAATTTGAAGTGCCTCCGATGATTGAGAACATTTCTCGGTTGCAGCCCTTAAGAATGAAAATGGGGATGATTAAATATCTCCCTTTTTTAGTTCAGTTCATAAGATGGAAAAATGAGACTAACTTCTCGTTTGCACGAAAGCTAAAAAACCCTTTCCTTAAAGAAGCATTTGAACTGCTGTTCGACGGCGATGAGGTAAATCTTATGGTTATGGCAATGCCTCTGGCGTTTTATGACAAGAAAAGCGCCGGTTACCCCGTGGGAGGATCGGCAAAATTTGCCGGCAGAATTGCGGATAAATATGAAACTCTTGGAGGGAAAATCCACTACAATACAGCGATTGACAAAATAATTGTGGAGGATAATGTTGCAAAAGGAGTATTGCTTTGCGACGGAACTTCTGTCTATTCAGATATTACAATTTCTGCTGCCGACTGGCATTTTACAGTTTTCAAGGCACTTGAGGGCAAATTTGTGGACCACAAAATACTAAAGCTGGCAGAATTGAAAAAGCTTGAAGTTTATCCATCTGTTATGCTTGTATCTTTAGGTGTTTCACGGGACTTCAAAGAACATCAGCATTTTTTTCGTTTTCCGATAGAAAAAGAGTACAAATCTCCGGACGGAACAGTATATAACAGAATTGAAGCACATATCTATCACTACGATCCAACTCTTGCTCCAAAAGGTAAAACTATAATCGCAATGAGTTTTTATACCAGGAACGGAGAGTTTTGGATAAATCTCAGGAATAGCGACAAAGAGGAATACAACCGTTGCAAGAACCAGTTTGCAACTGCAATGGTAGACTATCTGAACGAGAAGATTGGTGGAGTAAAAGAGAGTATTGAAGAAACGGATATTTCCACACCTGCAACTTATCAGAGGTACACCGGTAATTGGAAAGGAAGTGCACAGGGATGGTTTCCGCCCAAAAATCTATTGGCACTTTCACCGGTTTCTGCAACCCTTCCCGGGTTAAAGAATTTTTATTACACAAGTCACTGGTCAATTCCCGGAGGAGGACTTCCGTCTGCGCTCAAAAGTGCACATGATCTGGCACAGATAATAAGACTTAAATACAAATGAGAAATGCTTGCCGTTTATTTTATTGTAACCCTTATCGCCCCCTGAAAACCATAAGTGGCAAACGGTGCATCCTCATAAGTGAATGCCGGAAACTTCTGACGAAGGATTTTTATGAGTTCGGCCCTCAAGGTTCCTGTTCCTGAGCCATGTACAAAATCGATTTTGCGACCCTTCTGAAACCTGTTTGCCTGCAATGTGCGCTCAAACAAATCGAGCTGATACATCAAAGAATCGGCCGGAGCAAAGCTACGATATGCTTTTGCTATCTTTTCAATATGGAGGTCAATCACTAAACTTTGGGTTTTCACACTGCAAAAATACCGATTCTTTATATACTTTTGTATTTATGACGATGGTTTCACTACTTATATCTGCATTAATTCTTGGGTCTTTCGGCCCCGACGATGCAACAGCTGTTTACAAGGAAAAAATCAAGGAAATTGCTGCATCAGCAAAAATTCCGCTTATTCAGGTTGAATACAAATCGGAAAAGAAAACGATTTCATTCGAGTCGGCACAATTTGAGTATTCAAAAGAATCTGCAGACTGCAATACTGTATTTCAGGCAGCATCACTCAGCAAACCGGTATTTGCATATATAGTTTTGAAAATGGCCGACAGAGGCGAGATTGACCTTGACAAACCATTGTTCAATTATACCGATATAGACAGGTTTACAAATAAGTACCTGGCAAAGCTCCTCACAGCGCGGATTATCTTGTCCCATAAATCCGGTTTACAGGACTGGGCAGCAGCCCCTTCTTCCGACGCATGGCCTTCATCAAAGATAGAGTTCATGTCCCGCCCCGACTCTTGTTTCGGTTATTCTGGCGAGGCCTATGCCCTATTGCAAAGGGCAGTCGAAAAAATCAGAGGAAAATCGCTTGAGGAAATTGCTGTAGAAGATGTTTTTGTTCCTTTTAAAATGTCAAACACCAGTTATTTATGGAAGAGCAGTTATGACTCTCAGGCAGCATCGGGTTATAACGATAAGGGTGAAAACAGAGGACAGGGACGGCACCCGCGTGCAAATTCGGCCTATACACTCAGAACTACAGCCGCAGATTACTCGAAGTTCCTTACCGTACTTGCAAAAGGAACCGGACTAAAATCGAAAACCCACAAAGAACAGTTGACCCCGGCCGTTAATGCTGTGTATAAATTTGGCAATGAAAGGCCTTGCGACAAATATATATTCTGGGGATTGGGAGTAGGCATTGAAAAAAATCCGGAGCTCGGCGATATTATATTTCATTGGGGCGATAACGGCAACTTCAAAGCACTCTTCATAATCGTTCCTGCCCAAAAGAACCGTCCTGCAAGTCACCTTGTGTACTTTACAAACAGCTCATTCGGACACGACATAATCAATCAGATAGTGCCGCTCTTCTACAATAACAAGACACCGTTGCAAATAAGTGCCTGGATAAACGACTAGTTTCCAGCACTAAACGAAAATTTACGTTAAATATTTGTTTTTTTAGTTGTATAACTGAAAAACCCGTTATATCTTTGTAAAAACAGTTACAAAGATGAAAAAACTTACCAGAAAAGAAGAAGAAGCAATGAAGATCCTTTGGAAAGCAAAAAAGGGATTCATTAAAGACCTGATTAATCTTCATCCTGATCCCAAACCTCTTTATACAACTTTTTCTTCTCTCATTCGCGGGCTTGAAGAGAAAGGCTATGTAGACCACAAAGCATATGGTAAAAATCATGAATACTTTCCTAGTGTAAAGAAAGAAGAATACAGGAAATTATTTATGAAAGAAGTTGTGAGCGATTATTTTGGCTCCTCTTACAAAAATGTTGTCTCGTTTTTTGTGAATGAGAAAAAGCTAAATGCCCAAGACTTAAAAAAACTAATTGATATCATTGAAAAGGGAGAAAAAAATGGATAATTTGCTTTTATATCTGTTAAAGGTTTCCCTTGTTTCAATGGTGTTATACCTTACTTATCTTCTCCTTTATAGCCGGGATACTTTTTACCGGAGAAACAGGATTTTACTTATAGGAATTTTGCTGGTATCAATAATATTACCATTTATGAAAATTTCCAGTTTCTTCCCGGTTGATGCAGCTGATGTGTCTACAAATTCGGTGACCGTATTAATTGCGTCGGGATCCAATATTGGAGCAACTGTTTCAGAGAAAATTACCTCTTTTGACTTGAGCAATTTCCTCCTCTGGATCTACTTTTTTGTCGCAGGCATTATTCTGATAAAGGTATTGGTAAGTTTGACCAGAACCTACATGATAATCAGGAAAGGAACTTTACTGGACAATGGTTTTCCAAAAGTTGTTCTCACTGATATGGAATATCCACCTTTTTCGTTTTTTTCAAACGTTGTAGTTCCAAGAAAAATTTATGAAGATGGAGATTACCTTGAGATACTGAAACATGAAAATGCTCATGTCCTGCAAGGACATACTTTTGACCTGCTCTTAACCGAATTTCTGATTCCGTTTTTGTGGTTTAATCCGTTTATCTGGCTAATAAAAAGATCAGTTATATTAAACCATGAATATCTGGCAGATAACATAACAATAAAGGGCGCGTCAAGTGTAAAAGAATATCAGTATAAATTACTAAACATCGCAAAATATCAGATGAATACTCCTCTTGCACACAATTTTTCAAGTTTAATTAAAAATAGAATTATCATGATTAACAAAAAACCAACACGTAATTATGCGGCGCTGAAGAGTATTATGATTCTTCCGGTAGTTGCAGTCCTGTTTGTGCTATTTTCATTCAAGCCGGAATCAAACACATTAATGAACGGTTCTCAGGGACAATTATTCTCAAAATCTTCAGAATCTGAGATTACTAAGTTTGTAGCAAAGAATGTTCTCTACCCTTTGGAAGCGAAGAGCATTTCCGATACTGGAAAAATTTTCGTTGTAGTAAAAATGAATAAGGGAGGAGTAATAAAAGATTGTAAAGTCATTACTGAAAAAGACAAAGTAAAAGTTCCAATTTTGGAAGATATAATAGTGGTTGCTTACAAAAGTAATTCTACGAGTGTAGCAAAATCAGATAAAGAGCATCTGGCACTTAAAGCAGAATCTCTTCGTGTTGCAAATAAACTTTCTGAAGTTCAAATACCGGAGTGGAAAGATAAAAATGTTGAATTTGCTATCTCCATAAATTTCCAGTTACGATAAGCAGAGACATAATAGTTAGTCTTATATGAACAGCATAAGAAAGCCTCTCAGTCAGATGATTGAGAGGCTTTTTGTGTGTGGAATATAACTTTATGGTATAAGTGAAACTTTATAGCAAAAATTAAATAGTTTACGGTATACATGAAATAATAATAGTATTTGCATAAAGTTTACGATATACATAGTAAAAAAATTAAGCTATACTGCCCGGTCTTTTCGAAATATTTCAGTACAAAATATTCAAAATTAAACTTTTTCCACGGGTACTTGTATCTCGGTAAGCCACTCCTCTTCTGACTCTTTGTTCCAAATGCCGTCGATGTAGCAGAACCTTGGACTGTCGACAATCCTAAAGCCGTTTTGCTCGATATATTCGTATAATTGGGCAAAAGTTTGAGGGAATAAGTCATAGACTCCATAGTGATTTACACAAATTGCAGTTTTGACTTCTGCAACATCTTTGAATTGAATCATATCCGAATTCTCCCGTTTTTCAATAACGGCTTCGCAATACTCAAGATCGATATTTGTATCACTATACTCTTTGTTGTGGTCAATTGTATAGGCATATTCCGGATTTGCGCAAATGCACCCAAGCCGCGCCATCTCAGGCCCTATAACATTTGGGCACAAATGGAATAATTCCTGATAACTTGTTATAACTCTTCTGTGGCTGGCAACTATTACAGCCGGTAATGATTTGATAATTACTTGTTCCATGATTTTCTTTTTGTGGAGTGTGCTTTCCAATCGCGATAGTTCTGTTTGCCTCCACTGAAGATGTAGCATTTCCTTTCTACATTGTTCAATTTTCGATTTAATTTGATCAATATCCGGTGTTTGATTTTCTTCGTCAAAGACCTCCCGAATCTCTTCAAGATTGAATCCCAACCTTTTTAGAAAAATTATTTTATTCATCTTATTCAGTTGGTCTACCCTGTAATACCGATATCCGGTCCATTGGTCAATTTCATCGGGCACAAGAAGTCCTATTTCTTCGTAATGGCGTAACGTTTTAATCGTAACCATGTTGAGTTTGGAAAACTCTCCGATTTTAAATTTGATTTTGTGTTCGTTCATAAACTTTGCGCAATGTTTACAGATACAAATATATACTATGACCCAGGGTACGAGTCAAGGGTCTGTACGGAAAAATTCAAAATTAATTTTTTTTATAATAGCAACATTGGCGAAGTCAATTATTTGCATAAGGTTTATATTTGTACTTGAGAAATATGAGAAGTGATGAACAACACCAATTCGACACGCGAAGAGTACATTAAACGAATCAACATAGTCGTTGAATACATTGAGTCGCATCTTGACGAGGATATGGACTTATGCAAACTCGCATCAATGGCAAATTTTTCGCAGTTTCATTTTCATCGTATAACAAAAGCTTTCCTGGGCGAACCTATTTATGCCTTTATCGCGCGAACAAGAGTCGAGACTGCAGCTCGGCTGCTGCGTTATACCAATGATGAAATCTCGGACATTGCCTATCGGATAGGTTTTGAAACACCATCATCTTTATCCAGAGCCTTTCGAAAGCATTACAGTATCTCACCATTAAATTATCGTAAAAACATTAAATTCAAGATTATGAATCCTGTAAGACAAAAGATTACAATAGAACTTAAGAAACCGACAATCTCGGTTATAGAACCAAAACAAGCAATTTATATACGCCTGATGGGTGAATATAAAAGTTTGGATTTCGGTTCGGCCTGGCAACGTTTGTGGGGGTATGTGAAGAGTGAGAAACTCTTTTCGGCCGGTATAGAGCATATCGGAGTTTACATAGACAACCCAAACGTTACGGATGTGGATAAATTGCGTACAGATATTTGTTTGGTAATTTGCAAACCTGCCGTTGCAAAAAATGAAATTGGAGTTAAGACAATCGAAGGAGGAAAGTACGCCAAATTCACATACATCGGTTCATACGAACATCTCGGCGAAGTATATGATAAGATCTACTCCGAATGGCTTCCAAACAGCGGTGAAACTCTTGGAGATAGGAACTGCTTTGAAAAATACTGCAACAATCCGATGAACACTGCACCTGAGAAGTTGCGGACGGAAATTTATGTACCCCTGAAATAATGAAAAGAGGCCGACTAAAAAGAGATTTTTAATCGGCCAATTTTTTAGTTACTCCGGGTAGTAATCAATTCCAAAACAGGGTAAACAGGCTCGCTGAATCCAAATTTCCTGTAAAGCTTTTCGCCGGCTTTTGTGGTGTGCAGAGAGATTTTGCTGATACCCCGCTTCCCGGCTTCATCAATCAGTTTCCGAAGGATCATTGCAGATATGCCGTTACTTCTTGCGGCAGGTATTGTATACATATTCAGAATGTCTCCTTCGAGGTAAGACGATTGGTTGAAATCTCCCGGTATTTTCTTAATTAACATTGCTCCGAAGCTTAGTATTTCGCCTTTAAGCTCTGCCATATATGCGAAAAACCGCTTTTCTGCCAACGCCTCTTTAAAATAGATGGTCAGCTCTTCGCTGAGTTTGTTCTGATATTCAGGAGATTGTTCCCCCTGCAGTTCAGTAAGATATGCCATCCTGTACTTGGTCAGAAGCTCAATCTCATCCGGCCCTATCTCCCTTATTCTAATAACTGTTAAATCGATTTTCATATGAAAAAAATCAATTTCTTGGCGGGAAGTAATTGTACATTATATTTTCAATATGCCAGAACATAGGGGTAACTCCCGACCCTGCAGAAGCAGAAATTTTGGCAAATACAATAAATGCAGGTTTCCCGTTGAGTATTTGTTTCATTGTCACCTCAGTTCCATCCTTTTTAATCAGTTTGAAATCCGGAAGCTCCATTCCATCAATATCGCCCTTATCCCATCCTTTGAATGATGGTTCAGTTCCTTCGGTATAGGATTTCTTGTCATCTCTCCTGGCGTTTTTCCCATTTGCGACGAAATCTTTGAGATAGTCGTCAAGCGGGCCTTTTGCTCCAATAATTCCCTTTTTGGCTGCGACATTTAGTATATTGAAAGCGAATTCGTCGTTTCTGTCATTGTTTTTAGCCAATGCATTGTTGAAACCTCTTATATATGCAATTACACCATTTTTATCTACAACCATACCTGTTATCCCATCACTTATCGGAATCGCCTGCACCATATGAAGCCTTCTCAGAAAATCCGGCATCTCCTCAGGCGTGTAGTAGAATTTCAGGTGGGGATATCTAGATTCGTCAAATGCCTCTCTGGGTGAGTTAGTTACTATAACAATTGTCTCATCCGGAGAATTTTTGTACTTCTTGGGCATCTTTTGTGCATCCATTGATGCAGGTAATAAAAACAAAGCAGCCAAAAGAATTGCTGCTAAAGACTTTGCAGTATTTTTCATATAGGATTCTTTTTTGGTTTGAACAAATATAATAATAATGGGAAAAACATCAAAACGGAACAATAAATAACCCTAACTAGTTATAAGGAATTGTGAAACAGAACTTAGATCCTTTTCCAAATTCACTTTCAACCCATATTTTGCCATTTAGCAGTTCAATATATGCTTTTGATATAGACAGGCCTAATCCGGATCCTTCGAAATTTTTGGTTATAGTTTCATTTGCCTGACGAAATCTGTCAAATATTATATCCTGATGATCTGGTTGAATTCCTATACCCGAATCCTTTACAGAAAATTCAAGGAAATCTTCCTTTTTTTCATAGCATATTTCAATTATACCCTCATGAGAGAATTTTAGAGCATTCTTAACAAGGTTAATCAATACAGCATTTACTTTGTCTTTATCTGAATGAATTACAGACTCACTATCCGGAAGTCCTTTAATAAGTGAAATTTTTATCTTTTTTTGCTCCGCTTCCAGTTTGAAAAAACCATAAATATCATCTATTTGTTCATTCAGATTAAACTTAGAAATGAAAATTTCTACGAGCCCGGACTCAATTTTCGAAATATCGATAAGATCGTTTATTATATTGAGCATGCGTTTACCCCCTTTGTCTATGAAACTGGCATATTCCTTAATTTCCTCGTGAGAAATGTCCGGTTCGTTAAGCATTTCGGCAAATCCGAGTATACTGTTCAATGGTGTACGGATTTCGTGACTCAAATTGGCAAGAAAGGCAGTTTTAAGTCGGTTGTTCTCTTCAGCTTTCTCTTTAGCTTTAATCAATTCCCGTTGTGACAGAAAACGTTCAGATATATCTGCATTAAAACCATACCAGACAATGCTGCCATCCGGCAACTTTTCGGGTGTCGATTTGGAATATATCCACTGGATTGGCTTACCGGGTATTTGCACACGGAATTCACAGGTAAAATAAGTTAAATGTTTTGCAGAATATTCGATATCTCTTATTACGCTCTCAGCATCTTCCGGATAAATTACACGGGAAATAGGAGAAAAATCGTCCAAAACATCTTCAGGAGTACATCCAAAAATATTTTTTATACCTTCGGAAGCTATCGGAACGCAATAAGATCCGTCTGGTTTTCTTTTAAACTGAAAAATAAGGTCCGACACATTTGAGGAAAGTTTTCTAAACTGAATATCTTTTTGTCGAACCGTCTCTTCTGCTATCTTAAGTTCAGAAATGTCCTGAAATGCACCCTGCACTTTAACAATTTTCCCATTCTCATCCTTTACGGCTTCTCCAATAGTTCTGACCCAAACCCGCTTCCCACTATTGGTTATTATCTCCAATTCCTCATCATAGGGAATTCCATTTTGAGCACAATCTGTAAAAACCTTTATTATTCGATCTCTACATTCAGGTGCATAATAATTAATACCTTCTTCAACTGTAGGTGTGTAACCCGGGGGCATTTCATGAATAGCAGCAACTTCATCTGACCAGTATGAACGGTTTTCTTCAAAATTAACATTCCACCCGCCAAGTTTTGCGCTTTTTCCTGCAATTCTCATTAAATCGATACTTTCTTCCATTTGTTTAGTCCTTTCGGAGACTAAGGCCGCGAGCCGTACATTTTCACTGCGTTTATAATTATTGGCTGCTTTAATTTTCACCATTGATCGAATCAAAGCATTAAGCTCACTTTCATCAATTGGCTTGGCAATAAAAACTTCGGCACCGCATTCCATAGCACGAATGCGGCTTTCTTTGTCACCTTTAATAGCAGTAATTAAAATTATGGGTATATCACTTAAAATACTGTTGGCTTTGAGTTTTAAGCAAACCTCAAAGCCATCCATTTCGGGCATTACGATATCGAGTAATATAACATCCGGATCTTCTTTGGCAGCCAGATGAATACCAGAAGTGCCATTCATTGCGGTAAAAGTGATAGCCTCGGGGAATGAATCCTTAATCAATGCTTTCAGAGTAGTCAGGTTATCCGGATTATCATCAATTGCCAAAATTTTAATTTTACTATTTTCCATAAAGCACTTCAATTACTGTTTTTCCGAAACAAGACAGATGTAAATATAATAAAAAGGGATAGTAATGTCAAAATGCCCTTTTTATCTTTTCCCATTAGACGAAACAGTCCATGAATTTTAAACGAATGCCTGTATACATACTGCAAAAGGAATGTAGTTCATAAGAAAAAACAACTCAAATTTTAAATTGTATGTAAACAATTAAAAATTAAATCTAATTTTGCCGACCTTATTAATAAAAAAATCACATTTAATGAATCAAAAAAATGGAAATCCGGCTGTAGTCGGTCTGGCAGGGTTTGGTTTAACAACACTCTTATTACAGTTTCATAACATTGGACTTCTGGGTCTTGGTCCCGTGCTTGCAATGGGAATTATTTTTGGAGGAGTAGCTCAAATGATAGCAGGTTTCCAGGAACAAAAAATGGGTAATAACTTTGGGTATTCAGCATTTGTGGCCTATGGCAGCTTTTGGATAGGCCTCGGGATAATATGGATTCTAAATATTTTGGATGTCTATAAATCCTCATCATCAGATGTAGGTTATTTTATGCTCGCCTGGACATTGTATACAATAATAATGTTCATAGCGTCTTTGCGCGTTCATAAAGCTATGGCCGTAACATTCTTTTTGCTGTTGATAGGCTTTGTATTATTGGTAGTTGGTCACTTTGGAAATCCGGTGTTTAATGTGATTGCCGGTTATGAGTTGATATTTTGCGCATTATCTGCCTGGTATATGATGGCGGGAATCATTATTAATGATCTTGCCGGTAAAACTGTACTGCCAATGGGGAAGCCATTTTTTGATAAAAAGTAAAGGGTATATACAAACCCGGAGCTTGGCCGGGCAAGCGAAGATATGAAAAAAGCAGGTAGTGATACCTGCTTTTTTTGTACCCGGAGCCGGGA
>DOSU01000146.1 GCA_003513895.1 Rikenellaceae bacterium
GACGGTTGACAGGGACCTCGGGCGCCCGGAGGGCGCCTCATTGAAGCTCATCACCTATGTTACCGACCGTGCGGGGCACGATTTGCGTTATGCGATCGACTCAGGTAAACTAAACCGGGAGCTCGGCTGGGAGCCTTCACTCCAGTTCGAGGAAGGTATTGAGAAGACTGTCCGCTGGTATCTTGAAAACCAGGAGTGGCTAAACAGTGTAACCTCAGGAGAGTACCAGAAGTACTACGAGGAGATGTATAAAAGATAGATTTTGAATGGTTAAAATAGACAACAATCTACTGGATATTGTAAGTAAGCAGGCAAAGGAGTCACCAAGACTAAGAATGAACTTCAATTTGCACGAGAAGCTTGACTCTCATGTTCAAAGGCTGCTCAACGCAATGGAACCCGGCACGGTACTTCCTGTTCATCGCCACCGGCACACCGACGAGACCTACATTGTTTTGCGGGGAGCTATCAAACTTATGATATATAATGAGAATAAGACAAACATAGTGAGCCACATACTCGACCCGTGTGAAGGAAATTACGGGTTTAACATTCCTGCAGGTACTTTTCACAATGTGGAGGTACTCGATAAGGGGACTGTAATTTTAGAGGTTAAAGAGGGCCCGTATACACCAACAGGCCCGGAAGATATTTTATAAACCAAGTTATGAAACAAAATGTTTTAAGGATTGCGGCAATAATGCTTCTCTCTTTTATATGGAAGGCGAATTCTGCAGCGGGCCAAACAATTTTAAAAACAACCGGAGAGCCAATCTCTTTTTTGGAGTTTGCAGTAGCCTGCGAGAATAAAACTGCTGAGGAAGTTCGAGGCTTCTTCGATCGAAAAGGGTGGAATCACATTGGATCCACCTGGGAAAGCAAGGATAAATATGGCGTTGAAAGTTTCACTTTAAGAAACTCCACAGGCGAAAACGATACTCTCAGCATTTACATTTTCGACAAGAAATCTATAAAGGGTCGTTTTAAAACCAC
Source organism: Rikenellaceae bacterium (assembly GCA_003513895.1). GTDB lineage: Bacteria > Bacteroidota > Bacteroidia > Bacteroidales > UBA932 > Bact-08. Next base: position 994 of record DOSU01000146.1, read on the forward strand.
GGATAAGAATCTGTTCTCCGGTTACCAAAAGTCCCTCCCTTCTGCCGGTTTCCGGACGCTCTCTCTTGTGATTGAAAAAGATACAATGATTTCAAAATTTGCTTCGGACGACTTTGAAGCAACTTTTTACGAACCGGAAAAGAGTTATCGTACTCCCGGCAATCAGTCTTTCCTTGTGATTGTTGAGAGGCGCTGATTATATTAATTTTATTTTTTCTTTATGAAAAATTTTGCACTAATTGGGGCTGCAGGCTATATCGCTCCACGACATCTCAAAGCCATAAAAGATACCGGCAATAATCTTTCCGCTTCTTATGATATATTTGACAGCGTGGGGATTATGGATTCATATTTTCCTGAATGTGCATTTTTCACCGAATATGAACTCTTCGACAGGCATCTTTCCAAACTTAAAAGAGGAGGAAAGGGTGTAGATTTTATCTCAATATGCACTCCCAACTATTTGCACGATGCTCATATCCGTTACGGGCTGCGCCTTGGCGCCGGTGTGATTTGCGAAAAGCCACTTGTCCTTAATCCGTGGAACTTAGACGCACTGCAGGAGGTTGAGAAAGAGAGCGGCCAAAGGGTAAACACAATTCTTCAGCTCAGGCTTCATGAAGCGATAATTGCTCTTAAAAACAGAGTTGCTCTTGGTCCTAAGGATAAAGTTTATGACGTAGATCTTACTTATATAACTTCAAGGGGTAGATGGTACTACACAAGCTGGAAGGGAGATTCCCGCAAGAGCGGAGGAATTGCTACAAACATTGGAGTTCATTTCTACGATATGCTTTCGTGGGTGTTCGGAGAGGTTAAGTCAAACATTGTACATGTGGCAGGTCACGACAGAATCTCCGGATTTCTTGAGTTCGACAAAGCCCGTGTTCGATATTTTCTCTCCATAAATGCAGATAGTTTGCCCGAAAGTTCAAAATCAGCAGGAAAAAGAACATACAGGTCGCTGGTAATGGAGGGCAACGAGGTTGAGTTTTCTGAAGGATTTACTGAATTACATACAGAGTCGTACAAGAATATACTAGCGGGCGAGGGGTTCGGCCTGGCCGAAGCCCGGAATGCCGTTCAGATTGTTCATGACATAAGGCATGCATCCCCTGTTGGGCTTAAGGGAGATTATCATCCCCTCGCCCGCCTTGAACAGTCGCCACACCCTTTTGGCTGGTAATCTTATATCCCAAAAACCTGTTTAAATCTCACGAAGGTTTAAATCTCACACACCGGTCCGTTGTGTTTATCATCGGGAACGACAATAAGCAAATCCTCGTATCCCTTGAACTTCTTGATGAATTTATCCACAAACCAACAGGTTGGCTTTACTTTATATCCATTCTCTCTGGCATATTCAAGAGCATGTTTTACCAGCATTCCCCCAATTCCTCTGCCCTCTAAAGCTCCTGGAACTATAGTGTGAGTAAGGTCCATGACCTTGTCAAAAAGATCATATTGAATATAGGCAATCACGCCTTCAGACTCATATTCAAATCGGTCGGCAGCTTCGTTATGCCTGATATTTTCTCCCATTTTCTTTTTGTTAAATTAAATAATTGATTGTGCAAAAGTAACTATTACTTACTAACAAATAATGAAAGGGTTTTGTTTTGTTGGCAAATTTAAATTAGGCTGATATTTCTCCGTTGCATCTCTGCTTTTATAAGAGAGAGCTCTCTGCCGGTTTGGCCTGCCATAGAGGTATTTTCCTCCGCACGCCTGAGAAGGTATGGAAGAACGTCTTTTACAGGAGCATAAGGTATATATTTACAAATATTGAAACCCTCTTTGGCAAGTGCATATGAAATGTTGTCGCTCATTCCGAAAAGCTGAGAGAAAAATATGCGCGGGTCGTTTTTTGCCAATCCCTTCTCCTGAATTAGGCTTGCGAGTAAATAATTACTCTCGTAGTTGTGTGTTCCGCTGAACAGTTCGAAATCGTTGATGTTTTCTATGACATATCTCAATCCGTCGTCGTAGCTTCGGTCGGTATCTGCTTTTGAAAAGTGAATCGGAGATAGGTATCCCTTTATTCTTGCCCTTTCCCGCTCGTGCTCCATGTAGGCTCCTCTTACAAATTTAATCCCTGGTTTGTAATTTTTTTCTTTTGCCTCCATGTGGAGATTCTTCAGGTAAGCTATTCTGTCGTGGCGATACATCTGAAGAGTATGAAAAACAATAACCCGCTCTTTGTTAAACATTTCCATCGCTTCTTCTGTAATTTTATCAATAATGCCCTGATAAACATAGTGTTCGGCATCAATCAGGATTTTAACTCCATTTTCATGGGCCCGGCGACAGAGAGAAAATATTCTGGTGCGGAAGTTATCCATTTCTGTTTTTTCAATATCATTCAGGGAATATCCTTCAGCGGCTTTGTCAAATACAGAGCCCGCAACCATTGCTGTCGGCTTAAATACAGTATATGCAATATTCCCGTTTCCCTTTGCGAAATCAATCGATTTAATAGTTTCCAGGTATGCTCTCTCAACATCGCTAAGCTCCTTCCCTCCTTCGGCAGAAAAATCAAGTACCGATAAAATATTCTCCCTTCGAAGATTTTCTACTGTCCTGGTACAGTCCTCCAATGTCTCTCCCCCTACAAACTGACGGTACAAAGTTGGTTTCACCGCCCAGCCGACAGGTACTCCAAATTTTAGGGCAAACTCTGTTATACCCTTTGCCCCGCCAACAAGTGTAGGGCTGGCTATTGTAGAGTAAAGCAAATATGCATTTCTTAAATTGTTATTGCTTTTAGAAGCAAAAGCAACTTCGGTATTGTTAAAATCTAACATTTCAATTATTTTGTTAATTCGTTTTATCCAAATTTACTAAAAAACACATTCATTCGTTATATTTACATAAGTAATTATTTATCATATATGATCATGAGAAAAATTATCCCTGCGACGATTTTCATTTTGTCTTCATTTTTGGCATCCGGTCAAATCACTTCCGTTTCACTTTTGGCTGAACTGCCGGCTGTACCTTTCTCTGTTTGCTCTGCCGACAGCAGCATCATAAATGAATTCAATGCTCAAATCATCTTGGTCAAGAGTAAAATTAAGGCTCAGATAAAAAAAATAAATTTTGATGCCGAAAACAGGGTTGTTGATATTACCACTTCTAATGTATTCTCTTATTCAAAAGCGGGCATATCTAAGGCCGAATTTGTACTTATTTCTACAATGAGTCCGGATGGCAGGGAACAATGGATGAGGGAGTATGCCTCCAAAAGCATAAAAAGCAAGTCAAAACCTATTGTTCTCAATCAGGAGAACAAGAATGCGATAGCAAACCTTAAAGCGGAAAAGGAAGTAATTGCTAAGACTGTAGAAAACTACTTTATCCGGCAAAAGCTCATCCTTAAGGAGATTGCCGAACTGGACTCCCTTGAAACAATAAGGCTCAAAGACACAACTGCTGCGGATTATTCCGGGAAGTTGGGATATTGCAGTGCCCTTTCTACTGCACATCTGAGATACATTAAACAATGTTTTAACGACATAAAAGATCAGATACCTCTTTACATAAGGCTAAATGAAATCGAAAACGAACTTATAAAACGGGAGATTGATTATGAGAGGTTAGTAACAGACTCCGATTTGTATGCTGTTAAGGCAGTCGATAAATACGCAGATATCCTAAGTAAAGCATATAAGTTCAGGACAGAAAATTATTAATATAATGAAAAAAATATTTCTCACAATCACGGCTCTTTTTTTCATCTTTGCCGCGCAGTCGCAGCCGAAGCAACAACTCACCCAATATGTAAACCCATTTGTAGGAACAGATTTTCACGGGCACACATTCCCCGGAGCCACCTACCCTTTTGGAATGGTTCAGCTTAGTCCGGACACCCGGCTCACAGGCTGGGACGGATGTTCCGGTTATCACTACTCAGATACAATTGTTTACGGATTCAGCCATACTCACTTAAGCGGCACCGGTGCCTCGGACTACGGCGATATTCTTATTATGCCTGTGTCAGGTTACTCCCACTTCAAAATCTCAAACGAGTTATATAAATCGTCATTCAGCCACAAAAAGGAAAAGGCTTCTCCAGGGTATTATGAGGTATACCTGGACAGCTCCGGCATACTGGCACAACTTACTGCAGGGAAGAGAGTTGGTATGCACAAGTACACTTTTAAGAAGGGAGATAAACCTCAGATAATACTCGATTTAGTTCACAGAGACGCTGTTATCGATTCTAAAATTGAGATAGGCGAAAAAAACATAATTAAAGGATACCGGCAGTCAAAAAAGTGGGCAGAAGACCAGATTGTATACTTCTATATTGAGTTTTCGGAACCTTTTGCAGATGCACTTCTGTATAAAGATGGTTTGATCTTTAACCATGCTCTTTCTAATACCTCAGGACCTGGAAAATCATCACTAATAAACACTTCCATTTCCGGGAAAAATTGCAAGGCGATCTTCACTTTTGGTTCTAGTAAAAATAATGAAGTAATCCTTAAGATTGGGATTTCGTCTGTATCAGAGGAAAACGCTAAGCTTAACCTCTACTCAGAAGTAACGGGCTGGGAATTCGAAAAACTGAGGACAGATGTACAAAATGCATGGAACAGCTATCTGAATAAGATTGAAATAAAAACAGACAATCTCGAAAACAAAAAGATTTTCTACACTGCTTTATATCATACTGCCATTTCTCCAAACATTTACTCCGATGTAAACGGGGAATACCGCGGGATGGACAGGAAGGTTCACAAAGCGGAAGGATATGACCAGTATACAGTGTTTTCATTATGGGATACATACAGGGCTCTTCATCCCCTATTTACAATTATTGAGCAGAAAAGAACTGTCGATTTTATAAAATCTTTCCTGGCTATGTACAGCGAAGCAGGAAAACTTCCAATTTGGGAACTCTCCGGCAATGAGACAAATTGCATGATTGGCTACCACTCTGTGTCCGTAATGGCAGATGCTCTTAAAAAAGGCATTGGCAATTTTGATACTAAATATGCGCTGGAAGCAATGATTGAAAGCTCAAACAAAAATGAGTTCGGAATAGACATTTATGCTCGCAATGGGTACATCCCTGCAGAAAAGGAGCACGAATCTGTTTCCAAAACTCTTGAATATGCCTATGACGACTGGTGTATTGCCCAGTTTGCCAGAATGACCGGAAGGGAAGATGTATACAAAGAGTATATCCGAAGGGCTCAGTATTATAAAAACAATTTTGATGCAAATGCCGGTTTTATGCGTCCAAAAATATTGGGAAAATGGCTTGAACCATTCACTCCTACAGAGGTAAATGTCCATTTTACAGAGGCCAATTCGTGGCAATACAGTTTTTATGTACCTCAGGATATTGAAACTCACATAAAAATGGTTGGTGGAGACGAAGCATACAGTCGCAAGCTGGACGAGCTTTTCTCTGCTTCCAACAAAACTACCGGTCGCACACAGGTGGATATTACAGGCTTGATTGGGCAGTATGCCCATGGTAATGAACCAAGCCACCACACAGCATATCTCTATAACTACACAGGAAAGCCGTGGAAAACTCAGGAGATAGTTAGACAAATAATGACTACCCTCTACTCTTCTGCACCGGATGGTCTTTGCGGGAATGACGACTGCGGGCAGATGTCTGCATGGTATGTATTGAGTGCTCTTGGCTTTTATCCGGTTACTCCGGGTGATGATATTTATGCAATTGGATCTCCTTTGTTCTCGGGTGCTGAAGTGAAACTTGAAAGCGGAAAGAAATTTACAGTAAATTCATCCGGCAATAGTAAAGAGAACGTATATGTAAACTCTGTTAGGCTAAACGGAAATCTGTTTCCAAAATCCTACATCTCTCATAAAGAAATTTTAGACGGGAGCACATTTGATTTTGCTATGAGTCCTTCTCCCAATTTAAAGTTTGCAACAGATTATTCCGACAGGCCGCACTCTCGGATTTCCGACTTCCCAATAGTTGAAAACCCGTGGTTTGAGATGCCTAATAACATCTTCAAGGATTCAGTGAAAGTCGACATAAAATCGGCATCTTTCGCTGGTAATCAAATGAATAAGGGGCTCAAAATTTATTACAAGATTAATAACATTGATATTCCGAGAATTCAGGGTACTCCTGATAATCCGGTAATTCCGGATAATAGGCCTGATTTGCTGGATCCGCTTAATGGTTATAAAGAATATTCAGGTCCGCTTACAATCAAATCTAATTGTACAATAAATGCATACTGCATAAACGATTCCGGCGAGAAAAGTTTTACCGTTACTACAAGGCTCAATAAAATTTTCTCCGAATGGAAAATCAAAATTTTGTCCCACTACAATCCGCAGTATAATGCCGGAGGAGATGTGGGGCTGATAGACGGTGTACGCGGAGAGCTGAATTTCCGGCTCGGAGGCTGGCAGGGGTATCAGGATACTGACTTCACGACCATTATTGACTTAGGTTCTGCGAAGGAGATAAGTTCGATTGGAGCTGGATTTCTGCAGGATGCTAAATCCTGGATATGGATGCCAAAATATGCAGAGTTTTCAACATCTGCCGACGGTGTAAACTTTGAAACTTTCGGAATTGTATATAATGGCATGGAGGAAAATGATTTGACCCCTCGAATTTTGGATTTTGTTTCTGCCCCGGTTGTCAAAACTACAAAGGATGGTAAAAGAGTGGCAAGATATATAAAGGTCTTTGCAAAGAACATCGGCGCAATTCCAGATTGGCACGATGGTGACGGCGGCCAGGGATTTATCTTTGTTGACGAGATATTTGTTCAGTAGGGTTATTTAGCTAAAACAAAACTTCTGCTGCATTAAGCCAACTGATAAAAGTGTCGCTTTAACTCCAAGGGATTACCTCACTTCGTTCGGTGATCCTGCTGAGGACTCAACTTCTCCTCATCCCCAAGGGATTACCTCACTTCGTTCGGTGATCCCT
>DOSU01000002.1:0-172 GCA_003513895.1 Rikenellaceae bacterium
CCCCGCCTCAGGCAGGGGCCCTGCGACATCTGGTCGTAAAAACCTACTTGTTTTTCACTCCCTTTCCTTTTTGCTTGCTTGAAAGTTCCCACTCGTGTGGTGTTGATTAGTACTCCCTGATTGCTTTGATAATTTGAGTCTCACTAATATTTGTCTTTTTCATAATGTCGTT
>DOSU01000002.1:236-11507 GCA_003513895.1 Rikenellaceae bacterium
TTTGTCTTTTTCATAATGTCGTTTCTCCTTACAAATTTATTAAATTTGTATAAAGAGACACTGTACTCCATTTAGGGGGTCCAACATTTCCCTTTTATAATAATATGAAAATCAACCTAAAACCATTTCTGCTAAGCCTGTTTTTCTTTTTTAACGGATTGGCATATTCTGCCGAAAATCTGTTTGAGGCTAATAAATATGTAGAGAATATCAGTCCAGCAACTTACATGGGAGGGCCCCAAGTGTGGACCGTTGAGGTAGGTGGCGACGGATATGTATATTTTGCAACAGGTTTCAATCTATCTGTATGGGATGGAGTACGCTGGAGCTCTTATAATCCTGGCAAGAGTTTTTATCTCAGATCCCTTAGCTATGATCCGGTTTCTAAAAGATTATACTGTGCCGGAGATAATATATTCGGCTATTGGCAGAAGGATGAGATTGGGGACTTCAATTTTTCAATACTGTTTCAGACAAACAATGTTACAAACGGAAATGTCTTTTGGAGAATAATACCGATAAACGGATATTACTATTTACAGACCCATGAAAATATTTATAAATATAATCCTGCAGATAATAAGATAGTCCCGATAGTTATTAACAGAAATATCGGCTATATACATAATGTTGGCGGGGTTCTTTACGCCCAAATAGATAATAAGTTTTATGTTATTAGTGAAGACAATCTCTCTCCCATTGGCCTGGAAATGTCGGATAGAGTGGTTAATATAGTTAATCATAAGGGAAATCTGTTTTTCTTTACAGAGAATCAGGGTATTCAGGTTCTACGTAACAACAGGTTTGAGCCAATTAATTCTGAGCTGAATTCAATCTTAAAGCAACATCGTGTTTTCTCGGTCTGTTCTTACGGAGATGATTCATTTCTTGTAGGAACGGTTCTGGACGGAGTTTACATTGTAGACTCAAAAGGTATTGTATCTGAGAAGTTCAGCGAGACCAACGATTTGAATTTTACTACAGTGCTTAGCATGGCTGTGGATAACTATAAGAATATCTGGTTGGGGCTTGACGGGGGAATTGCAACAATACCAAACAATCCCAATGAGAGATATTACAAGAGCATAGGAAAGAAAATCGGAAATGTGTATGCGGTTCTGACCTATAGAGACAGACTATATGTTGGCACAAACAAAGGGCTGTATGTTGTTGAAAATCATAATCCCCCCAAACTCATTGTCAATACACAAGGGCAAGTTTGGGATTTACTTCAATGCGGAGAGGACATTATTGTTAATCACGATAAAGGGCTGCTCCGTCTTTACGACGATGACTCCTTTGAAGTTATCCACGAGAACTCCTGGATGATTAATCAATGGTATCAGGAACCAAATATTTACTACGTTTCCGATAAAACCGGTTTTGCTATTTACGAAATTAAGAAAGGACACCTGACATTCCGTAACCGCTTAGAGAATTACACAGGTTATTTCAACAGAGGTCTGGTTGACAAATATGGCAACATGTGGATAAACGGAATGAGCGGACAGGTAAGAAGGCTTGTTATAGACAAGGATAAGCGGGTGGTTAAAAAGAATTTGCTTTATAAGATTGATTCAAAAGACAATTGGATTGGTACAAATATTATTGATAACGAGGTTGTTTTTAGTGTCGGACCGGACTGTTTCAACTACGATATAGATAAAGATTCGATAGTTAAAAATCCATATTTTTCTCAGTTGTTTCAATTACTGGAAGGAAATACCGACGCAGTTGTGCAATCGGGCAACACTTTCCTCTTTGCCTCAGACGCAGGTATATCAAGAGTAGAAAGGATAAATGATAAGTTTGTAAAGGTATCGGATATTTTTCCGAGCATAAGGGGGCAAATGATACCTGTGGGATTCAGACGGTTTCAGAAAGATAGCGACGGTCAAATATCCTTTGGATTTGCAAATGGAGTGGCTTTTTATGACTTGCAAACTGAACAGCCGCAGCATTCCTATAAATTAGATCTTAGCAAAATAGAGTATTCGCAACGGGGAGAAGTTAAACATTCCAGCGTCCAGGATTCAAAGAAACTGATTGAATTTCCCAATAATATTGTAGATCTCAAATTCTTCTTTACAGGGTTTCCAGGGACATATCAGATTGAATATTCAATAGATGACTCGCCCTGGAAGAGTTTTTCAATATCCGAACCACTTAAGTTTGCTTATTTAGAAGAAGGGACCCATTCATTAAAGTTGAGAGGAATTTTCTACAACTTAGATGAACAAATAATAAATTTTGACATTAAAAAGTCATTTACGTCCACTATTTGGTTTCTTCTGTTGCTCATTCTGGTTTTTTTCGCTCTTATTTACATTGTTAGGGTAATAATTAGCCGAAGAATAAAGGCATTACACCTCAGACTTATTAAACGTCAAGAGGAGGCTTTTGAGAGAGAGAGAATCAAGCATGAAAATGAATTGCTTGCATTAGAAATTCATGAGAGAGACAAAAAACTCACAAGTATTGCCATGAATGATATTCATATTAACAATATGCTTAACGAAATTCAGGCTGAAATTCTTGAAATACAAACTAATGATGCATTAATTAAAAGCAAACTCCGTTCAGTATTACGCAAAATAACATCCAGCAGAAGAAATGACAACAGTTGGAAAGTTTTTGAAAAGTACTTCAATAATGTTTACGACGGATTTTTTGATAAGCTTATGGAACGTTATCCATCTCTTACAAACAATGATCTTAAAATATGTTCATATATTAAACTCAGGCTATCAACTAAGGAGATAGCTGTTCTGATGAATATCTCTCCAACAAGCGTAGAAACTGCCCGACACAGGTTGAGAAAAAATTTAGGAATTTCTGCGGACGTTTCTTTGACAGAGTTGATAGTAAAAATATAACCTCGAGTATTAACTACTTTTTTGTAAGGTTTTCATTCTGGCATAATCGTCATAATAACAAGGTTTTAAATATTAATAATTTGATAGATGTAAAGGTGTTTTAATCACACTCCAATTAGGTGTAATATTTTTGTAAGGGTATAATATAAGGTATATGCCATTTATTTGTTAAACTTTATATTCAGAAAAACTACAAAATTTTTTAATTAACACTCTAAACAAAAAACAAAAAATTATGAACAGACTTTACATTCTGGTCATAGCATTACTCCTAATCTCCTCTTCTGTGTTTGCACAGGAATTTCGTGTAAAGGGTAGTGTTATAAGTTCAGAAGACAATCTTCCGGTTATCGGAGCGACTGTCTTAATTAAGGGTACTAAAATTGGTACTTCAACAGACATAAACGGAACATTCGAAATTACTCTTCCAAAATTAGGTACTGTACTTTCTGTATCTTATATTGGGATGTCAACTCAGGATGTTATTGTAGAGAACACAAATCCAGTTAAAGTTGTCTTATCTCCGGATGCAACGATAATTAATGCTGTAGTTGTTACAGCCCTTGGTATAAAACGCTCCGAAAAAGCACTGGGTTACTCAGTTCAAAATGTCAGCAACGACAAACTGATAGCAGTAAAAGGTGTTGATGTAGGATCTTCTCTTACAGGAAAAGTTGCCGGTTTATTAGTGAAAAACTCATCAGATTTTGCAACTGCACCAAATCTTTCAATCAGAGGAGAAAATCCTTTATTGGTTATTGACGGGGTTCCTTATGGAAATATGACTCTAAGAGATGTTTCTGCCGACGATATTGAGTCGGTAAGTATTTTGAAAGGCGCAACTGCCTCTGCTCTTTATGGATACCGTGGTGCCAGTGGTGCAATTATGGTTACTACAAAACAAGGAAGCAAAGAGCAAGGCATTCAAATCTCAATTAACAGTAATACAATGTTTGATGCCGGATTTCTTGCAATCCCTGAAAAACAAGGGATTTATGGTCGTGGACAAACTTCGGGAGTTTATTCATATAACCAAGATCAGGCATGGGGTAGAAGAATTGACGGAAGTGATCAGTATCAATGGGATCCAGCAGCTAAAGAGTACAGAACTTATGCTTATCTTCCTGTTGGAAAGGACAACTTCAAAAACTTCCTTGAGCAAAGTTTTATTACTAATAACAATGTTAGTTTATCTTATCAGGGGAAATACTCTTCTGTAAGATCTTCTGTTACATGGGTAAAAACAAAAGGACAATATCCTAATAACACACTTGATAAATATAACTATCAAATTGGTGGTGATATCAACCTTGATAAATTCAAATTCAGTTCAAACGTAGCATATTACAAACAATCTTCTCCGAATATTGGGTTCAACGGTTATACCAACTATGACCCTATGTATACATTATTAATATGGACTGCTCCTGACTATAATATTCTTGACTATAAAGATTACTGGACTATTAAAAATGAAAAACAAAATTTCACATACCAGAACAATACACGACAAGGAGGAAATTTAACAACCAGTCATAATAATCCCTATTTTTCTCAATATGAGAAGCTGAACATAATTAACCGCGATATTTTCAAAGCTACTGCAAGTGCAAGCTACGAATTTACACCTTGGCTAAAAGCCAGTTTACGTTCAGGTTTGGATTTTTATGCAGACAGGCAAGACGTTAAAATTTCTAAGGACTCATATGTATCTTCGGGTAATACAGGGCCTAACCGCGGCTGGTACGGCAGTTTGGATGGAGCTTACGCTACAGGAAGGAATTCTGGTTTCAGTATAAATAATGATTTAATTATTTCAGGAGAAAAAACTTGGGATAAATTAACTGTAGATGGTCTGGTAGGGGGAACTATTTTCTACCGTCAGGATGATGCAATGGCGGCAAACACGGTTAACGGTATTTCAATTCCGGCATTTTTCTCACTTAAGGCTTCTGTTGATAAACCAAATGTTACCTCTACTTTGTATAAGCAACAAGTAAATAGTTTATACGGAAGGTTGGCCTTCTCTTGGGACAGAATGATATATGTAGAGGGAACACTCAGAAACGACTGGAGTTCAACACTCCCTTCTGATACAAGATCTTACTTATATCCATCAGTTTCCGGTAGTTTTATAGCTTCGGAGCTTCTACCTAAGAAATTTGACTGGTTGTCTATGTGGAAACTAAGAGGTTCCTGGACAATGTCAAAAACACCACCGGATGTATATGCAACTAACAGCGTATATTCTGTAACGAACTCAGCATGGGGCTCATTAGCTTCCGCATATCTTCCAAACTCACTGGTTGCTACAGATGTGCTTCCACAGTCCGCAACCACATTCGAAGTAGGAACACAGGTTATTCTTTGGAACAACCGCCTGATGGTTGATGTATCATACTACGATAAACAAATGTATGACTTCCTAAAGAGTGCTGCAATTTCTCCATCTACAGGTTTTACAACCAGCTATCTTAATATTGATGAAGAGATATCACGCCGGGGTTGGGAGGTGTCAGTTACAGGAACTCCTGTATTGACAAAAGACTGGAGAGTGGACATTGGAGCAAACTGGTCCACTTATGCCAGATACTACAATAAACTTGATCCAAAATATTCAACAGATAAACCTTGGGTTAAAGAGGGAGAACGTGTAGATGCTTATGTTCTCAACGATTATTTACGTGACCCTTCGGGCAATATTATATTCTCTAACGGAGTTGTTCAATATGCTAGTTACACTTCTAATTTCGGTTGGTATGATCCTGATTGGGTATGGGGTGTAAACTCTACAGTAAGCTACAAAGACTTTTCATTAAGTTTATCATTTGATGGTAGAGTTGGAGGCTTAACAAACTCTATGACAGAAAGTTATTTGTGGAATTCGGGTAATCACCCAGAATCACTTACAGAGGCTCGTGCATTGGATGTTGCAACTCCAGGATCAAAGAACTTTATCGGACAAGGGGTAAAAGTTGTTTCAGGAACTGTTACTTATGATGTTTATGGAAACATCACAAGCGACAACAGAACATTCGCTCCAAACGATATAGCTACTACCTATAAAGATTATGTAAACAGAATTCATGCAGGTATTGCATGGGGTGGAGCAGGTAGACCAGCTGATATATACTCGACAACATTTATTAAACTCCGAGAGTTATCTTTGACTTATAACTTGCCTAAACCGGCATGTTCTTCATTTGGTGCAAAAGGTGCATCAGTCTCTTTTGTAGGACAAAACTTGTTCTTCTGGGCTAAAGACTTCAAGTACTCTGACCCTGACGGAGGTTCAGACAACTTTAATGACCCATCTTTACGCTATCTGGGTTTTAATATTAAACTTAACTTCTAATTCTAATATAAGCGATGAAAAGAATATATATATGGTCAATGTTGTTTATACTGATTTTTGCTGATTCTTGCAGCAAATTTGAGGAGATGAACACAAACCCTGACAAATCGACAATGGCTACATCAGCCATGCTTGCCACAGGAGCTCTGATATCAACACTTAAGCAAGGAGGTGACAGCAAGGCTTATATAACCCTTCAGGCACTACCAAAATATGTTGGATATGTAGAATCTTCTGCATTGAACGAACAATACAATAAGATTGGTTCATGTAGTTTTGGAACTTATACAATACTCCCAAATCTAAAGCAAATGGTTGAATACTCAGCAGGTAGTATTTCAGAAAATTCTTACAAAGGACTTGCCTTATTTCTGAAAGCATTTAATGCATTCAGAGTAGCTATGCAAACCGGTGATATTCCTTATTCCGAAGCAGGATTCGGTAAAGATGGATTGCTAAATCCAATATACGATACTCAGGAAGCTGTTTTTAACCAAATTCTGGCAGATCTTAAGCAAGCAGAAGAGTTTTTTGCTGTTGGCAGAACATTTAGCGGTGATATAGTTTTTAACGGCGATCCTGTAAAATGGCGCAAACTATGTAACTCGTTCCAGTTAAAAGTTATTATGTCAATGAGCAAACGTGTTGATGCCGCTACAAAAGCTCGTTTTGCAGCTATAGTTGCAGCAGGTAATATTATGACCTCAAATGCCGATAACTTTCAATTGAAGTATGCAAATCAAACCGGAAATTATCATCCATTGTATCAGGCTCAAAAGTTTACAGCAGCTACAATGATTAGTGATAATATGGTTCAAATTCTTAAAAAGCTTAATGATAAAAGGCTGTTCTATTATGCAGAACCATCTGCTTATCAGCTTACTCATGGCAAAGTTATGAGCGATCCGGATGCATATATTGGAGTAAATGTTGCAATTAGTTATACACAACTTGCAGGTATTTTTGCAGGTGGAAATGTTTCATTGTTAAACAGAAGATATGCATTTCTGTATGCTTCTGAACCTCTTGTATATGTTGGATACCCAGAACAAAACCTGATTATTGCAGAAGCAATAGAACTGGGTTGGACTACAGGAACTTCACAAACATATTACGAGACAGGAGTAAAGGCAGCTTTGGAATTTACTATGGCTACAGATGTCTCTTATGCTCACGGTGTTCCTATTGACCAAGCATACATTAATGGATATTTTACCGGACAGGCAGCCTACAAAACCTTAAGCGCAGACAGGCTTAAACAAATTTGGGAGCAACGTTATCTGTTTAACTATTTGCAAGATGGAACATTTGCATATTTTGAATTCCGAAGAAACGGATACCCTCTGTTTCCACTTGATCCGGCAACAAATCTTAACGCCGAAAATGTAAACGGTTTCCCGATGCGTTGGACATATCCTTCGGGAGAGTCTCAGTCTAACAAAGACAATCTGGTAATTGCTCTGGATAGACAATATCAGGGATTTGATGAAGTAAATAAACTAATGTGGGTTCTAAAATAGGTTATAAGTTAGTTTAGAAGTGATGATGTGATGAAGCGATAACGGCTTCATCACACATCATAAATTTATTAAAATCAACCTGGAAGTAGTCTAAAATGAAAAATATACTAAAATTGCTTTGGCTATCATATTTTCTGATTGCTTCTTTGCTCTCTTTTGCTGACTCACCTGAACATATTGTTGTCAGGGGGAAAGTTACATGCCAAAAGAAAGCAGTAGAAAATGTTGCTGTTTCAGACGGAACAGCTGTAGTGTTGACAAATTCAAACGGAGAGTATGAGATTCAAAGTTTATCAGATAGAAAATTTGTTTACTATTCACTTCCATCGGGATACAACTCTCCTCAGAAAAATGGAATACCGGTTTTCTATCAAAAGATAGATTCCCGGAATAGTAGTCAGCATATTGATTTTGAATTAGCAAAAGAGCCTCTGTCTCAGGAAAAACATGTTTTTGTTGTGTGGGCAGACCCACAGGTATCAGAAGAGGGAGAGTTTCCCCTTCTGCAAAAAGTTACCACGGATGTGAACGAAACTTTAAAATCATATAGTGTCCCTAAACATGCAATATGTGTTGGTGATTTAGTATTTGATAAACCTTTCCTTTTCCGGAACTATAAAGAGATGATATCTCAGTTAAATATCCCTTTTTATCAGGTTATTGGAAATCACGACAAGGATTATTCAGAAAGAAGCAACGAACTATCTGAAAACAGCTTTACTGAAGCTTTCGGACCAACCCACTATTCCTATAATGTAGGAAAGATTCACTATATAGTCTTGGATGATGTTTTCTATTACGGTTACTCCTATCTTTATATGGGTTATTTAGACGAAAACCAATTGCAATGGCTGGAATCGGATTTAAAATTAATTAGGCCAGGCCAGACAGTTGTTATTTCTTTACATATCCCCACAAAATACGGAGATTCAGAAAACCCCGAAAATCATACCAAATTGTTGCGCAACTCTTTGATGAACAATAAAGCTTTCTATAAAATCATTGAACAGTACAATATCCATATTATGGCCGGGCATAGCCATACACAATGGAATACTACAATCTCCGATAATATTTTAGAACATACACATTCAGCGGCAAGTGCCTCCTGGTGGCAAGGAGAAATAGGACAAGACGGAACGCCACAGGGATATACTGTATATGAAGTTAACGGAGATAGCTTAAGCTGGTATTTTAAAGGGGTAGGAATGTCTAAAGATGAGCAGTTTAAACTATACAGAAGCGAAGACGGAAAATCAATTATTGCCAATGTCTATAACTACGACCAGGAGTGGAATGTTTATGTGTTTGAAAATAATAATTTTGTCAGCAAGATGGAGAGGTATTGGGGAGAAGATCCTCAGGCTAAAATTCAATATCAACCCGGAAAAAACAAGAAGTATTCATGGTTAAGTGTTGGAATGACAAACCATCTTTTTAAAGCTACCTTAAAAGATCAAACCTCAAAGGTCAGTGTACTGGTAATTGACAGATTTGGAAATAAGTATGCAAAGGATCTATAAATTATATAAAAATAAAAAAGTGAAAAAAAATATATTAATTGTTTTTATTGCGTTCCTATCTTTCTCTTGCTCAAATCCTAAGGATGAGTGGAAAATGGTCTGGAGTGATGACTTTGACTACAACGGGCTTCCTGACTCAACTAAGTGGAGTTTCGACACTAAAGGGAATGATGTTAGTTGGGGGAACTACGAGGCTCAGTTTTATACAGATAAAGACAGTACAAATGCCTATGTTTCTGATGGAGTATTGAGAATCACTGCTCGTCTTGATAGTGCCGGCGGAAAAAGATATACATCAGCGCGCCTTATTACAAAAGGCAAGGGAGATTGGCTTTACGGGAAGTTTGATATAAGGGCAAAATTACCTTCCGGAGTGGGCTCTTGGCCGGCAATATGGATGCTCCCCACCGATTGGGAATATGGAGAATGGCCAAATAGTGGAGAGATTGATATAATGGAGAATGTGGGTTATAATACCGATACTGTTTTGGCTACTGCCCACACAAAAATTTATAATCACATATTGGGTACACAGGTAAGCGGGAAGATTTTTGTTTCCCAACCTTATGAAGATTTTCACATCTATACTTTGGAGTGGGATCAAAACGAATGGAGAGCTTATGTAGATAATGTTCATTTCTATACCCATAAAAATGATGGAACAGGATTCGGAACATGGCCCTATGATAAACGCTTCCATTTAATTATAAATTTGGCGATAGGCGGATCACTGGGCGGAAAGTACGGAGTGGATGACTTAAGTTTTCCAAAAGTTATGGAGGTTGATTACGTAAAAGTTTATCAAAAAATATGAGAATTTTCTTTTCAATAGCTTTGTTATTTTTATCTCTGAACATATATGGTCAGAAAGAGACAATATATAAAAGAGTTGATAGCCTGTTGAGTCAAATGACTCTGGACGAAAAGATAGGTCAGATTAATCAATATTCAGGAAACTGGGAGCAAACAGGACCTAAAGCGGTAACGCCCAAAATCCTTGACGAAATTGCCCAGGGCAGAGTAGGCTCTTTGTTAAATGTACACGGAGCAGCTACCACCCGCTCATTGCAGCAATATGCAATGAAATCGAGATTAAAAATACCACTTTTGTTTGCACAGGATGTTATTCACGGCTACAAGACTACCTTTCCAATACCATTGGCTGAGGCAGCAAGCTGGGATATCAAAGCAATTGAAAAGTCAGCAAGAGTTGCCGCTATTGAAGCCACTTCCGCAGGAATACACTGGACATTTGCGCCAATGGTAGATATTTGCAGAGATCCTCGTTGGGGAAGAGTTAT
Source organism: Rikenellaceae bacterium (assembly GCA_003513895.1). Taxonomy (GTDB): domain Bacteria; phylum Bacteroidota; class Bacteroidia; order Bacteroidales; family UBA932; genus Bact-08. The sequence goes on from DOSU01000002.1 coordinate 10,812, forward strand.
GGAGGGAGCAGGGGAAGATTCATATCTGGGATCAATTATCGGTGCAGCAAGAGTAAGAGGTTTCCAAGGTAATGGAATTGGATCAACTGATGCTCTGATAGCATGCGCAAAACATTTTGCAGGATATGGAGCTTCTATGGCAGGGAGAGATTACAACACCACCGATATTTCTGACAGAACTCTTTGGGAGGTCTATTTACCCCCTTTTGAATCGGTTGTAAAAGAGGGTGTAGGTTCATTTATGACAGCCTTTAACGATCTTAACGGAGTTCCTGCAACAGGTAGTGAGTTTCTACTGACTGAGGTCCTTCGCAAAAAATGGGGCTTTACCGGTATGGTAGTAAGTGATTGGGGAGCAATTGGCGAACTAATACCTCACGGCTTTGCAAAAGACGGAAAAGAGGCAGCCTGTAAGGCACTCCTGGCAGGTTGTGAAATTGATATGGAGAGTCACCTGTATATAAATAACCTCAAGCAATTAGTCCTTGACAAAGAGATTGACGAAAAGGTAATTGATCAGGCAGTAAGCCATATTCTTTACAAGAAATTTGAATTAGGATTATTTGAAGACCCGTACAAATTTTCAGACGAAAACAGGGAGAAAGAGACTCTTGGCAAAGCAGACAACAAAGCATTTGCAAGAGAAATAGCTGCCAAAAGTATTGTGCTGCTTAAAAATAACAACGAAATCCTTCC
>DOSU01000106.1:0-221 GCA_003513895.1 Rikenellaceae bacterium
TTCTTGCAGGAATCTTTACTGCTCTTTCTCACCGCTTCTCCCCGATCAGCGTAAAGACATTATCGACTGACAAAAAATTGCAAGAAAGAAATTAAGGCTATTAATTTATCCTCTTGATAACAAAGAAATCATAAAGGGGTATGGTTTTATATATATGCTATTGAAATTGGTCTCGATAACAATAATTCTTTATCGTGTCTTTTGGATTGAAAAATGCCCGG
>DOSU01000106.1:311-3791 GCA_003513895.1 Rikenellaceae bacterium
TTGGAGAGAATGCTGACTTCATTATCCATTAGGACACACGACTGAATAACCCTTAGTCCTTTAAAGTATTGGCGTTTCTTATTCATAACTTGTAAAAAATGCGTCAATTAACGCCTTATGGTCTCCCATACAAATCATATGGTGGTTGGCAATTGGCCTGGTCGTGAAATAGGATATCTGCTCCGGCAATCGAATCCGGATCTGGGTTCGGCACATGCACCCTTCATGCAGGTTCTCAATAATCTGTCCATTCTGGGCGAAATATTCTTTAAAATTCTCTCTGCATTTAAAAACCGTGCAGGCATCCAATGGAAGTTCAGCTGCAATTGAAATACCCAGGCCGCTCTCAAAGTGGGTCGTAAGCTGGTATCGATCAGGCATATTCAAAGGTAAAACACAGTGTGCGAAGACCATTTCTTGCTGTTCTGGATATAATCTACCCGGATTCGCCATGAAAACCGGCTGACCAGTTAATTCGCTAAGTACCGTCATGGAGATCAGGGAACGGTTGTCTCCTTCGCAAGCTGCATGAATACCCTCTGCATTCAAAATCGCAAGTGCGAGACAACCTGAGATGCATGCTGGCTGCAAGATATCAAAACATCGGATCGTGATACCGTTAAGTTCATATCTGTCGACAAGGCGGCGGACAGCGCCATAGACACCCAGGGCTCGTTTAGTTTCCGTGGAATCATATCCCTTACGTTTGATCTCTTCTGTGAACTGATTGTCCACATACGTATTCTTCGCAACTTCTGACAAAAGCTCATCCATCGAGATATGAACCATATCCATACCGCTTGCAGTCTTCAATACCACCGGATCAGCATTGCTCGCGATCAACCAGGTCGATTCATCGGTTGAACCAAGTCGGTAGCCTTTCAAGCGATCTTTCACTGTGTTGATCTTGACGATCTGCGCTAGTTTTCGACCGATGGACCCGGTATCACCATGAATGATCTCGCCTTTCTTCCCGCTTTCCTGCAGGAAGGCCAGAATCTCCATGGCAGCTGCCAGTGAATTGTGTGTTCGGCGCGTCAACAAATAATAAGGCCCTTCGATCATATTAAAACTTTTAACAAACTGTTGCTCCGATCCACCTGAAGCGACAAAGAAAATATGTGTATGTTGAACTGCGAAAGCTTGTTCGTCAGCGATATACAACTCCTCCCCCATAGTCTTGCTTACTTCTTTCAAGAAAGCCAGAGCCGATTCGTCAAAGTCGGGATCGTTGTTTTTGTTCGGTGATTTAATATAAAATATGCCAAGGCTCATGGTTGTTCATCTCCAATTTATTTGCAGAGTAATTGATTAATAATAAACCAAAAAACATTCAAGGCAAATAGTTATTTGCATTGCCTATCAAGATAAGTTCGAGAAAAACAAAAACCCCAAAAAGTAGTGGAAAAAACCATGGATTATTATCGAATCCATTGCGTTACCTAGGTGTAAAAGACACCTGAAGGTGTCTTTTTGGTGGATTGAATCCCTAATGAGGGGATGATAACCACTCCCCGCTACTAACTAACACAAGAAAAATCTGGTGTTTTGGATTACGAAAAATATTAATTTTTAGCTAAATGAAAAATTTTTTCGGTGGTTAGCTTAGCTTCCAAAATTAGTAGAATAATATACACAAAATTTAAAACCAATATACCGAAACAGTTCTTATAAATTCAGTAGATTAACTTTATACCTACATAATTGGAACGGAATCTATCCCGATATGGTTGTCCTTTATTGCTTGAATTGTATTTTCATTAACTTCCAACACGATATTCGTATCATTCTCAATTAGCTCAACAATGCTTTTTCTTGGCCCGTTTCGCCAATCATCGCTTCCGTAGAATTTTTCCTGGCTGGCAATTCTTTCGGCGTCATCGGTAAAAGCACGCATTAGCACATACGAATTTTCATCATGCACGGATGGGCCAAATGCCACAACATCAATACCCCATTTCATCATCAATGGATATGAATCCAAAGAAACAAGACGGTGAAATTCATCTCTTTTTCCATCTTTAATGATGTATGACCTAATTTCAATAACACTTTTCATTAATATTGCTCCTTGGTTTTCGGGTTTATAGTAACCAGTCACAACAATAAACACTTCAGTATTTAGCAATTCAGTTTCTTAAATTATCCCGTGTTATGGATTATGTTCAATATCTATTATTTCCTGGGTTATTGTAACTCTTTCACTCGAAACGAAATACAAGTTGGTAAAACATTTTTTATCTGATGTTGACCTAAATATTTCGTGAGCTTAAGGGATCGAAGATTAATAACTCAATATGGTTTTAATTAATCACTTGTGAATGTGTTTTGGCTTTACTTGATCTTGGTGAGGCAGAATCTTTTGCTGGTTGCTTGCGAATTGTGATCAATGGGTTGGATATGAACTGTGATGTCATCAAGTGTAAAAACCCCGAAGGGGTTTGGCTTGGCGATATATGATAAACTCATTTTATTATTTCTATAACCAATAGTTAGTTTATCCCAATTCCAATAGGGTTGATACAGAGTAAAAATTTCATGGAATCAATTTGCGAGTTATATAAAATAGGAAACGGCACCTCCAGCAGCCATACAATGGGGCCGCGAAAAGCTGCAGAGGTGTTCAGCTCACGCACCTCCGATGCAACATCGTATCGGGTGACTTTATTTGGAAGCCTGGCAGCCACAGGCCGGGGACATTTGACAGATATCACCATTGTGAATGCAATGTACCCAAAACAAGTTGAATTTATTTGGAAACCGGATGAATTACTTCCACTTCATCCAAACGGTATGCGCTTTGAAGCCCTCAATAGCACTCAAAAAGTCACTGATATCTGGGAAGTTTACAGCCCGGGTGGTGGGGTCATTACCGACAGTTCAAAAAACCTAAATTCAAAACGAATATATCCACATGAGATCATGTCAGATATTTTAAGAGAGTGTACTCAGGTTGGCAAATCTTTTTGGGAATATGTACTAGATTACGAAGATGATTCTTTTTCTTCATATTTGCACGAAGTATGGTCTGCGATGAAAGACAGCATCAATCGCGGATTGATATCTGAAGGCGTACTACCTGGTGGATTAGGAGTCTCACGGCGAGCCCGTAACATCTATCGAAAAATTGAAACATCGGGTGAAAAATTAAAAAAAGAAGGCTTTTTGCCTGCTTATGCCCTTGCAGTGGCTGAAGAAAACGCCATGGGTGAAAGAATTGTAACCGCTCCAACTTGCGGCTCTGCGGGGATTCTGCCTGCCGTTTTACGTTACGTCGAAGAAACTTTTGAAACCACCGAATTGGATATTTTACATGCGCTCGCAACGGCAGGTCTGATTGGCAACTTGATAAAAACAAATGCATCCATCTCTGGCGCTGAGGTTGGCTGCCAGGGTGAAGTTGGTTCTGCATGTTCCATGGCTGCTGCCGCCGCAGCCCAAATGATGGGCGGATCCATCCGGCAAGTTGAATACGCTGCA
>DOSU01000163.1 GCA_003513895.1 Rikenellaceae bacterium
AAAATCGTTCTCGTCCCCACCATTAAAGGTTGGTTTTACACTTACCACAGTAAATGGTACAGCATCGTTGTTGTCAGATGTCTCATCCGGTACTTTATAGGTGTCTTTATCGGAGTCAATCAATTTGTCTTCACTTTGTGTCTGCTCAGTGACCGTTGGTGTCTCCTTTTTATTTTTACATGATATCACAGCAAAAATTGCGGTGACAAGTAGAACTACAATCAGGACGCTTCCAAAAGATGTCCTTGTTTTAATTAAATTTTCCATTTTTTTAAATCTTTTAATAGTTAATGAATTATGTAACCTGTTAGTGACCGATGGAGAGAACCCGAACTGCAGGTTCAGTATTATTGTCTGATACTCTTCAATATTAATTCCCCTTTCAATTACATCTCCGTCTGCCTGATACTCGTGAACAGATATAAGTGATTTTCGGAGAAAATATATAAAGGGGTTGAACCATTGAACAATTTTAATTAACGAAATCAAAACAATATCAAATGAGTGACCTCTTTGAATGTGAGAAGATTCATGATAAAGAATTGCCTTTAAAAAGCTCTCGCTTAATCCCTTGTGAATATATATTGAGTTAAAAAAAGAGAAGGGCGAAGAGATTTTATTACTCTTAATTACTATAATGCCGTTTTCCCGGCTTTTCTCTCCGTTTAAACTGACTATTAAAAGTAATAGTTGTTGAAACACAAAATTAACAGCGAACAAAGAGGAAATTGTCCAGAAAAGAATACCCCACCCCTGTCCTGAAATATTTTGCCAGAATCCGGTTGAAGAAGGACTATATCCCGTGCCTGATCCATATACCAACAGTTCGGGGATAGACAATCCAATAAAAGATGTTTGCTGTACAGGAACATTTATAAGCGGAAAAATTACAGTGAAAAGAGATGCAATCAACAGATATCCCCTTTGAAACCCGTAGCTTCCTCCTGATTGAACAACCAGTTTAAAAAGAAGCCAGAAAAGTGCTCCGCAAATTAGCGATTCTGTGATATAACCCAGCAATGTTGTCATATTTATAAATATTAAATTACTGTTTGTTTTTTGAAATAATCTCCATTATTTCGTCGGCCTCTTTAAGTGTGATTCCCTCTTTCTTTGAAAGAAATGAAACCATATTTGATACCGAACCGGAGAAAAATGATGAAAGCACATTTCCCATATAAGATTTTACATAAGTTTCTTTTTCAACTGCCGGAAAGTACTGATGAGATTTTCCGAAAGTCCTGTGGGAAACAAATCCTTTAGTTTCAAGTATCCGTACAATTGTGGAAACTGTATTATATGCCGGTTTTGGTTCCTGCATCTCCTCAATAAGCTCATTAACAAATGCCTGATCCTTTTTCCAAAGAAGTTGCATTATCTGAAGTTCCGCCTTGGTTAGTTCTCTTATTTCCTTTTTGGTTTTCATAGGTTTTAAAATTTACACAAAATAAAACTACCTGTTTAGTTATTTAACTATAGTATTAGTTCATCTCTCTGCATGCAAAAAAAAGGCCACAAATTAATGGGCCGGATTGTTTAATAAATCTACAAAAAGCAAACTAGTCTTCTGCCATTTTTCGACCGCTAAAAGCAACAACCATTGGGACCCCGGTAACGTTAATGTTGATTGTCATATTCATATTGAATCCGTCGCTTGTTCCGGTAACTTGCGCATCAATGCCGGGGAGCAGGTTTCCTGTGAAGTCAATAGAGTAACCGGAGGTTGTATTCGTAATATTGACAAGAGGAATAATTAAATCCTGCCCGGACAACAATGGAAAATCTATCAATGTAATTACACCTTTACCCAAAACAGGTCCGGCGACTACAACAGGGGAGCTTTCCGGCGTTTCCGTTCCCGGAATGGTTATTTTACCATAATATGCTCCTGCAATAGGTTCCTTTCCAAGTTTATCACATGAAGAAATAGAAAATATTCCTGAAATGACAATAAACGATACAAGTATTGTTCTAATATTCAGTTTCATAGACCAGTAACATTTAATACAAATTTGTTCTCTATACAGCAAAGTTAATTAAAACTAAAATAGAGGACTATAAATTTCATAAATTTGAACATTAATTTAAAAAAATGGAGTATCACGAAATTTCTGAAAGATTAACACATCTTGCTGCAAAATACAACTCACCCGAATTTTTCATAAATGACCCGGTTGCTATTCCCAAACACTTTTTCGATCTTTTCAAAAAAGGAGAGGCGACTCTTCAGGATATTGAAATTTCTGCAGTAATTTCGGCACATCTGGCCTGGGGAAGAAGAGATATGATCGTACGGGATTGCAAAAGAGCTATGGAGGAAATGAATTGGAAACCCTATGACTATGTTATAAAAGGAATCTACCGAAGCGATGATAAAAGCCTGCACAGAACAATAAAATGGAGTGAATTCGGCGGCATTTGCTCCCGACTAAGGGATTTTTACTCAACCTCCGTTTCAATAGAATTAATGACTCCAATTCAAATAAGGGAGAGGATATACGGAAAAAAAATTGACAAAAAAGCTGCCAACAAAAAAATTCATATGCTTAGAAGATGGATGGTAAGGGACGATGGAATAGTTGATATAGGCATATGGAAAAATATTCCTGTTACGGAGCTGATTATACCCCTTGACGTTCACGTTCACCGAAGTGCACTTGAGTTGGGAATTACAAAAAGAAAAAGTGCCGATATTGTAACTGCGGAGGAGATCACAGGTTTTCTAAAAAAAGTTTTTCCAAACGATCCGTGTCTTGGCGATTTCGCTCTTTTTGCTTATGCCGCATCGCAAAATAATTAGTATATTTGAGGATTACACAACACGCGAATGCCTAAATTATATATTATATCCGGATGTAATGGTGCAGGAAAAACTACTGCTTCTTATACGATTCTGCCGGAAATGCTCCATTGCAAAGAGTTTGTAAATGCCGATGAAATTGCCAAAGGGCTCTCCCCTTTCAAACCGGAAAGTGTATCGATTCAGGCAGGGAAAATTATGATTGCAAGAATCCAAAATCTAATTTCCGACGGTACAGATTTTGCTATTGAAACAACGCTGGCTACCCGAACTCATGCAAAAGTTATTAAATTTGCACAGGAAAATGGATATAAAGTTACACTTTTATTTTTTTGGCTGAGTGTACCGAACCTTGCTGTTGAGAGAGTTAAGATGAGAGTAGCCTCAGGAGGACATAATATTGAAGAAAAAACTATAAGAAGACGATACGATATTGGATTAAAACACTTATTTTCGCTCTATATTCCGTTGTGTGAATACTGGATGATAATAAACAACTCTACTATACCCCAGGAGTTGATTGCAGAGGGCGGGAAAGCGATGGAAGAAAAGATTTACAATAAACCTACCTACAACAAAATAGCTAATTATGAGCGAACTAGAGACTAGAGAGCTACGACAAAACATTCTCAATGGCTTAAACATCGCATTTCACAGACTAATTCAGGAGAAAAAAAAGAACAACTCCGAACTTGCTTTTTCCAACAGGGGAAAAGTCGTTAAAGTAAAGGCTACCGAGCTGTAATACTGCTACTTAAAATTTCAAGAAATGCCGAAAAAATTTATCTGCATGCTACTGCCTACGTTGTTTTGCAGTAGTATTCTTTTTTCACAAATTCGAATATCAACAGAGTTTGAGTCAGGGAGCATCGGTAAATATGAGTTTATAGACTCCGCAAAAATAAAGACTTCGGACACAGATTCTCTTAAAATTTACTCTGTTAACATCTTCTCCAGGTTCGACCCGCTTAATCCGGTTGACACTACTTTGCGGCCAAGTGCAAGATGGTATTATTTCAGAATGGATGGTGTAAAGGGAAAGCAGATTTTTTTAAACATAAAGAATTCTGAAGCAATAAGACCATTTTACAGCTATGACGGAATAAATTTCAAAAGGTTTGATGCATCTGAAAACATTAACCGAGGCCAGATTTTCAAAGTTTTCCAGAAAGATACTGTTTACATAAGTCATTATATTCCATATACATATTCAAGAAACCAGGCAAAAATTGGCGAATGGGCTCAAAAGTCATTTGTAAAGGTGGAAGAGATCGGAAAAAGCCTCAACGGACTGGCAGTGGATATGCTCACAATTACAGACTCTTCAATCCCGGACAAAGGCAAAAAGAGAGTATGGATTCACGGACGCTCCCACCCCAGTGAACAGCCGGCAAACTGGCATCTTGAAGCGCTCATTGAGAACATTGTTGCAGATACTCCCCATGCAAGAGATATAAGGCGTAAATCAATATTTTACTTAGTTCCCATGATTAACCCCGATGGAGTTGCAGGCGGCTACTCACGTTCCACTTCAACAGGAGTAAATATTGAGATAAACTGGGACAGACCGGATTCACTTACAATGCCTGAAGTAAAACTTCTCAAGAAGAAGATTTCGCAACTTACATCAGAAGCTCCATTTGATCTGTTTTTGAATATGCATTCTCAGATTGCCAATTCTGCAACCTATTGGATACATACGGCAAAATCTACAAACGAAAGGTTTTTGAGTAAGCAGATACTGCTTTCGGCACTGACTATGGGAAATAGAGATCTTTATTCTCCGAAGAATCAGAGTTTTTCCGATATGGGATCAAGATACCCCGAGGGTTGGATATGGAATCAGTTCGGAGAAAAAACACTCCCTATTACATTTGAAACTCCTTACACTTACTTCAATGAAAACCCTGCCGGAGAATGGGTTTCCACCGAGAGTCTCGCGGCTCTTGGACTGAACTCTTTCAATGCCATTTACGACTATTTGAAAATCGAAGGTAGTTCAAGAGTAATCATCGAACCGGTTAGATTTTCAACAAGAAAATGGGAAAATATTCCGGACAACAGTAAAGTTTTTTTTGGCGACAGTTTTCTTAAAAGTAAAAAAGAAAAATCAAAAATTACCTTTACCAGACAATACCTTGAAAAAGGGAATTATCGTTTATTTAAGTGGGTCGTTGGTCCATCTGGCACAACATTCGGCGAAAGAGAAAACAGTTGGGAGGAGATAGGATACGTGATTCAGAGCAAAAACGGTAGATTCACATGGAGAACAAATAATCTGGTGATTGGCGAGAGTGTGGATGCGATTCTGCTTATAAGAGATTAGCAGTCCTTTGCATCTGGCAAAAAGCAAAATTATTTTGCCTATATTTGCACAACAGTTGCGGAAATAGCTCAGTTGGTAGAGCATCAGCTTCCCAAGCTGAGGGTCGCGAGTTCGAGCCTCGTTTCCCGCTCATTCATTATATACCTTCCCGCTGCGCGA